>DASYGK010000015.1:0-10168 GCA_035999905.1 Gaiellaceae bacterium | reverse complement strand
GTGCTCACGATCCCGGTCGCGCTGCTTGCGATGGTCCCCGCGCTCGCATTCTCGGGCTGGGAGTGGGTCGCACTCGCGCTGGCGACGCCGGTCGTCTTCTACGGAGGCGCCGGCTTCCACCGGGTTGCGCTGAAGCACGCGCGACACGGCGTCGCGTCGATGGACACGCTCATCTCGCTCGGCACGCTCGCCGCGTGGACGTGGTCGGCCGTCGTGCTGCTCGCGTCGCTGCATGCCGACACGTACTTCGAGGTCGCCACCGCGGTGACGACGCTGATCGTGCTCGGCCGCTTCCTCGAGGCGCGCGCGAAGGGCCGCTCGTCGGAGGCGATCCGGCTGCTGCTCGAGCTCGGCGCGAAGGAGGCGCGCGTCCTGCGTGACGGCGTCGAGCGGCTCGTGCCGATCGCCGACGTGAGCGCCGGCGACGTCTTCGTCGTGCGTCCGGGCGAGAAGGTCGCGGCCGACGGCGTCGTCGTCGAAGGCGAGTCCGCGCTCGACCGGTCGATGCTCACCGGAGAGTCGGTCCCGGTCGAGGTCGCAGCAGGCTCCGAGGTCGCAGGCGCGACGCTCAACACGTACGGCCGTCTCGTCGTGCGCGCGACGAAGGTCGGCAGCGACACCGCGCTCGCGCAGATCGCACGCCTCGTCGAGGCTGCGCAGTCGGGCAAGGCGCCGGTGCAGCGGCTCGCCGACCGCGTCTCGGCGATCTTCGTCCCGATCGTGATCGCACTCTCGGTCCTGACACTCGCCGGCTGGCTTCTCTCCGGTGCGAGCGCGAGCGTCGCGTTCACGGCGGCCGTCTCGGTGCTGATCATCGCCTGCCCGTGCGCGCTCGGCCTCGCGACGCCGACCGCGCTGATGGTCGGCACCGGCCGGGGCGCGCAGCTCGGCGTCCTCCTCCGCGGGCCGGAGATCCTCGAGCGGACGCGCAGGGTCGACACGATCGTGCTCGACAAGACCGGGACCGTCACCGAGGGGAAGCTCGAGCTTGCGGAGCTCATCCCGCTCGACGGTGCGTCTCGCACCGAGATCCTCCGGCTTGCGGGCGCGGTCGAGACGGCGTCCGAGCATCCGGTCGCGCAGGCGGTCGTGCGGGCGGCGCGCGCCGAGGCAGGTGCGCTGCCGGCGGTGTCGGCGTTCCGCAGCGAGCCCGGCGTCGGCGTCTCGGGCGTCGTCGAGGGGCACGAGGTGTCGGTCGGCCGGAGCGGCGGCCGCATCGAGGTGGCCTGGGACGGCGTCGCGCGCGCCACGCTCGAGGTGCGCGACACGGTGAAGCCGACGAGCGCGGAGGCGATCCGGCAGCTGAAGGCGCTCGGCCTGACGCCGGTGCTCCTCACCGGCGACGCCGAGGAGGCCGCGCAGCGCGTCGCGCGTGAGGTCGGCATCGAGCGCGTGCTCGCCGAGGTCTATCCCGCCGGCAAGGTGCGCGAGATCGTGCGGCTGCAGGAGGAGGGGAGGGTCGTGGCGATGGTCGGCGACGGCGTCAACGACGCTCCCGCGCTCGCGCAGGCCGATCTCGGGCTCGCGATCGGGACGGGCACCGACGTCGCGATCGAGGCGTCCGACCTCACGCTCGTCTCCGGCGACCTGCGCGCCGCGGTCGACGCGATCCGCCTTGCACGCCGCACGCTGCGCACGATCCAGGGCAATCTCTTCTGGGCGTTCGCGTACAACGTCGCCGCGCTTCCGCTCGCGGTCGCGGGACTGCTCGACCCGATCGTCGCCGCGGCGGCGATGGCCGCGTCGAGCCTCTTCGTCGTCACGAACAGCCTGCGCCTGCGCCGGTTCCGCAGCGCACGGGAGATCGGAGCGTCATGACCCACGGCTACAGCGAGAAGAAGCCCGCGCTCGTGAAGCGGCTGCACCGCATCGAGGGCCAGGTGCGCGGGATCGAGCGCATGGTCGAGGACGACCGCTACTGCATCGACATCCTCACGCAGATCGCCGCGGCGAACACGGCGCTCGAGTCGCTCGCACTCACGATCCTCGACGACCATGTCCGCCACTGCGTCGCCGGAGCGCTCGTGTCCGGAGACGAGGCGGACGCGGCCGCGAAGACGGAGGAGCTACTCCAGGCCGTGCAGCGCTTCGCGCGGACGCGCTAGCGGCACTTCGTCTTGAACGAGCTGATGATCGCCGTCAGCCGCGGTGTCGTCGCCTGAATCTTCCCGTAGGCCGAGGTCGCGGCCGGCTTGTCGTTGCGAAGCGTCGCGGCCTCGAAGTGGTGGTAGGAGGTCGTGAGCGAGTCGAAGCCCGCGCCCGCGTTGACGACGGCGTCGGCGCACGGGCCGCTCTTGCCGGCCGCGTTCCAGAGCGACATCAGGGCGTCGTCGAGGGTGTGCGCCTCGGCGTAGTAGGCCGTGTAGCTCTTCGAGAGGCACGCCTTCGTCTTGCACTTGGAGGTCGCCGTGTCGATGTCGCCCGTGGCGAGCCCGAGCTTCGCCACCTCGATCCCGACCTTGGCGACGGCGGCGGGCGGAGGCGTCTTGGCGGCAGCGGGCAGCGCGGCCACGAGGGCGGCGAAGCAGGCGGCGGCGAGGGGGAGGATGCGCATGGTCATGCGGACAGTGTCGGCGGGGAATCCCAGGCTTGACAGGGGAACGTACGTTCGTGTAGAACATACGTTCCGATGATCGCCTGCCTCTCCATCCCCGGGTTCGAATTGAAGGCGGCGCTGCGGAAGACGCCGGCCCTCGCGGTGCGCCCTGCGGCGCTCTCGCCGGAGCCCGGAGCGGAGCCGCTCCTCGGCCCCGTGACGGCCGCGGCGGAGGCGGCGGGCGTCCGGCCGCAGATGCGGCTCGGCGAGGCGCTCGCGACGTGCCCGCAGCTCGTCCTCGTCGAGCCCGACCCCGCGGCGGCCGAGCTCGCGTGGGAGGAGATCGTCCGCGCGCTCGAGGATGCGGGCTTCTCCGTCGAGCCGGCCGTGCTCGGCATCGCATACTTCGAGACGCGCGGGGTGGAGCGCCTCTACGGCGGCCTCGACGCGGCGCTCCGGCGCGCGCTCGCCGCGGTCGGCACCGCGTGGGATGCGCGCATCGGCGCGGCCGGCCGCCGGTTCGCCGCGCTCGCCGCGGCGTCGGTCGCACGGCCGGGCCAGCTGCTCGTCGTCCGCGACGACGAGGTGGGGCGGTTCCTCGCGCCCCTGCCGCTGACCCTGCTGCCGCTCGAGCGGCAGCGCTACGAGGAGCTCGAATCGCTCGGAGTCAGAAAGCTCGGACAGCTTGCCGGGCTCCCGGGTGGCGCCGTCGCCGAACGCTTGGGGCCGGACGGCCGGCGCGCCTGGAGCCTGGCGAGAGGCGGTGCGTCCGCGCGCGTGCGCGGTCGCCGCCCGCCGGCGGAAGTGGCGGAGACGCTCGAGTTTCCCGAGGCGGTCGGGAACGAGCTGACGCTGCGCCGCGCGCTCGGGGCGCTCGTCGAGACGGTGCTCGGGCGTCCCGAGCGGCGCGACCGCTTCGTCCGCAAGGTCGCGCTCTCCGCGCGGCTCGTCGGCGGCGGCTCCTGGCGGCGCACCCTCACGCTGCGCGAGCCGAGCGCCGACGGCGACCGCATCCGCGTCGCGCTCGCGCCGAAGCTCGCCGAGCTGCCGGCGCCCGTGCTCGAGCTCCGCGTCGAGCTCGTCGCGCTCACCGATCCCGCCGGCCGCCAGCTCGAGCTGCTCGCCGCCGGCGCCGAGGACCGCAGCCGCCTGAGCGAAGGGCTCCGCCAGGTGCGCGCGAGCACCGGCTCCGGCTCCGTCTGCACCGTCGTGGAGGTCGCACCATGGTCGCGCATTCCCGAGACGCGCGCGCTGTTCGTACCGCGGGACGACTGAACGAACCGCGCCCGGCGCGCGTCGAGTCGAACTTCGACGGCACTCCCTGGCAGGTGAACCACCAGCCCGTCGCCGTCCTCCGCGAAGAGTGGCGCGTGCTCGACCGCTGGTGGACCGAAGAGCCCCTCGTCCGGCGCTACTTCGAGGTCGTGCTCGAGAGCGGCGAGCGCACCGTCGTCTTCCACGACGGCGCGGGAGGGAGGTGGTTCACCCAGCGCGGCGCGTGAAGGCGCAGCGATCGCTCAACAGCCGTGGTACTGCGGCGGGAGACTCGCGTCGGATGCAGTCGCCTGTGTCTCGGCCGCTCGGGAACGACCAGGGTCGGCGTAGCGGACGATCAGCGAATTCACCTCCGAGCGTGTCGCCTTCTCCACGGCGCACTCGTCGGTCGAATCCAGCGCGACGTGATTCGCCTCGTGCAGCGCGACCTGCAGTCCGGCACCGACGAGGACGCTCTCGTCGAGCCCTGGGTTGAGCCGTCGGATCGCGGCTCGCTCGCTCGGAGTCGCGGCGGCGTAGAGCAGACCCGCGCATGCAGTGGGGCCGATCACGATCGTGTCGAGAGGTCCTGGCGTGATCGCACCGCCGGGCGCAATGTGGATCACGCTCGGAAGCGCCTCTCCCTCGAGGCCTCTCGGCGGGAGGCTCGGATTGCACAGGACCGTCGTCGATGCCGGCGCTCCGGCAAGGGCGAGTACCGCAAGCACGACGCTCAGGCCGAGGACCATCAGTCCACGTCGTACACGTCGTACTGCGTCTCGTCGACCTGCTCGCCGGCGTCGACGCGGCGGAGGTACTCGACGAAGCCGCACGCCGGAGCGTGCACGTTGAGGAATCGCGCCGCGCCGATGCTCGTGAACGAATGCACGACGCCCGGCGGCACGACGGCGGACCCGCCGGGGCCGATGCGATATGCCTCCCCGTCCGCGTGCACCTCGAGCTCGCCCTCGAGCACGATGAAGCAGTCGGCGTGGCGCAGATGGATGTGCGGCGTCGCGCCGGTGTACCCGTCCGAGACGAAGAACTCGAACACGTCGACGTCGGGCTGCGACGACTTCACGAGCAAGAGCCGGTGCTCCTTTGCGAGCCGGTCGCCGTCGCCCGGCCCGCTGACCGTGCCGCGCACGTCCGCCGAGCCCTCCTCCGGCCCGAACTGGTCGAACTGCTCGAGCTGCTCGCCGCCGTAGCGCCCGCGCGCCCAGACGCCGGGCGCATGGATGTTGAGGAAGCGCGCCGGGACGGAGCCCGGATTGCGGAAGCCGTGCACGAGCGACGGCGGTGCGGTCACGCACGAGCCGGCGGGCACGCGTGCGGTTTCGTCGCCGACGCGAAGCTCCAGCTCGCCCTCGAGCACGTAGAAGACGTCGGTGTGCATGCGGTGCGTGTGGGGCCGTGCGCCGCCCGCACCGGCGGCGATCCCGAGCTCGATCAGGTCGAGCTGCGGAAGCAACGCACGTCGGCCGTCACCCGACGCGGACACGACCGGATCGCCCGGAGGAAGCGACGAACGGAGGGCACGCGCCGCCGCTTCGGGATCGTCCGCGTCGCGCACCGCACGCACGACCGCGACCCCCGCCGCGCCGGCAGCGGCGACCGCCTCGACCGTGCCGGCCTCGACGCCGCCGATCGCGAACCAGGGAACCCGCACGAGATCGCGTGCCGCGCGCACGAGCTCGAGGCCGCCGACGCCGGCATCCGGCTTCGTCGGCGTCCCGAAGACCGCGCCGACTCCGAGGTAGTCCGCATCGGCGTCCGCCGCGGCGATCTCCGCACGCGTGCTCGCCGAGAGCCCGACGAGCCGGTCGGCGCCGACCGCACGCCGCGCGTCGGCGACCGCCGCATCGCCCTGCCCGACGTGGACGCCGTCGGCTTCTGCGCGCCCGACGAGCTCCGGCCGGTCGTTCAGCACGAACAGCGCACCGTGTGCGTCGCACGCGCGGCGGAACGGCTCCGCGGCCGCGACGAGGTCGTCGTCCGAGAGCTCCTTGTCCCGCAGCTGCACGACGTCCACACCGCCGCGGAGCGCCGCGTCCAGGAGCGGCGCCGGATCCACCCCGTGCGGGCGCGCCTCCAGCACGAGATAGAGCCGCGATCGGGCGAGCTTCGCGCGCCTGTCGATGCCGTCCACGGCGGCGGACCCTATCGTCCGCACGATGGAGCGATACGACGCAGCAATCGTCGGCGGCGGGATCATCGGGCTCGCATCCGCCTGGCGTGCCTCCCAGCAGGGACTGCGCGTCTGCGTGCTCGAGCGCGAGCGTCCCGGCTGCGGTGCGACCGGTGCAGCGGCCGGGGTGCTCGCACCGGATCCCGAGACGCCGGG
Source organism: Gaiellaceae bacterium (assembly GCA_035999905.1). GTDB lineage: Bacteria > Actinomycetota > Thermoleophilia > Gaiellales > Gaiellaceae > Palsa-739. Next base: position 4,034 of record DASYGK010000015.1, on the reverse strand, counting down.
ATTCGCCGCGCTCGCACGCCGCTCGTCGGAGCTGTGGCCCGGGTTCGCCCGCGAGCTGCGCGACGCGACGGGGATCGACGCGGGCTACACGCGCTGCGGCTCGCTCGTGCTCGCGTTCGGGGACGAGCCCGACGCGCGCCTCGGCGGCGACTGGCTCGACGGCGCGGAGTGCCGCGCGCTCGAGCCGGGGATCGCGGCCGACTGCACGGGCGGCATCCATCTCTCCCGGGACGCACAGGTCGACCCACGCCGCATCGTCGACGCGCTCGCCGCCGTGCTCGGCGACGCAGTTCGCACCGGCGCCGACGTCGTCGCGCTCGACGAGCACGTCGCCGTCCTCGCCGACGGCACCCGCGTCGAAGCAGACCGCATCGTCCTCGCCGCCGGAGCCTGGTCGTCACGGCGCCTCGCCAAGCGCCTGCCGGTCAGGCCGGTGAAGGGGCAGACCCTGCGCCTGCGCGGCCCGCTGCCTGCGACGCGGATCATCCGCAGCGACCACGTCTACGTCGTTCCACGTGCGAGCGGCGAGACGGTGATCGGCGCGACGGTCGAGGAGGCCGGCTACGACACGACCGCGACCGGGGACGCGACCGCGGCACTGCTCCGGCAGGCGACGCGCGCGGTCCCGGCAGTCGGAAGCCTCGAGCTCGTCGAGGCGGTCGCGAGCGTCCGTCCCGGGACGCCCGACGACGGCCCGCTGATCGGGGAGTGGGAAGCGCTGCTCGTCGCGGGCGGCCATTTCCGGAACGGGATCCTGCTCGCCCCCGTGACCGCAGAGGCGATGGTGGCGCTTCTCACGGGGGGAGAAGCGCCACCCGAAGCGGCGCCGTACGACCCCCGCCGCTTCGACCCCTGAGCCACCCGCTTTCGCATCGTACTACGATTTACCTTCTCGTATCCGTATCTGCATACGAACAGGTGTTCGTGTAGAACAGGAGGGTGCCGTACGTCGAGCTCCACGCCCACAGCGCCTACTCGTTCCTCGACGGCGCATCCCAGCCGGAGGAGCTGGCGGCGAAGGCGGCGGAGCTCGGGTACACGGCGCTCGCGCTCACCGACCACGACGGGGTCTACGGCTCGCTCGAGTTCGCGCATGCGGCGAAGCACTTCGGCGTCCGGCCGATCACCGGTGCGGAGCTGTCGCTCGACGGCGGCTCGCACGTCACGCTCCTCGTCGAGTCGGCGCAGGGCTACGCGAACCTCTGCCGGCTGATCACGTACGCGCACGCGCGAACGCGGCCGAAGGACGGCCGCGACCCGCTGCCGCCGTCGCTCGAGCAGCACCGGCTCGAGCAGCTGCACGAGGGGCTCGTCTGCCTCTCCGGCTGCGCACGGCACGGGCTCGCCGTCATCGACGCGAATGCGGCGACGCGACTCGCACGCGTCTTCGGCCGCGACCGGTTCTTCGTCGAGCTGCAGCGGCCGTACGAGCGCGGCGACGTGCGCCGGAATGCGGCGCTGCGAGATCTCGCCGGCACGCTGAACGTGCACACGATCGCAACCGGCGACGTCCACGCACACGACGTGCGTCGTGCCGCGCTCCAGGACGTGCTCGTCGCGATTCGCTGCCGCACGTCGCTCGACGGCTGCGAGCGCGAGCGGCGCGGCAATCACGAGTCCGTGCTCGCGCCGCCGCAGGAGATGTGCGAGCGCTTTCCCGACGATCGCGCCGCCGTCGCGCGGACGGTCGAGCTCGCCGAGCGGCTCACGTTCGACCTGACGGAGGAGCTCGGCTACCGCTATCCCGACTTCTCCGACGGCGAGGAGCCCGCGATCGTGCAGCTGCGCGCCGTCTGCGAGCGCGCGTTCGCCGAGCGCTACTCGAACCTCAACGGTCACAAGCGCCGCGTGCGCGCACGGCTCGACGAAGAGCTCGCGCTGATCGGGGAGCTCGGGCTCGCCGGCTTCTTCCTGCTCCACTGGGAGGTGCTCGAGCTCGCGCGCGAGATCGCCTACGAGGTGCGCGGCCCGGGCTCGATGCGCCACGTCCTGCCGCCCGGGCGCGGGCGCGGCTCCTCCGTCGGCTCGCTCGTCTGCTATCTCACCGGCCTCTCGCACGTCGACCCGGTCGCGAACAACCTCTCGCTGGGCCGCTTCCTCAACCGCGAGCTCGCGTCGGTGCCCGACATCGACCTCGACTTCCCGCGTGACATCCGCGAGAGGCTCATCGTCGGCGTGACGGAGAGATACGGGCGCGAGCATGCGTCGCTCGTCGCGAGCTTCTCGACGTACCGCTCACGCGGCGCGATCCGCGACGTCGGCAAGTCGCTCGGCCTGCCGTACGCCGACCTCGAGCGGCTCGCAAAGCTCTCCGACGGCTGGAACGCCGCGCGCGTCGGCGAGGAGATCGCGAAGCTGCCGGACGCGGCGCAGAAGCTCGCGTCGCCGCGCTGGCGCGCGTTCGCGGAGCTCTGCACGGAGATCGCCGGCCTGCCGCGGCACATCTCGCAGCATCCCGGCGGCATGGTGATCTCGACGCGCCCGCTCGTCGAGCTCGTCCCCGTGCAGCCGTCCGCGATGGCGGGCAGGCAGATGTGCCAGTGGGACAAGGACTCGTGCGCGGACGCCGGCTTCCTGAAGATCGACCTGCTCGGCCTCGGCATGCTCTCGGCCGTCGAGGAGTGCGTCGACACGATCGCGCGCACGCGCGGCGAGCAGATCGACCTCTCGCGCGTGCCGCTCGACGACCCGGCCGTGTACGCGGAGATCCAGCGCGCCGACACCGTCGGCTGCTTCCAGATCGAGAGCCGCGCGCAGATGCAGACGATCCTGCGCACGCGACCCGAGAACCTCGACGACATCACGGTGCAGGTCGCGCTCGTCCGGCCGGGGCCGATCCAGGGGAAAGCGGTGCACCCCTACATCGAGCGGCGGCAGCGGCTCCGCGAGGACCCCACCTACGAGCCGCCCGCCGACCATCCGCTGCTGCAGGAGCCGCTGCGCGAGACGCTCGGCGTGATCGTCTTCCAGGACCAGGTGCTCGACGTGGCGATCCATCTCGCGGGCTTCACGGTCGGAGAGGCCGAGGGGCTGCGTCGCGCGATGAGCCGCAAGCGCTCGCTGGCCGCACTCGAGGCGTATCGCGAGCGCTTCATCGCGGGCGCGCTGTCGAAGGACGTCGCCGAGGACGTCGCACACATGATCTACGACAAGCTCGTCGCGTTCTCCGGCTTCGGGTTCCCGAAGTCGCACTCGGCGGCCTTCGGGCTGCTCGCATACCAGTCGGCGTGGCTGCGCCACCACTACAGCGCCGAGTTCCTCGCCGCGCTGCTGAATGCGCAGCCGATGGGCTTCTATCCGCCGGCAACGCTCGTGCGGGATGCGCAGCGTCGTGGCGTCGAGACGCGGCCGCCCGACGTGAATCGCAGCGCAGCGGCTTGCACGATCGAAGACGGCGCGGTGCGCGTGGGGTTGAAGTACGTGCAGGGCGTGGGGGAGGACGACGCGGAGACGGTCGCCGCCGAGCGCGAGCGCTGCGGGCCGTATCGCTCGATCCGCGAGCTCGCGCAGCGCGTCTCGCTCAGCGAGGCCGAGGTGGCGGCGCTCGTCGAGTCGGGCGCGTGCGACTCGTTCGGCGTCAAGCGGCGCGAGCTCCTGTGGCAGCTCGGGCTCGTCCCGCGCGCACAGACCGTCCCCGGGTCGGGTGGAGGCGAGAAGCAGCTCGCGCTGCCCCTCGAGCCGACGGTCGCGACGCCCGAGCTGCCGGAGCCGACCGTGTGGGAGCGCATGCTCGACGACTACCGGACGACGGGCATGTCGGTCGGCGTGCACCCGCTCGAGCTGCTGCGGCCGCATCTGCCGGAGGGAACGCTCTCGAGCGTCGAATTGCTCGACCAGCCGAACCGGGCGAGCGTGCAGGTTGCCGGGATGGTCGTCGCCCGCCAGCGGCCGGCGACCGCGAACGGTGTCGTCTTCATGCTGATCGAGGACGAGCACGCGCAGCTGAACCTCATCATCCCGCCGCAGGTCTACGAGACCTACCGGGCGGTCGTGCGCGGCGAGCCGCTGCTGCTCGCGCGCGGACGCTACGAGCA
>DASYGK010000002.1:0-23434 GCA_035999905.1 Gaiellaceae bacterium | reverse complement strand
ACGTCGGCGCCGCCGGCGATGCCGCTCATCACCGCGATCCAGCCCGCGTGACGTCCCATCACTTCGACGACCATCACGCGGTTGTGCGACTCGGCCGTCGTGTGCAGGCGGTCGATCGCCTCGGTCGCGATCGTCACCGCGGTATCGAAGCCGAACGTGTAGTCCGTGCCGTTGAGGTCGTTGTCGATCGTCTTCGGCACGCCGACGACCGGGAGGCCGTGCTCGGAGTAGAGCTTGGACGCGACGCCGAGCGTGTCCTCGCCGCCGATCGCGACGAGCGCGTCGAGGCTCCGGTCCTTGAAGTTCTGCAGGACGTGCTCGACGCCGCCCTCCATCTTGTACGGGTTCGTGCGGCTCGTCCCGATGATCGTCCCGCCGCGCGGGAGGATCCCGGAGACCTCCTTCGGCCCGAGGTCCTCGAAGCGGCCCTCGACGAGCCCTCGCCAGCCCTCCATGACCGCGACGCAGTCCCAGCCCGCAGTATCGGAGCTGCGGACGACTGCGCGGATGACCGCGTTCAGGCCTGGGCAGTCGCCGCCGCCCGTGAGGATGCCGATCGTCTTCGCCACGGGCCTAAGTCATACCGGCTCGGGACGCGCCCCGAGGCGCGGTTGTGCGGTCCCGAGCCGCGTCGAGTGCCGAAGGTGGGAATCGAACCCACACTCCCCGGAGGGAACCGGATTTTGAGTCCGGCGCGTCTGCCAGTTCCGCCACTTCGGCCCTGTGCGCATGGTAGACGGCGCTGCGGGCAGGCCCCTTGCGCTCTCAAAGATGCACGCGGGCTAGTTGCAACTCGGGGACGACCGCGAAATACTTCCCCCTTCGCTCGATGTTCTCCCGCGGAAACGGAAAACTGGGTCATCGGAGGAGGGACTGTGAGTAGAAGGTTCTCGTTGCTGGCGTTCGTGGGTGCGGCCGTCGTGGTCGCCGCTCTCGTCGCCGGCTATTCGGGCAGCGCGCGCAGTGCGGCCAGTGTCACGCCGCTGCCGTCGTCGTCGTGCGGGCCCGTGGTCTACAAGGGCTCCGGCACGCCGGACTTCATCATCCCGTCGGACCTGCCGTTGCAGGGTGCGATCCGCCACCAGACGGTGGAGATCTCGCGCGCGATGATCTGGGCGCTGGCGGAGAAGGGCTGGAAGGCCGGGAGCTACAAGATCGGCTACCAGTCCTGTGACGACTCGACCGCGCAGACCGGCGGCTGGGACACGGCGAAGTGCGCGACGAATGCGCACCTCTACGCGAACAACCGGTCCGTGATCGGCGTGCTCGGGACGTTCAACTCTGGCTGCGCGAAGATCGAGGTGCCGGTGCTCAACCGTGCGTCCCTCGCGATGGTCAGCCCGGCCAACACGAACCCGGGTCTCACGAAGAAGTGGGACGTCGGCGAGCCGCAGAAGTACTACCCGACCGGAACGCGCAACTATGCCCGCGTCGTCGCGACCGACGACATCCAGGGCCCGGCTGACGCTCTCTGGTCGCAGTCGCTCGGCTTCAAGAAGGTGTTCGTGCTGAACGACAAGCAGACCTACGGCTTCGGTGTCGCGACGACGTATCGCGCCGCGGCGAAGAAGCTGGGCATCAAGGTCGTCGGCTTCCAGGGCTGGGACGCGAAGGCGTCGAGCTACGAGGCGCTCGCGACGAGCATCAAGGCCTCGGGCGCACAGGCCGTCTTCCTCGGCGGCATCGCGTGCAACAACGGCGCGAAGCTGATGCAGGACATCAAGTCCGTCAATCCGAAGATCCAGCTGCAGATGCCTGACGGCTTCAGCGATCCGGGCGCGAACGGTGCGGTCGGAAACGGCGCGTACATCAGCGTCGCCGGTGAGCCGCCGAAGGCACTGACGGGTCAGGGTGCGACGTTCGTGAAGAGCTTCGGCAAGCAGATCGGCACGACGCCGAACCCGTACGCCGCCTACGGCGCACAGGCGATGCTCGTGATGCTGCAGGCCGTGGCTGCCGGTGGTGGCCAGCGCGCCACCACGACGAAGTCGATCTTCGGGATCAACATCACGAACGGGATCCTCGGCAACTTCACGATCAACGCGACCGGCGACACGAACCTGACGCCGATCACGATCTACAAGCAGGCAGGCAAGAACCTGAACCCCGTCAAGACCCTCGTGCCCAGCGCGAGCCTCATCGGCGGGTAGCACAGAGCAGAAACGCGTATGTCGCCGGGGGAGGTTTCGGCCTCCCCCGGCGTTCATCTTCGACCCCTACGCATCTGTGGCCACCAACGCCCACACCCAGGAGGCGCTCCGGCTGAGGCGCTCCGCGTCCTCGTACCTGATGCCGCTGCTGGCGACGCTCCTCGTCGGGCTCCTGTTCGTCTGGCTCGCGATCAACTTCTACAAGGGGCCGGCCTACTTCTTCACGATCGCGTTCATCGGGCTCACGAACGGCGCGGTGTACGCGCTCGTCGCGCTCGGGTACACGCTCGTCTACGGCATCCTCGAGCTGATCAACTTCGCGCACGGGGACGTCTTCATGCTCGGCGGGATGTTCTCCGCGACGATGCTGCTCTCCGCGTTCAACCTGCACGCGCACGCGTCGGCAGGCTCCCTCGTCCTCGCGATCCTCGTCTCGCTCGCCGTCGCGATGCTCGCCTGCGGCCTGCTCAACGCGACGATCGAGTTCGTCGCGTACCGGCCGCTGCGCGGTGCGCCGCGACTGGCGCCGCTGATCACCGCGATCGGCATGTCGTTCATCCTCGAAGACGTCGCGATCGGCTGGAAAGGCCCCAGCTACGTCGCGGTGCCGAACGTGCTGCCGACCGGTCACGTCTTCTCGTTCGCGGGTGTGACGTACACCTGGGAGAAGCTGATCGTCGTGATGATCACGATCCCCGTCCTCCTGCTGCTCGTCTGGCTCGTGAAGCGCACGCGTCAGGGGAAGGCGATGCGCGCGACCGCGCAGGACCGCGACGCGGCCGCGATGATGGGCATCAACGTCAACCGCACGATCTCGTTCACGTTCCTCATCGCGGGTGCGCTCGCCGGCGCCGGCGGCCTCGTGTACGCGCTCTACTTCGGTCAGATCCGGTACGACACGGGCTTCTCGCTCGGGCTGATCGCGTTCACGGCGGCGGTGCTCGGTGGGATCGGCAACCTGCCGGGCGCCGTGCTCGGCGCCCTGTGCATCGGGTTCATCCAGGCGTTCAACGAAGGCCTGCGCTGGCACACGCCGGGCAGCGACTGGACGCAGTCGATCGTGTTCTCGATCCTGATCCTGATCCTCGTGTTCCGGCCCGAGGGCCTCCTCGGCGAACGCACACCGGAAGGCGCCTGACCATGCGCAGGCAGATCAGGGATGCGATCACGCGTGCCTGGTGGACGGCGCTCGGCGCGGTCGGCCTGACGGAGGAGCGCTGGGGCGCACTGCCGCGCTCGCGCCGCCGTGTCGTCAAGACGGTCGTCTGGACGGGGATCATGCTCGCCCTCGTCGCGCTCTTCGGCGTGTGGAAGACCTCGGCGCTCGGCGCGGCGGCCGTCGTGATCCTGCTTGCCGCGCCGCGCTGGGAACGGTGGACCGTGCGCGGCGTGCGCGTCGGGAAATGGGTGACGCCGGTCGCGGTGCTGGCGATCGCGATCGCGTACCCGTTCTACGGGACGTCGATGCCGCAGGTGCCGATCTTCGGGCCGTTCCCGCAGATGAGCACGATGGTCGGGATGGCCGTCTTCGCGATGATGGCGCTCGGTCTCAACTTCGTCGTCGGCTACGCGGGACTGCTCGACCTCGGCTACGTCGCGTTCTACGCCATGGGGTCGTACATGGCCGGGTGGTTCGCGTCGTCGCAGTTCGCGAAGCAGAACGTCGACTTCGGCGCGATCGGCCTGACGCCGGGCACGACCGGCTTCCACTTCTCGATCTGGCTCGTCCTGCTGATGGCCGGCATCGCCACCGCGATCGTCGGCGTGATCATCGGCCTGCCGACACTGCGCCTGCGCGGCGACTATCTCGCGATCGTCACGCTCGGCTTCGGCGAGATCATGCCGCAGATCGCGCGCAACGGCGACAACCTGTTCGGCACCGGCTTCAACCTCACGAACGGGACGGGCGGGATCACGCCGATCGACGGCCCCGGCTTCGGCGGCTGGATCGGGCATCACCTGCACCTGCCGGCGAACTACCTCACACTCGGTCCGAACGCCGACCGGGCGTTCTTCTGGACCGCGCTCGTGCTCGTGCTGCTCACGATCTTCTGCAGCGCGCGGCTGCGCGACTCGCGGCTCGGCCGCGCCTGGATCGCGATCCGCGAGGACGAGGTCGCAGCCGCCGCGATGGGCGTGCCGCTCATGCGCACGAAGACCTGGGCGTACGCGACGGGCGCGTTCTTCGGCGGCGTCGCCGGTGCGTACTACGCGAGCTACAACGGCGGCGCGTTCCCCGACGAGTTCTTCTTCAACATCTCCGTGTTCATCCTCTGCATGGTGATCCTCGGCGGCATGGGGAACATCTGGGGCGTCATCTTCGGCGCGTGCTTCCTCGAGTACCTCGACCGCGAGGGGCTCGCGAACGTCGGCGCCTGGATCAACGGTCATTTCGGGACGCATCTCGACGTGCCGCTGTACGAGTTCGGGATCTTCGGCGCGATCCTCGTGATCGTGATGCTGTTCCGGCCGGAAGGCCTCATCCCGAGCTCGCGGCGCGCGGCGGAGCTCCACGAAGGCGTGCACGACGAGCCCCTCTACGACGTGGCGACGTGATGGAAGCCCCGCTGCTGGAGACGATGTCGTTGCGGAAGGAGTTCGGCGGACTCGTGGCGGTCGACAGCGTGGACTTCACCGTGCCCGAGCACGGGATCGTCAGCCTCATCGGGCCGAACGGCGCGGGCAAGACGACGTTCTTCAACATGCTCACGGGCGTGTACAAGCCGACGGCGGGCCGCGTCGTCTTCGGCGGCGAGAACATGACCGGCAAGCCGCCGCACGCGTTCACGCAGCGCGGCATCGGTCGCACCTTCCAGAACATCCGCCTGTTTCAGAACATGACCGCGCTCGAGAACGTGCTCGTCGGGATGCACGTGCGCCTCAAGGGCAACCTGTTCGAGGCGATCGTCCGCACACCACGCGTGCGACACGAGGAGAAGGAGGCGCGGGGGAGAGCACGGGAGCTGCTCGAGTTCTCCGGGCTCGTGCGCAAGGACGGCGTGATCGGCCGGAACCTCTCCTACGGCGACCAGCGCCGGCTCGAGGTCGCGCGGGCGCTCGCAACCGAGCCGAAGCTGCTGCTGCTCGACGAGCCGACGGCCGGGATGAACCCGCAGGAGACGGCCGACTTCACGAGCTTCGTCGCGCGACTCCGCGAGGAGCTGCACCTCTCCGTGCTGCTGATCGAGCACGACATGCGCGTCGTGATGGGCGTCTCCGACCGCGTGACGGTGCTCGACTACGGCGAGAAGATTGCCGAGGGCTCGCCCCAGGAGATCCAGAAGAACGATCGCGTGATCGAGGCGTACCTCGGCAGCGCGGCGGTGAGCTCGTGAACGCGGCGGCCCCCGTCCTGCTCGAGCTCGAAGGCGTCGAGACCTACTACGGCTCGATCCAGGCGTTGAAGGGGATCTCGATCACGGTGAACCAGGGCGAGATCGTGACGCTGATCGGCGCGAACGGCGCGGGCAAGTCCACGACGCTGCGGTCGATCAACGGCCTCAACCATCCGCGGCGCGGCCGTATCACCTTCAACGGCAAGGACATCACGCACGAGCCGGCGCACGACATCGTGAAGCTCGGCGTCGCGCAGTCGCCGGAAGGGCGGAAGCTCTTCCCGCGGATGACGGTGATCGAGAACCTCGAGATGGGCGCGTTCCAGCAGCCGGACAAGGCGGCGATGCGCGAGGACATGGAGCGGGTGTTCACGCTCTTCCCGCGTCTCGCCGAGCGGAAGACGCAGCAGGCAGGGACGATGTCGGGCGGCGAGCAGCAGATGTGCGCGATCGGCCGCGCGTTGATGGCGCGCCCGAAGCTGCTGATGCTCGACGAGCCGTCGATGGGTCTCGCGCCGATCTTCGTCGAGCGGATCTTCGAGACGATCGTCGAGGTGAACAAGCAGGGGACGTCGATCCTGCTCGTCGAGCAGAACGCGCTGATGGCGCTCCACGTCGCGAACCGCGGCTACGTGCTCGAGACGGGCACGGTGAAGCTCGCCGACGACGCGAAGGCGCTCGCGACGAACGAGGAAGTCCGCAAGACGTACCTCGGCGAGTCGTAGCGCCCGCAAGAGCACACGCCCGAACGACCACGTCCGGTGACAGTCATCGGACGTGTCTCGATCGGCCGCCGGCTCCGGATAGCTTCCCGCGTTGCGGCCACAACCGTCCGAATCCGCCGCGTCTGCCCGGGCCACGGCTGGTGACAGTCATCGGACGTGGCTACGCTGGACGTGGCCGGCGGAGCTGGTCGCGCAACAGAAAGTGTTGCGCTAGACTTCCGGCGATGCCCGTTGCCACCGCACGGAAGGTCGAGGCGCTGCGGGCGGACTTCCGCTCGAGCGCCCAGCTCGCCGACCTGCTCGGCGTCAGCCGCTCGCAGGTCACCCGCTGGCTGCGCGGCGCCGGGATCGACCCGCTGAACGCCGAGAAGGTCGACCTGCTCGAGCTCGTCTGGTCGAGCCTCCTCCGCCTCTACGAGCAGGAGGCCGCGCTCGCCTGGCTCTTCGGGCTGAACCCGCTCCTCAACGACCGCCGCCCGATCGACCTCGTCCGCGCCGGCCGCACCGAGGAGCTCATGCGCGCGATTCGCGGCGAGCGCTCCGACACGTTCGCGTGATCCTGTACCGCTGCTTCGCGTGGAACCGCCGCGCGCGGACGGACGGGATGGACGGGCCGCTCTGGTTCCCGCGCCCGTACCAGGGCGAAGGCCGCCACGACAACCGCGAGCTCTACGGCTGCCTCTACCTCTCCGATCGCGCGATGTCGTGCGTCGTCGAGCAGCTCGCGCGGTTCCGCGGCCAGCGGCTGACGGCGCCGCTGCTGCGCCGCCGCGGCCTCCCGCTCGCGCTCGCGGAGCTCGAGCTCGCCGACACGGCCGAGCTCGTCGACCTCGACGAGCCGGCGGTGCTGCGCCGCGAGCGGCTGCGGCCGTCCGTCGTCGCGACACGGCACCGCGACGTGACGCAGCCGCAGGCGCACGTCCTCTACGAGAAGCATCCCGCCGCCGCCGGACTTCGCTGGTGGTCGACCTACGAGTCCCTCTGGGCGAACGTGACCGTGTTCGACCGAGCCGCGCCGCAGCTTCGGCTGCGCTCCGTGCACGAGCTCGCACTCGACGAGCCGGCGCTCGCCGAGGCCGCCGACTTCTTCGCGCTGCGAATCGCCTAGCGGCCGACGCGCAGCGGGAAGTACGGCGGCGTCAGCAGGAACCCGATGCGCGGCTCGCTGCCGGCCCGCCCGCGCGCCATCAGCAGCGCCGCGCCGACACCGTGCGCAGGGACGAAGCCGAGCTGCCGCACCGCCGCAGCGTCGCCCGTCCCGGCGACGACGACCGCGCCGAGCCGTCCGAGCGCCGGCTGGCACGCGTTCCAGTCGCGGAACGGAAGCAGCGGATGAACGCTGCGGCCGCCGCGGTAGGCGTCGACCGCGCGCGGATCCGCAGCGGCGCCGCGTTCCGCCTCCGCGAGCAGCTGCGGGTCGCGGCCCGCGCGCGTCGCGTGGAAGAACGCGCGATACGGCTGTTGCGTCGGATGCGCGAAGTGGCGCGAGAACCGGCTGACGAGGATCGCCGTGCCGCCGTCGGCGACCGGGAACGCGTCGCGCCACATCCGCAACGCGAGGCCGAGGCCGAGGTACGCCGCGAGCAGCGGGTTCGGACGCTCACGCGGCAGGAACGGCGTCGTGCCGGGGATCCCGATCACGATCGCGTCGAGCGGCTCGTCGAGCTCCGCGCGGCGCAGCTCGACGGCACGCAGCAGTGCCTCGGCATGCGCGACCGACGGCGGCCCGCCGAACGCAGCAGCCACCGTGCGATGCGCCGGGATCGAACGCAGGATCCGGCGCCGCGCCGGGTCGGGCAGCGTGCCGAAGAGATACCGAAGCGGCGAGCTTGCGATCCGCTCGAGCGCCTCGGGATCGTACGGATACCCGCGCAGGGCACCGGAGATCACGGGATGGTTCAACACGACCGACGCGCCGATCACCGGCACGCGCCGCGCGAGCGTGCGTTCGAGTGCGAGCCCGAGGTGCCAGCCCTGCGATGCCGCGGTCTCGAGCAGCGAGTACGCGCCCGCCGCGCGCAGCGCGTCACCGCCGGCCGCGCCGAGAAGCGCCGCCGGCCCGCCGTGCAGCACCGACTCCGCGGCGGAGACGACGACGACCAGATCGGTCTCGACGAGCGCGCGGTTCACGCGCAGCCGCGGCCGCGACCCGGCGTCGAGCTCGACGAGCTCCGGATCCTCGACGTCGTGCACGACCACACGTCCGTGGAACCGCCGCGCCACCTCCGGCGTCACGAGCATCTCGAGCTCCCGCTGCCCGAGGCGGCGCGCGAGGCCGCCGGCGACGAGGATCGTCTGGAAGCCGCTCGGGATGCCGAGCCGCTCGAGCTCGTCGACGACCGCGCCGAGCGCGAGCCGGCGGGGGTCGAGCGGCGTCACCGGGATCGGGAGCCCGGGTGGCTCGACGACGATCGTCACGCGCGCGGCGCCCCGGGCGAGCGCTTCGAGACCTTCGCCCTCGAGCGGAAAGCGAAGCGCGTCGCGCACGGCCGCGGCGACGTCCTTGACGCCTTCAGCGGGCGGCGGCGGCCGCAGCACGATCGCGTCGTCCGGCGCGGTCGCGACCACGAGCCGCGAGCCGGAGAGCAGGGGGACGCGAGCCATCGCAGGATTCAAGCAGCACTGAATAGACTCGGACGGATGTCGCCGAAGACGCTGACCGGCCTCGAGCTCGACCTCGACGACGCCCCGGCGCGCGACGCCGAGCTCTTCCTCGTCGACGGCAACAACCTCGCGTACCGCGCGTTCTTCGCACTTCCGGAGGAGCTCGCAACGACCGACGGCTTCCCGACGAACGCGCTCCTCGGCTTCACCAACATGCTGTTCAAGCTGCTCTCCGACTACAAGCCGAAGGGCGTCGCCGTCGCGTGGGACACACGGCCGGTGCACCGCGCCGCCGTCGCCGAGGCGGGCGACGTCGTCTACAAGGAAGGCCGTCGCCCGATGGCCGACCTTCTGCGCGAGCAGTTCCCGCATTTCCGGCCGATCGTCGAGGCGTTCGGCTACCGGAACCTCGAGTTCGAGGGGTGGGAGGCGGACGACGTGATCGCGACGCTCGCGACGCGCGCCGACGCTGCCGGCGTCAAGACGGTCGTCGTCTCCACCGACCGCGACGCGTTTCAGCTCGTGACCGACAACGTCGTGCTGATGATGACGCCGCGCGGTGTCAGCGACGTGCAGGTGTACACGCCAGACCGCGTCGAGGCGCGCTACGGGATCAAGCCGGAGCAGATCCCGGACTTCATCGGCCTCAAGGGCGACACCTCCGACAACATCCCGGGCATCCCGGGGATCGGCGACAAGACCGCAGGCCAGCTGATCGCGCAGTATGGCTCGGTCGAGGGCGTGATCGAGCACGCGGGCGAGCTGTCGCCGGCGCGGAAGAAGAACGTCACCGAGTTCGCCGGCCAGGCGCGCATGGCGAAGGAGCTCGCGACGATGCGCCGCGACCTCGAGCTCGACTGCGACCCGGCGGATCTCGTCCTGAATCCGCCCGACCGTTCGCAGCTGCGCGAGATCTTCCGCCGTTTCGAGTTCCGCGCGCTCTTCAACCGCATCGACGACCTCGACGAGGCGGTGCCCGCGGCGGAGCGCATCGTCGCCGGCACGGCCGTCGCGTGGGAGGCGGTCGACGCGCTCCCGCCGCTGAGCGGGCCGCTCTCCATTGCGGTGCACGGCGACCGCATCGCCGTCGCCCGCGAAGGCGTCCCGGTCCTCGTTGCGCGGGTCCCTCACGATTTGCCCGTCGCGCTCCGCGACGCGCAGATCGTCAGCCACGACTACAAGGCGCTGCCGCGGCTCACGTTCCTGCCGGCGGAGGACACGATGATCGCCGCCTACCTGATCGAGCCCGGCCGCCCCGGCTACGCGCTCGATGACCTCGCCGCGGAGTACGGCGTCGAGGCGCTGCCCGACCCGGAGCCCGAGGAGGAGACGGCGGCGCTCGTGCGCGCGGCGGAGGTGCCGCGGCGGCTCGCCGGGCTGCTGCGCACGCGCCTGCGCGAGCGCGGCAGCGAGGAGCTGTACGACCGGATCGAGCTGCCGCTCACCGCGGTGCTGGCCGCGATGGAGGACGCCGGCGTCAAGATCGACACGTACCGCATGGGGGAGATCACGGCTCGGCTCGCGGACCGCGTCGAGGAGCTCGAGTCGATGGCGTACGAGCTTGCAGGCGAGGAGTTCATGCTCGGTTCGACGCAGCAGCTCGCGAGGATCCTCTTCGAGAAGCTCGGTCTCCGCCCGGGGCGCAGGGGCAAGACCGGCTACTCGACGGATACGCGCGTGCTGCGCACCATCCGCGCCGACCACGAGATCGTGCCGGTGATCGAGGAGTGGCGCGAGCTCACGAAGCTCCTCAACACGTACCTCGGCCCGCTCCCCGCGCTGCTCGGCGACGACGGGCGCCTGCACACGACGTTCAACCAGGCGGTTGCGGCGACCGGCCGCCTCTCGACGTCGAACCCGAACCTGCAGGCGATTCCGATCCGCACGGAGCTCGGCCGCGAGATCCGCAGCGCGTTCGTCGCAGAGCCCGGGCACCGGCTCGTGTCGGCGGACTACTCGCAGGTCGAGCTGCGCATCCTCGCGCACGTCTCCGGCGAGCCGCGCCTGCGCGAGGCGTTCGAGCGCGGCGAGGACATCCACACGGCGACGGCGGCCGAGGTGCTCGGCAAGGACCCCGCGACGCTGACGAAGGACGAGCGCAACGTCGCGAAGATGGTCAACTTCGGGATCATCTACGGCATCTCCGCGTTCGGGCTCTCCGAGAATCTCGAGATCCCGCGCGACGAGGCGCAGGAGTACATCGACACGTATCTCGCGCGCTTTCCGATGGTGCAGGACTTCATCGAGCGCACGATCGAGCAGGCGGAGCGCGACGGCTACGTGACGACGCTGCTCGGCCGCCGCCGCCCGGTGCCCGAGATCCGCGCGCAGAACCGGCAGACGCACGCGCTCGGCGAGCGCCTCGCCGTGAACTCCGTGATGCAGGGCACCGCCGCCGACGTGATCAAGGTCGCGATGGTGAACATCCACCGCAGGCTGCAGGACGAGGGCCGCGGCTCACGGCTCGTGCTGCAGGTGCACGACGAGTTGCTCGTCGAGGCTCCCGACGCGGAGGTGTCGACGGTGAAGGAGCTCGTGCGCGCGGAGATGTGCAACGCGTATCCGCTCGACCCGCCGCTCGCGGTCGACGTCGGCGCCGGCGACAACTGGCGCGAGGCGAAGGACTAGAGAGCTAGCGCACCAGGCGCCGGAAGAAGAAGCCGATTCGGCGCCACACGTTCATCGAGTGCTCGTGCCGCTGCGTCGGTGCGAGCACGTCTCCTTCGAGCTCACGTGCCTCGGCCGCGAGGCTCTCCCCGACGCCGCTCTTGCTGTCCGGATCGATCTCGGCACTCGTCGCAGGCTCGAGGTACTCGCCGAGCGCGTCGACCTGCGCGCGCGTGAGCGACAGCCGCACGCAGCCGTCCGTGATCTCGGCGACCTGCTCCGACGGGACGTAGCGCGGCTTGCCGAGCGCGCTCGTGGCGATCGCGAGCCCGTTGAAGATGTCGTTCGTGTCGTCACCCGCGACCTCGTCGACGGTGCCGGCGTCGCTGCCGTCGGCGGCGACCACCTTCCAGCCGGCGCGGATCATGAACCACGAGACGGGATCGCCCATGTATTGGAGTGTGAGCGATTGCGCGGTGGCTGAAACCCGGCTACGTGGCGTCGGGCAGCGAGTCCGGCACGAGGCCGAGCCCCTGGCGCAGCTCTTCGATCAGCCGCTGTGCGTGGTCGAGCAGCACCGCGAGCGGCTCGACCTCCGTGCGCGGGACCTCGACGGTCACGCGCACCGGTGAGCGTGCGGTGGACGAGAGCGCAAGCGTCTCCTCGCCCGCGCGCACGAGCGCAGTCAGGTCGAGGTACTCGTCGCGGCCGAGGCGCGAGCCCGGGACGAAGTCCCGGTCGGCAGCGCGGAGCCGCGGCGCGAGCACGCCCGGATAGTGCCCCGGGACGGTGACGGTCGCCTCGCCGCCCCGCAGCCCGATCGACGCGGACCACATCGGGTAGCCCGCGTCGTGCCGCTCGTGCCGCAGCACCGAGACGGTGACGGAATCGGTCTCGCCGATCGGGTAGCGCTCCTCCATCCGGCCAGCGTACCCGCCAAATCCGAGCCGGAACGCCGACCGTAAAGCCTGGTGTGAACGGCCAACTTCAGGCGCCCGCAGGAGTCTGAATCCACAGGGCTATACTGGCCGACTCATATGACAAACGAAACCATCAACGACCCAAGGCTCGAGGAAGGCGTCTGGACGACAGGTCCCGACGGCGAGCTGATTCCGGACTACGAGTCGACCTTCCCGACGATCAACGAAGGGGAAGTCGTCCACGGCACCGTCGTTCGTGTCGACAAGGACGAGGTGCTCGTCGACATCGGCTACAAGTCCGAAGGCGTCATCCCCGTCAGCGAGCTCTCCATTCGCCGCTCGGTGAACCCGGCGGACGAGGTTTCTCTCGGCGACGAGATCGCCGCGCTCGTGATGACGAAGGAGGACGCCGAGGGGCGTTTGATCCTTTCGAAGAAGCGCGCGCGCTTCGAGATCGCCTGGAAGGCGATCGAGCAGGCGCACGAGCAGGGCGAGGCCGTCAACGGCCGCGTGATCGAGGTCGTCAAGGGCGGCCTGATCCTCGACCTCGGCGTGCGCGGGTTCCTGCCCGCGTCGCTCGTCGACATCCGCCGCGTGCAGGACCTGGACGAGTTCCTCGGCCAGGAGCTCCGCGCGAAGGTGATCGAGCTCAACCGCTCGCGCAACAACGTCGTGCTCTCCCGTCGCGCCGTCCTCGAGGACGAGCGCAAGGAGATGCGCCAGGCGATCCTCGACCGGCTCAACCCGGGCGACGTCGTCGAGGGCACCATCTCGAACATCGTCGACTTCGGCGCGTTCGTCGATCTCGACGGAATGGACGGCCTGATCCACATCTCCGAGCTTTCGTGGAGCCACGTCAACCATCCGTCCGAGGTGCTCGAGATCGGCCAGAAGGTCGACGTGAAGGTGCTCGACATCGACCGCGACCGCCAGCGGATCTCGCTCGGGCTCAAGCAGACCCAGAGCGACCCGTGGCAGCAGGTGCTCGAGAGCTACCAGGAGGGCGACATCGTGTCCGGCAAGGTGACGAAGGTCGTCACGTTCGGCGCGTTCGTCGAGATCCTTCCGGGCGTCGAGGGCCTCGTGCACATCTCGGAGCTCGCGCAGCATCACGTCGAGAACCCGCGCGAGATCGTCTCGCAGGGTGACACGGTGAACGTGCGCATCCTCGAGGTCGATGCGGAACGGCGGCGCCTGTCGCTGTCGCTCAAGCGCGTCGAGGACGGGATGCCGCTGCAGCCGGGTGCGGGCGAGGACGCCGCGCCGCCGTCGATCGACCTCTCGGAGGACGTGTTCACCGACGAGCCCGCCCAGGCGGCGGACGTCGAGGAGCCGGCTGCCGAGGCCGAGCCGGAAGCACCGGTCGCCGAGGCGTCCGCGGACGAGCCCGCCGAGGGCTCGGACGAGACCGCGCCGGCCGAATAACGTACGGCTGCATGTCGGAGCGATTGCTCGCAATCGCGATCACCGGAGGCATCGCGGCCGGGAAGAGCGAGGCGCTCGCGGCGTTCGAACGCCGCGGCGCCGCCGTCTCCTCGGCCGACGCGATCGTGCATCGCATCTATCGCGAGGACGACGGGCTGAAGGACGAGTTGCGCGCCCGTTGGGGCGACGGCGTCTTCGACGCTGCGGGTGAGGTCGACCGGCGGGCAGTCGCGGAGATCGTGTTCGCGGACCCCGCAGAGCTCGCATGGCTCGAGGGCGTGCTTCATCCTCGCGTCCGCCGCGCGCAGGAGCGATGGCTCGCGGAGCTGCGCGCGCTGCCGGACCCGCCGGAGCTCGTCGTCGTCGAGATCCCGCTCCTCTTCGAGAGCGGCGGCGAGTCGCGCTACGACAAGGTCGTCGCGGTCACCGCGGCGCCTGCGCTTCGCGCGGAGCGGCGCGGGCCCGGCCTCGAGGCGCGAGAGGCGCGGTTGATCCCGGACGAGGAGAAGCTGCGCCGCGCGGACTTCGCCTACGTGAACGACGGCACGCTCGCCGAGCTCGACGCCTTCGTCGCCGGCGTCGTCGAGGAGCTCGCATCCGCGTCCTGAGGCGGATCTTCCTGCTCGCCGCCGTCGCAGCTGCGGCGATCGGCGCGTTCACGTACCTCCAGCGCACCGAGCCGCCGTGGTGGGCGCGGCTCTGGTACCCGTTGAAGTACGCGACGATCGTGCGCGGGCACGCGGCCCACTACCGGCTCAACCCGGCGCTGCTCGCGGCAGTGATCGAGCAGGAGAGCAAGTTCAACGCGGACGCGCGCTCGAGCGCGGGCGCGATCGGCCTGATGCAGCT
This sequence comes from Gaiellaceae bacterium, assembly GCA_035999905.1. Taxonomy (GTDB): domain Bacteria; phylum Actinomycetota; class Thermoleophilia; order Gaiellales; family Gaiellaceae; genus Palsa-739. Next base: position 8,819 of record DASYGK010000002.1, on the reverse strand, counting down.
GCAGCCCGCGACCGCGAAAGGCATCGCGATCCACACCGGCGGCTCGAAGTTCGTCCTCTCCGACCTCGACAACCCGGAGATCAACGTGCGCTACGGAGCGTGGTACCTCCGCCACCTGCTCGACAAGTACGGCAACGACGAGCGCACCGCGCTGGCGGCGTACAACGCGGGGCAGGCGAACGTCGACGAGTGGCGGCGCAAGGGCGAGAGCGTGCAGTTCCCCGAGACGCGTGCGTATGTCGACCGCGTCGAGCGGCTGAAGGGGATCTACCGGCGTACGTACCCGGCGCAGCTCGGGCTCGGCTAGGGCGCCGGCGCGGCCGCCGGCGGCTGCGGCGGCTCCTGGTCGTCCGGCGGGAGGCCCGGGAGCGTGGGCAGCGAGCCGGGGCACGCGCTGCCCTTCGCGTTCAGGACCGAGAACCGCTGCGTCGCGACGGTCTGATGCCCGTGGCCGTCGGCGGCGATGACCGTGACGACGTACACGCCGTTCGCGAGTGCCGTCGTGTCGTAGCTCCGGTTCAGCAGGAAGAGGAAGCGCCCGGGCATCGAGGCGTACTGCTCGCGGCCGAAGCGCGGCGCGTTCTGATACGTGCCGCGCGCATACGTGTTCCAGAACGCGCCGTTCGCCGGCAGCGTCGTGCGGAAGTCGACGACGGTGCGCCACGGCACGACGGCCTTCCCGCCGAGCGTCGTCACCGTCCACTCGACGAACGCCGGCGCGACCGGAAGCCCGCGGAAGATCCCCGGTACCGCGATCGGCGGCAGGTCGTAGGCGTCGACGTCGAGCTCGAGGCGCCCGCAGAGGCCGAGCGGCGTCTGCACGTCGCCCGCGAGGTCGCGGATCAGGATGCTGCGGATCACCGGCTTCGTCGTGTCGCGATACGGCGAGAGGTGCCCGGGCTGCAGCGGGTTGACGACGTGCGTGCCGTCGATCTCCGTGATGTGCACGTGGCCGTACGGCGGCTGGACGTAGCCGAGCACCGTCCTGCGCGCGACGACCGGCTCGCCCTCGCCGACGACCGGGACGATGTGGAAGAACTGGAAGGTGACGTCGTGGTCGGTGACGAGGTTCAGCACCGCCGCGCCGACGTAGTGCGCGGTGCCGTCCTCGACCGCGTAGATCGGCGTCCCGTCGGGGGCCGAGATGTCGACGCCCTGGTGGAACGAGAACGAGCCCGGCCCGGTGAACGGGGACGCGAGGATGCCGTTGTCGTAGACCGTGCGCGGGTCGCCGAAGAACCCACGGATCGGATGCTGCTGGTCGAACGGCTTGAACGGCCAGGAGTACGCAGCGGCCGCCCCGGGCTGCCCGAGCACGGACAGCGCGAGGAGCGCGACGACGGCAGCTGTGCGGACCCGGCCCATGAACTCGACCCCGGAAGTATGGGACGAGCGGCAAGTCTTGTGGTTAGGGGCGGGCCTCGAGCCGGTTGCTCGCCTGCGTCAGGGCGACGAAGCCGGCCTGGAGGAAGTCGTTGGCCGCGGCGGCGGCGAGCGACCAGGCGAGGACGCGTCCGAACCGCGGCGCGACGATCTGCGTCGTCGCGAGCCCGGCCGCCGCCCAGGTGCCGACGCAGCGGCTGCACGTCACGAGCTCTCCGATCGCCTGCTGCAGGTCGCCGGTCTCCTTCGGCGTATCGTCCCCGTGGCCGTCGCCCTCGACGAACGGCGCACGGATGAAGCTCGTCACGTCGTCGCGGGCGATCGTGCGCGACGTCTTGAACGTCGCGAGCGCGAGCACCGCGAGGTCGATCGCGTCGCCGTCGTGGGCCTCGCGGCCGAGCGCCCGGGCGAGCAGGCCCGCCGCGGCGAGCCCACCCGCGAACGTGCCCATGATTCCGGCGTACGCACGGTACGGCGGCCGCGGAGCGGGAGCCGTCGCGGGCGGTCTGCGCGGCGTGTCGGTCACTGCCATCGGGGTACCCTGTCTCCGTGGCCGAACTCGAAACATCCGCCGACTACCTCCCGCTCGGCGACCAGCCGCGCGCGATCGAGACGCTGGCCGAGGGCCTGGCGGCGGGCGACCGCTACCAGACGCTGATCGGCGCCACCGGCACCGGCAAGACGGCGACGATGGCGTGGACGATCGAGAAGATGGGGCGCCCTGCGCTGATCATCGCGCACAACAAGACGCTCGCCGCGCAGCTCTGCAACGAGTTCCGCGAGTTCTTTCCGCACAACGCGGTCGAGTACTTCGTCTCGTACTACGACTACTACCAGCCGGAGGCGTACGTCCCGCAGGCCGACCTCTACATCGAGAAGGACTCGTCGCGGAACGACGACATCGACCGGCTGCGGCACTCCGCGAGCTCGAACCTGCTCTCGCGCCGCGACGTGATCGTCGTCGCGTCCGTGTCGTGCATTTACGGCCTCGGCTCGCCGGACGAGTACAAGGAGCGCGTCGTCTTCGTGACCGTCGGCGAGGAGCAGGACCGCGACCTGATGCTCCGGAAGCTGATCGACATCCAGTACGTACGCAACGACACGCTGATCGGCCGCGGGAAGTTCCGTGTGAAGGGCGACGTCGTCGAGGTGCAGCCCGCGTACTCGGAGACCGCGTATCGCGTGTCGTTCTTCGGCGACATGGTGGAGGCGATCACGCACTTCGACCCGCTGACGGGCGAGGTGCTGTCGAAGTCCGACCAGATCACGATCTTCCCGGCGACGCAGTACGTGACGTCGAAGCCGACGATCGAGCGCGCCGTCGGCGAGATCCGGCACGAGCTGGAGGAGCAGGTGAAGCAATTCGAGGCGGAAGGCAAGATGCTCGAGGCGCACCGCATCCGGCAGCGCACCGAGTACGACCTCGAGATGATGCGGGAGCTCGGCTTCTGCAACGGCATCGAGAACTACTCGCGCATCCTCGACGGCAGGCCGGCAGGCTCGGCGCCGCACACGTTGATCGACTACTTCCCGTCCGACTTCGTCGTCTTCATCGACGAGTCGCACCAGTCCGTCCCGCAGATCGGCGGGATGTACGAGGGCGACCGCTCGCGCAAGCAGACGCTCGTCGACTTCGGCTTCCGCCTGCCGTCGGCGCTCGACAACCGGCCGCTGCGCTTCGACGAGTTCCTCGCGAAGGTGCCGCAGATCGTGTTCGTGTCCGCGACGCCGGGCTCCTTCGAGCTGCGCAACTCGACGCGCGTCGCAGAGCAGCTGATCCGCCCGACCGGTCTCGTCGACCCCGAGGTCGAGCTGCGGCCGACGCGCAACCAGATCGACGACCTGCTCGGCGAGATCCGCAAGCGCGAGCAGGTGGGCGAGCGCACGCTCGTCACGACGCTGACGAAGAAGATGGCGGAGGACCTCACCGACTACCTGCTCGAGTCGGGCGTGAAGGCGCGGTACCTCCACTCCGAGATCGACACGCTCGAGCGCATCCAGATCATCCGCGAGCTGCGGCTCGGCGAGTACGACGTGCTCGTCGGGGTGAACCTCCTGCGCGAGGGCCTCGACCTGCCTGAGGTGTCGCTCGTCGCGATCCTCGACGCGGACAAGGAGGGCTTCCTGCGCGGGCGCACGTCGTTGATCCAGACGATCGGACGTGCGGCGCGCAACATCAACGGCCGCGTGCTGATGTACGCCGACAAGCAGACGGAGGCGATCATCGCCGCGCTCGACGAGACGAACCGGCGGCGCACGATCCAGACGGCGTACAACGAGGAGCACGGCATCGTGCCGGCGTCGATCACGAAGGGCGTGTCGGACATCGCGGAGCTGCTGCAGCTCGAGGCGCCGCACGTCCCGTCACGCCGCCGCCGTGGGTCGAAGAAGGTCGAAGGGATGGACCGCCCGGAGCTCGAGAAGCTCGTGATCACGCTCGAGGAGGAGATGTACGTCGCGGCGGAGGAGCTGCGGTTCGAGTACGCAGCGAAGCTCCGCGACGAGATCAAGGATCTCCGCCGAGAGCTCAACGCAATGGAGGAGGCGAAGGTCTGATGTGCCGCAGCATCCACACGCTCTACAACGTCCAGCCGGCCGCGAGCGAGGAGGAGGCGCGGGCCGCCGCGCTCCAGTACGTCCGCAAGATCAGCGGCTATCGCAAGCCGTCGAAGGCGAACGAGGAGGCGTTCGAGGCCGCCGTGGACGAGATCGCCGCGATCTCCTGGCGCCTGCTCGGCGAGCTCGAGACGAACGCGGAGCCGCGCGTCCGCGAGCACGTGCACGCCTAGTACATTCCGCTGATGCAGACGGTCCTCTCGGTGCTCTTCATCGGGTTCGTCACGGGCGCGCTCGCGCGCTTCGCGCTGCCCGGCCCCGACCCGATGCCGGCCTGGCTGACGGTGGCGATCGGCCTCGTCGGGACGCTCGTCGGCGCGGGGATCGCCTACGCGATCGCCGGCAACGACCCGGTGTGGCTGCAGATGGGTGCGTTCTTCTGCTCGGTGCTGATCGTCGGCGGCTACCGGCATTTCGTGCAGAAGCGGCCGCTCTTCGGGCGTGACGCGTACAAGTTCCCCGAGCGCGGGATCGGGATCGAGCAGTACCGCGAGCGGCTGCAGCGCGCGGGTGTCGACCCGGACAAGATCTTCTCGCCGTTCGCACAGGCTGCGGCGCCGGGTGCCGCCCCGGGCGCCGGTGCTGCCCGCCCCGGCGCGGACGACCCCGGAGATCCGACGGAGAACCCGGCGCACTACCTCCGCCTCCTCGAGGAGCTCCACGACAACGGCGTGCTCGAGGACTCCGAGTACGACGCAGCACGGCTGCGCTTCCTCGAGAGGCTGCGCGCGTAGCGCCGGGTGGTGTCCTCCGCGGGCGAGGTCACCGCTGAGCAGGCGCGGCGCTTCCTCGTCGCGCGGCACTTCCTCGCCCCTGCGCGCTCTCTTGCGGGTGGCCTCGACGGCGTGCTCGAGGTCTTCCGGCGGCTCGGGTCGGTCCAGTTCGACCCGGTCGCGGTCGCCGGCCGAAACCACGACCTCGTGCTGCACGCGCGCGTCGCCGGCTACGAGCCGTCCTGGTGCGACGCGCTCTACGAACGCCGGGAGATCTTCGAGACGACGAACAAGGCTCTGTCGTTCATCGCGGCCGCCGAGTTCCCGTGGTTCCGTGTGAACGGCGGCCGCAAGGGGCCGCGGTTCCACGCGCAGGCGCTCGCGGAGAACGCTGCGGTCGCCGAGCAGGTGCTCGCGCGCATCCGCGAGGACGGGCCGTTGTCCTCGGCCGACTTCGAGCGGCAGAGCAGCGCGACGAAGAACTGGTTCGGGATGCCGGAGAACGCCGTCCGCGCCGTGCTCGAGGCGTACACCGTCGCAGGCGTGATCGGCCTGGCGCGGCGCGAGGGCAACGTCCGCTACTACGACCTTCTCGAGCGGCTGCTCCCCGCCGAGCTGCTCGCGCACGAGGTGCCGGCGCGGGATCAGCTGCGGCACAAGCTGCTGTCCCGCTACCGCGCGCATGGCCTGCTCGGCGCCGGCGGCGCCGGCGGGACCTTCGCGCGCATCGCCGACCCGCCCGAACGCAACGAGCTCCGCAAGGAGCTCGTAGAGCTCGGCGCCCTCGTTGCGGTCGACGTCGAGGGAGTGCGCGGCAAGCGCTTCGTCCTTGCGGAGGAGCTGGAACTGCTGCTGGCGCCGCCGCCGCCGGCGCCGGCGGCGTCCGTGGCGTTCATCGCCCCGTTCGATTCGCTGCTGTGGGACACCGCGCTGCTCGACAGCGTCTTCGAGTTCGACTACGTGTGGGAGGGCTTCTTCCCGGCGGCGAAGCGCCGCTGGGGCTACTACGTGCTGCCGATCCTCTTCGGCGACCGGCTCGTCGGCCGGATCGAGCCGCGCATCCACCGCGAGCGTGCGACGGTGGAGGTGCTCGGCGCCTGGTGGGAGGACGGCTTTGCGCCACGCGCCGCCGCCGGTTTCGTCGATGCGCTGCGCGACGCTCTCCGCGCCTATCTGCGCTTCGCCGGCGCCGACCGTCTCGAGTGGGCGCCGCACCTCGCGGCGGAGAAGCGGCTCTTTCTCGCGCGGCCATGACGACTTCGGTCTAGCATCACCGCCGGGGTGGGATCGTGATCGTGTCCGGGGTCGTCCGCGTCAGGCGGTGCGTGGTGCTCGCCGCAGCGGTTCTCGCGTGCGGCGGCCCGGCAGCGGCGGGGGCGCAGACGGTGCGCGTCCTGGTGGTGAAGGCGACGTGGGGGCCGCAGCCCGTTGCGAACGTGCAAGACCTGCTGGGTCCCACCGCGACGTTCTATGCGAACGCGTCGTTCGGGACGGTGCAGCTCGCGTTCACGGAGACGCCGTGGCTGACGGCTTACGCGGACCAATCGATCTGCAACGACGATCCGGGAATCGTCGAGCAGGGGCAGGCAGCAGCGTCTGCGTATGCGCCGGAGGGGTATGACCACGTCATCTATGTCACCCCATGCCGATACGTGGACTTCGGGAGCGACGCGTTTCATCGCGGGACGGTGGGGCTTCCCGCAAGTGCCGCGCTCTTCGAGCACGAGCTCGGGCACACGTTCGGGATCAGCCACGCGGGCTCGCTCGACTGTCAGAAGACGTGCCGGCTCGATCCGTACGGCAACCCACTCGACGTGATGGGCGACGGCATCAACTCCCTCGGCGACTTCGGTGCGCTCCAGAAGGCGGAGGCCGGCTTCCCGATCAACGTCGCGACGGTGAACGTCCCCGGCACCTATCGACTGGCCGCGCTGGAAGCCGCCAGCGCGCTTCCCCAGGCGCTCGTGATCCGTCGCGGCAAGCTCGACCTGTGGATCGAGCACCGCGAGGCGATCGGCAACGACGCCTACCTGCGAACGTCGATCTGGAAGCCTGTAACAGCCGGGGTCCTCGTTCACGAGACTCCGGCGGATCCCACCTCGATCCCGTTCAACCAGCGCAAGCCCGACATCCTGCTCGGGAACGGCGGCGCGAGGGGCACGCGGCTGATGCACGGAAGGACCTTCACCGTTCCGCACGTCCTGTCGATCACGGTCGTGAGCCACGTCGGGACCACCGTGACGCTTCGCCTCCGGCCGCTCCGCTGAATGCCTGTCCCGGCCGAGGCCGACTCGTAGACTCCGCTCCATGCCGGCGACGCCGTTTGTCCGTGCCGTCGTCCTGAGGCCAGACGAGGTTGCCGACTTCGACAGCTATCCCTTCTCGATCCCGGCGATTCGACAGCTTGGTCAGCTGGAGCTCCATCCCGGTGTGACCCTTCTTGCCGGCGAGAACGGAAGTGGCAAGTCGACCCTCGCTGAGGCGATCGCGGTCGCCGCGGGATTCAACGCCGAGGGCGGCAGTCAGAACATGCGGGTCTCGACTCGTCCCTCGCACTCGCAGCTTCACGAGCACCTGCGCCTGCTCCGCAGTGCGAGACGGCCGCGAACCGGCTACTTCCTCCGTGCCGAGAGCTTCTTCAACGTCGCAACGAACATCGAGGAGCTGGACGAAGGGGAAGGGGGCGCGCCGATCATCAACTCGTACGGCGGCGTCTCCCTTCATGAGCAGTCACATGGAGAGTCGTTCCTCTCGCTCGTCGTCAACCGCTTCGGCCCGAACGGTCTCTATGTTCTCGACGAGCCGGAAGCAGCACTGTCATTGCGCGGCAACCTCGCGCTCATGCGCCGGATGCACGACCTCGTCGCGGAAGGCTCGCAGTTCGTCGTCGCGACCCACTCGCCGATCCTCCTCGGCTACCCGCAGGCCCGCATCTACGTCCTGTCCGACGAGGGGATCGCCGAGACCCGCTACGAGGACACCGAGCAGTACGAGCTGAACCGCTCGTTTCTCGACGACCGCGACCGCTTCCTGCACCACCTCTTCGCCGACGACTGATCGCGACCGGCCGGCGTCTCGTGCCTGCGTCGAATCTATGGCCTGCGCTGGATGCGGGCGTCCATGAACTCGCTCGCCCGCGCGCCGCGCCCACCTCGCTCCATCCAGCCTTCCGGTCTCTGCGACTCTGCCGTCAGCTCCTGAAGGCGGCCGCAGCGGCGGCAGCGCAGCACCGGGAAGGTCTCGTGGATCTCAGCCGCTTCCAGCCAGCGGTGACCGGCGACGACGCACAGCACGACCCGGACGCTCACGCGACGGACGATAGCGCTCCGAGCGAGCGCGGCTGCGCGCCGAGCGCCGGCGCCGGGCGAATGCTTACCCGGCGCGGCGGTAGCGGATATGCGTGGCCAACGGCGAGTGCAGCGCCTCGACGGGCTCCAGCCCAAAGGATTCGACGCCGTCGAAGATCCGCTCGCCGGACCCGAGCAGGACGGGAGCGATGTCGAGCGTCAGCTCGTCGATGACCCCCGCGACGAGGGCCTGCCGCACGGTCGCGGCGCCGCCCGCGATGTCGACGCCGTCCTCGCCGGCCGTCTCGCACGCCTGTGTGTAGGCGGCGTCGAAGCCGCCGGTGACGAAGTGGAACGTCGTCCCGCCCTCCAGCTCGATCGGCTCGTGGGCGTGATGGGTGAGCACGAACACCGGCGCGTGGTACGGCGGCTCGGGCCCCCACCAGCCGCGCCAGTCCTCGCCCCACGCGCCGCGGATCGGCCCGAACATGTTGCGGCCCATGACGTAGGCGCCGCGCGGGCGCAGCAAGCGGCGCTTGACAGTGGCGTCCGCCTCGTTCGCGCGGTCGTCGCCGAGGTGCCAGGCGTGAAGCTCGAGGCCCCGCTTGCCGAGCGGGTCTTCGCGGCTCTGCTCCGGCCCGGCTACGAAGCCGTCGAGGGAGATCGACATGTGGCAGGTGGTGTCGGCCATTCCTCTCCTCCAAGGTGATTGTGATGGATCCGAAGAAGGGTGGGTAGCAGGTCGCCGTCGCCGACCGCGACAACGAATCCCGAGGGCGAGGTCGAATGCGGGCTCCTCTACGGCTCTCTGAGGCTCGCC
>DASYGK010000001.1:0-33282 GCA_035999905.1 Gaiellaceae bacterium | reverse complement strand
GACCAGCACATCGCGCAGATGGTCGCCGGCATCGACGTCCTCCTTTTCAAGCCCGACGCGGAGCTGCGGCGGCTCGCACGCCTCGCCGTCGACACCGGCGTCGACGCGGCGTTCGCCGAAGGTCGCTCGCCGGCGGAGATCGACGCCGAGCTCGCAGAGAGCGACGCCGGCCGCAGCTGGCTCGCGGAGCTCGAGCAGGTGAAGGACCCGTGGTTCCACATGGCGACGGGCGACGGCCTCTACCACACGTACGGCAGCTGGCTCGACGATCCGCGCATCCCGTACGCGTCGCTGATCGGCTACGTCGCCGCGCTGAAGGCGGGGGAGAACATCGAGCGGCCGACCGACCACATCGCGCAGGAGCGCGACCGCCTCGCGACCGAGTACGCAGCACTGCTCGGCGACGAGGCGCGGCAGGGCTTCGACCAGCTGCTCGCGCTCTCGCGCACGGTGTTCCCGTACGTCGAGGAGCACAAGTTCCTCTGCGACTACTGGTTCCTCACGAGCTGGTGGAACAAGATCCGCGAGTTCGGCGACCTGCTCGTTACGCACGGCTTCCTCGAGAGCCGCGACGACATCTTCCAGCTCTCGCGGCTCGAGGTGTACTCGGCGATCGACGAGCTGCTGCTGACGTGGGCGACCGGCGGGCAGCCGCGCGGGCCGAAGTACTGGCCGCCGATCGTCGCGCGCCGCAGGGAGCTGCTCGCGCGGCTCGGCGAATGGACGCCGCCACCCGCGGTCGGTGCCGTGCCCGAGGCGGTGCTCGACCCGGCGCTGATCATGCTCTGGGGCGTGACGACGCAGCGCGTGCACGCGTGGGCGCGCGACCAGGAGGGCGGCTCGGAGCTCACCGGCACCGCAGCGTCGCCGGGCGTCGTCGAAGGCCCGGCGCGCGTCGTGAAGACCGTCGGCGAGATCGGCGATGTGCGCGACGGCGAGATCCTCGTCTGCAGCATCACGTCGCCGGCCTGGGCGCCGATCTTCTCGAAGATCCGCGCGGCGGTGACCGACATCGGCGGCGTGATGTCGCACGCCGCGATCGTCTGCCGCGAGTACGGGCTGCCGGCCGTCGTCGGAACGGGCCGCGCAACCTCGGCGATCAAGACGGGGCAGATGATCCGCGTCGACGGCACCGAGGGCACGGTGACGATCCTCGAGTGAGCGGCGCCGGTCACACGCGGACGCTCGCCGAGCTGCGTCACGCCGACAGCGCCTCGTTCGGCGGCAAGAGTGCCACGCTCGGCGAGCTGCTGGAGCGCGGGATCCCCGTCCCGCCCGGCTTCGCCGTGTCGACGTCGGCGTTCCGCACGTTCGTCGACGAGGCCGGCCTCGGGGGCAAGATCGCCGCGGAGATGGCGCGCGTCTCGCCCGGCGACGTCGACTCGGTCGGCGCGGCGTCGCATGCGATCAGCGAGGCGATGCGCTCCGCACCCGTCCCGGATGCCGTGCGCGACGAGGTCGCGCGACGCTACGCCGAGCTCGGCGAGCCGCCGGTCGCGGTCCGCTCGAGCGCGCTCGGCGAGGACAGCCAGGACGCGACGTTCGCCGGACAGCAGGAGACGTACCTCTGGGTGCGCGGCGCCGACCACGTCGCCGATGCCGTGCGCGACTGCTGGGTGTCGCTCTACAGCCCGCCCGCGATCGCCTACCGCGCGCGGCTCGGCGCCGGCGACGAGCCGGCGATGGGCGTCGCCGTGCAGCTGATGGTCGACGCGGAGGTCTCGGGCGTCATGTTCACCTGCAACCCGGTGAGCGGCGACCCGAGCATGGTGGCCGTGAACGCGAGCTGGGGGCTCGGGCTCGCCGTCGTCGGCGGCGAGGTGACGCCCGACGACTATCTCGTCAGCAAGGTCACGCGCGAGGTCGTGCGGGAGCACGTCCACGCGAAGGACGTCGAGTACGTCCCCGATGCAGGCGGGCGCGGCGCCGTCAGGCGCGACGTGCCGCAGGAGCGGCGCGAGGTCCCGTGCCTCGACGCGACAGCGCTCGACGCGCTCGTCGAGGTTGCCGGCCGCATCGAGCGCTGCTTCGGCTCGCAGCAGGACGTCGAGTGGGCGATCGCGCGCGGGATGGAGCTGCCGGCAAGCCTCTTCGTCGTGCAGTCACGGCCCGTTACGGCGGTGCAGCGGCCGGCCGGGACGCCGGCCGCCACGTCGGCGATGGCGCTCGTGATGAGCGCCTTCGGCGTCACCGAGAGAAAGGACTGACGTGGCGCTGAACGACGACGACGTCCGCGAGATCCTGCGGATCATCGACGAGTCCGATCTCGACGAGCTCCGCGTCGAGACCGGGGAGCTCTCGCTCCACGTCGTGCGCAGCGCCGCCGCGCCCGCGCCCGTCGTGGTGGACGCGGAGGTGGACGCCGGCGCGATCGTCGCGCCGATGCTCGGCACTTTCTACCGCGCGCCCGCGCCCGGTGAGGCGCCGTTCGTCGAGGTCGGCTCGAAGGTCGAGCCCGACACGCTCGTCTGCATCATCGAGGTGATGAAGATGATGAACTCGGTGCACGCGGGCGTCGCGGGGACGATCGCGGAGATCTGCGTCGAGAACGGCGACGCCGTCGAGTACGGGACGCCGCTCTTCCGGGTGGAGCAGTGAAGCGCACCGTCGAGATCGTCGACACGACGACGCGCGACGGCAACCAGAGCCTCTGGGGCGCGACCGGCCTCACCGCGAACGACATCCTCGCGATCGCGCCCGCGCTGGAGCGCGTCGGGTTCCACGCGCTCGACTTCACCTCGAGCACGCACATGGCGGTCTCCGTGCGCTTCCACCGCGAGGACCCATGGGAGCTGATCCGCCTGGTGCGCGACGCGATGCCGTCGACGCCGCTCAACTTCATCACGACCGGCATGCGCTTCATCGCGTGGCAGCCGTGCGACGAAGAGGTGATGCGCCTCGCATTCCGCTGCGTCGTCCGAAACGGCATCCGACGCTTCCAGTTCGCCGAGCCCGCCAACGAACCCGTCGCGCTGCGCCGCGTCGCACGGATGGCGCGCGAGGAAGGCGTCGAGGAGATCGTCGTCGGGCTCACGTACTCGATCAGCCCGGTGCACACCCACGCGTACTACGCAGAGCGCGTCGCGGCGCTCGCCGACTGCGCCGACATCGACCGCTTCTACCTCAAGGACCCGGGCGGCCTGCTCACCACCGACGCCGTGCGCGAGCTCGCGCCGCACTTCGTCGCGACCGGGCGCATCGTCGAGCTGCACAGCCACTGCACGATCGGGCTGGCGCCGCAGGTCTACATGGCGGGCCTCGACGCCGGGTTCCACGTCCTGCACACCGCCGTCGGGCCTGCCGGAAGCGGGACCTCGCAGCCGACCGTCGAGTCGACGCTGCGGAACCTCCAGGCGGAGGGCTACGCGCATTCGCTCGACACGACCGCGCTCGCCGAGGTGACGGCGTACTTCCGCGACCTCGTCTGGGAGAAGCGCCTCCCGCCCGGGCGGCCGCGCGAGTACGACGCCGCGTACTACCACCACCAGCTGCCGGGCGGGATGGTCACGACGACGACGCGGATGCTCGAGGAGATCGGCCGCCCCGAGCTCTTTCCCGCCGTGCTCGAGGAGATCGTGCGCGTGCGCGCCGAGATGGGGTACCCGATCCTCGTCACGCCCGTGTCGCAGTTCATGGCGACGCAGGCCTTCCGCAACGTCGTCGACGCCGAGCGCTGGACGACCGTCTCCGACGAGACCGTCCGCTACTTCCTCGGCCACTACGGCGACTTCCCCGCGCCGCCCGCTCCCGACGTCGCCGACAGGGTGCTCTCGCTCGCGAAGGTGGACACGCTCCGCGACGCGCAGCCGGTCAGCCTCGACGGCGCGCGGCAGCGCTTCGGCGCAGGGATCTCCGACGAGGAGCTCCTGCTGCGGCTCACGATGCCGCAGGAGCAGGTCGACGCGATGCGCGCCGCCCCGCCGATCGCCGCGCGCGCGCCGTCTCCGGCGCGTGGGAACCGCCACCCGCTCGTGCGCCTGCTGCGCGAGGTCGAGCGACGTGAGTCGATCTCGTACATCCGCGTCCAGAAGGGCGACGACCTCGTGGAGTGGCGACGTGCCTCTTGAGAGCGTCCGCGCGTTCGTCTTCGACATCGACGGGACGCTCGTGCACCGGACGGGTGCGGAGGAGGTGCACGCGATCCCCGGCGCACGCGAGGTGCTCGACCGGGTCGTGGCGTCCGGGCGCCCGTTCGCCGTCTTCACGAACGGCAGCCACGTCGCGCCGGACGCGTTCGCGGCCCAGCTGCGCGCCGCAGGCCTGCCCGTCGCGGACGGCCAGGTGCTCACGCCGCTCTGCTCCGTCCAGAGCTACCTCGGCCGCCTGGGCGGCGGGGCTCACGTCCTGCCGTTCGCGACGGGACCGGCGCGCGACTACCTCCGCCAGGTCGGCGTCGAGCTCGTCGACGGCGCGAACGGCGCGCACGTCGACGCCGTCTTCGTCGCGCACGCAGACCACGTCGACTTCGACGAGCTCGAGCGCGCGGCGCGCGCGGTGATCGCGGGCGCACGCCTCCTCACCGGCAGCTACGTTCCCGCGTATGCCGGCGCGAACGGGTCGATCCTCAGCCGCGGCGCGATGATCACCGCTGCGATCGCGAAGGCGAGCAGCACGCGTCCCGTGGTCGTCGGGAAGCCGTCGCAGGCGGCGGTGCGCGTGATGCGCGAGCTCCTCGGCGTGCGCTCGGAGGAGATCGCGATGGTCGGCGACGACTTCCGGCTCGACGTCGCGCTCGGACGGCTCGGCCGCTCGACGACCGTGCTCGTCCGCAGTGGCATCAGCGCCGATCTCGATCTCGAGCGCGTCCCCGAAGCACAGCGCCCCGACCTCACCGTCGGCACCGTCGCGGAGCTCCTGCCGTGGCTGTGACGCGCGCCGTCGCGATCGCCGAGCCGGGCGGCCCGGACGTCCTGCGCGTGATCGAGCGCGACGTCCGCGATGCGGGGCCGGGCGAGGTTCGGCTCGCGGTTCGCGCCGCCGCGGTCAACCCGACCGACGTCGCGTTGCGCATGCGCGGCGACGACACGATGCCGCCGCCGTGGGTGCCCGGCATGGATGCGGCGGGCACCGTCGAGTCCGCCGCTGCGGGCGAGGGCCTCGCCGCCGGCGACGAAGTGATGGCCGCGGTCGCGCCGCGGCGCCCGGAAGGCGGGGCGCAGGCACAGCTGCTCGTCGTGCCGGCCGCGTCGGTCGTCCCGATCCCGAGCGGAGCCACGCTCGAGCAGGCGGCGACGCTCCCGATGAACGGGCTGACGGCGCTCCTCGGGCTCGAGCTCCTCGACCTCGCCCCGGGCGCGACGCTCGGCGTCACGGGCGGCGCGGGGTTGCTCGCGTCCTATCTGATCCCGATCGCGAAGCTGCGCGGCCTGCGCGTGCTCGCCGACGCAGCGCCGGCGGACGAGGAGCTCGTGCGCGGCTTCGGCGCCGACGTCGTCCTGCCGCGCGGCGACGACCTCCCGGCGGCGATGCACGCGGCCGCCGGCGGCGGCGTCGACGCCGTCTTCGACACTGCCGTGCTCGGGCGCGGCATCCTCGGCGCGATCCGGCCGGGCGGAGCGCTCGCGTTCGTGCGGACGTGGGACGGCGACGACGTCGAGGACGGAGTCACGATCCACCGCGTCCTCGTGCGCCACGTGCTCGAGCGGACGGAGTGGCTGCACGAGCTCCGTGATCTCGCGTCGCGCGGCGTGCCCGCACTGCGGGTCGCCGAGACGTTCCCGCCCGAACGGGCCGCGGACGCGCACCGGCAGCTCGAGGCCGGCGGTCTGCGCGGCCGCGGCGTCATCGTCTTCTAGATGGTTGATGCCACGGCGGGGTGCGTCTGGGGATGGCTCAGGCCAAGCCGTGTGGACGGGGCAGCCGCAGGCCAGGCAGGCCGCGCGCTGACCCAGACGCCTGCCCCGCCGGCCTCACGGAGCAGCGCGTCGAGCCGGCTGCGGTCGAGGCCCTGCTCGACCGGGTTCACCCAGACGAGCGCGCCGTCGAGCGCGAGAAGCTGCTCGCGCGCGGACTCGGCGTCGTCGTCGGCATAGACGACCGGCTCCGCCTCGACGCCGAGCTCTGCGAACGCCGCGAAGACCCCGTGCAGCTTGCACGTCTCGGCGATCCGCTCCGGCTGCGGCGGGTCCCACTCGCGGCGCCAGACGAGCCCGATCCGCATCGAGCGAGTCTACGACGCCGGAAGAAGGGCGGCCCGTTCGCCGAGCGGGCCGCCCGCAGTGCACGTCGCGGTCTAGAGGCGCTCTTCGACGACCGTCTCGCGCCGGGTGCCGCCGAAGCCGCCCCAGCTCGACCAGAAGATCAGCGAGAGCAGGATGCCGATCGCGCCGACGACCAGCAGGATGATGCCGACCGTGTGGACGTTGAAGCCGTGGCCCGTGACGTGAACCGCAAAAGCCATCACGGCGCCGACTGCAATCAGTAGAAGGCTTACGCCGATACCCATGGTGTGTGCTCCTTCGTCGAGTTGTCTCCCGACGCAACAACTCCGATGGGCTCTTTCGAGATACGGCCGCAACCAGAGAGGGCGCTGCGCCGTTGTGCTGCCGATGGAATCCGACGCCTTGCAGCTCGAGCACGAGTCGGCCGAGTTCGGCGACTGGCCGGTGCCGACGAGCGACGTCCTCCGGTTGCTCGAACGGGTCCCGGTCTGGCAGCACGATCCGGGCTGCGACGAGCTCGCCGCCTGACGCCGACCGGTGTCTCGCACGCCGTAGGCGCCGTTCGCTAGCGTCTCGGCCATGACCGACGAGAAGACCGACGAGAAGACCGAGGCGAAGGCGGACCACGAGCCGCCGAAGGGCGCCGAGACCACCGCGACCTGGAAGAGCGGGAGCGCGAAGATCGACTACAGCGCGACGGCGAAGTGGCTCGTGCTCCGCAAGAAGGACAAGCCGGCTGCCGAGATCTTCGCGGTCTCGTACGTCGCGCGCTCCGGCGACGCCGACCGGCCGGTGACGTTCGTCTTCAACGGCGGCCCCGGCGCATCGTCGGCGTATCTCCATGTCGGCGCGGTCGGCCCGCAGCGCGTCTACTTCCCCGCCGACGGGACGCTGCCGCCGATGCCGCCGCGCCTCGTGCCGAACGACGAGTCCTGGCTCGCGTTCACGGATCTCGTCTTCGTCGACCCGGTCGGCACCGGCTTCAGCCGCGTGATCGAGCCGGAGCCGAAGAACGGCGAAGGCGACGCGAAGAAGAAGGACGACGCGACCGATCCAAAGGAGTTCTTCGGCTACAAGCGCGACCTCGAGTCGCTCTGCGAGTTCATCAGCCGCTGGCTGTCGGAGAACGGCCGCTGGGGCGCGCCGGTCTTCATCGCGGGCGAGAGCTACGGCGGCTACCGCGTCGGGCGGCTCGTGCGCATGCTGCAGGAGACGACCGGCGTCGGCCTGAGCGGCGCGATCCTCATCTCGCCGGCGCTGGAGATCTCGACGCTCGCGTCGGGCGACTACGACGTCCTCGGGTGGGTCGACCTGCTGCCGACGATGGCGGGCGCTGCCGCGCATCACGGGCGGTCGCGTGCGTTCCCGGCCGGCACGCCGCTCGACGACGTGCGGCACGCGGCCGAGGAGTTCGCAACCGGCGAGTACACCGCGCTGCTCACGCGCGGCGCGGCGATGCCGGCGGACGAGCGCGACCGGATTCTCGGCCGGCTCGCCGATCTCGTCGGGCTGCCGGTCGACATGGTCTCCCGTGCGGAGGGGCGGATCCCGATCTCGGTCTTCGCGCGCGAGCTCCTGCGCGACGAGCGGAAGGTCGTCGGCCTCTACGACTCGACGATCACGACGACAGATCCGTTTCCCGACCGCGAGTCGTTTGCAGGGCCGGACCCGACGCTCGCCGGCATCAGCCCCGCGTTCACGACGGGCATCAACCGGCAGCTGCGCTCCGAGATCGGCGTCGAGACCGATCGCGAGTACACGCTCCTGAGCTACGAGGTCAATGCGGCGTGGAAGGACGACGCGCAGCAGCACTTCTTCGTGCCGCCCGTCGGCGCGACCGACGACTTCCGGTACGGCATGTCGCTCAACCCGCACATGAAGGCGTTCATCACGCACGGGCGCTTCGACCTCGTGACGCCGTACTACGCGAGCGACCGGCTGCGGAACCTCATGCGGCTCGACCCGGCGATGGCCGGCCGTCTCACGGTGCGGCACTTCGGCGGGGGGCACATGTTCTACGCCTGGGAAGACAGTCGCCGCGAGTTCGCCGCCGCGATCGCGGCGTTCGTCGCGGATGCGACAGGCTCCTAGCTCAGCGGGAGGTCCGCGATCTCGCGCAGCGCCGCCTGCAGCACCATCCGCTCGCGGTCGGTCAGCGTCTCGGTGACGCGGGCGCCGAGACCGGCGACGATCTGCTCCGCGACCGGCTCGAGCTCGCGCGCGCGGTCCGTGAGATAGAGGAGCGTCGCGCGCGCGTCGGTCGGGTCGATCACCCGCTCGACGAGGCCGTCGCGTTCGAGCGCGCGCGCCAGGGTGGTCAGCGTCTGCTTGCTGAGGCGCGCCCGCCGGGCGAGCTCGCCCTGGCGCAGCCCGTCCTCCGCGAAGAGCGGGATCAGGACCGAGCCGTAGGACGGGCGCACCTCGGAGAAGCCCGCTTCGCTCAGCCGCGCGTAGAGGAGCTCGTTCCAGCGCTGGCTCGCCTTCGCGAGCAGGAAGCCGATGTTGTCGAGCGACAGGCTCGTCTCCGCCTGCTTGCGTACCGCAGCCGTCATGCGCAGCTCGGCGCGTCCGCGGTGAAGCGCGCGCGGATGTTCTCGAACTCCCGCTCGAGCGAGCGGTATTGCGACTCGAAGAGCTCGTCGGGCATCTCCGCGGGCTTGAACATCGTGAACGAGTAGGCCGACCTTCCCGTGCCGAGCGAGACGACCCGGGTGGGGAAGAGCGCCATCTGCTCCTCCGTCGGGCCTGCGTACATGTCGATCACGCCGCTGCCCGCGTCCGCGTCGATCGAGAAGTAGAGCTCGCCGAGGCCGTTCACGACCTTCGCCTTGCCGTCCACGTACTTGAGCTCCTGGGCGAAGTCCGTCGCCCAGAGCGGAAGGTTGTCGACCCGCGAGAGGAACGAGAAGACGTCGTCCATCGGCGCGTCGAGGACGGCGGTGACAGTGCGTGTGATCATGGCTGCCTCCAAGTAGTCGGTTATCGGACTAAATAGTACGATAGCAGACGAACTGCGCGCGCGTCTAGTCTCCGGCCGTGACGGATTACGGGCACGCGCTCGAGTTCGGCGTCTTCATCACGCCCTCTGCGGGCGACGCCGCCGGCGTGGTCGCGCTCGCAGCCGTCGCCGACCGTGCGGGGCTCGACCTCGTCACGTTCCAGGACCACCCGTACCAGGCCCGGTTTCTCGACACGCTCACGCTGCTCGCGTTCGTCGCCGCGCGCACGAGCCGCGTACGCATCGCAGCGAACGTCGTCAACCTGCCGCTGCGCGGCGCCGCGATCGTCGCCCGTTCGATCGCGAGCCTCGACATCCTGAGCGGCGGACGCGCCGAGCTCGGTATCGGCGCCGGCGCGTTCTGGGACGGGATCGAGGCGATGGGCGGGCGCCGGCTCGGAGCGGGCGAGAGCGTCGACGCACTCGAGGAGGCGATCGACGTGATCCGTGCCCTCTGGGCCGTCGACGAACCGGGCGCGGCGCACGTCGCCGGCACGCATCACCACATCGCGGGAGCGGCGCGCGGGCCGGCGCCGTTGCACGACGTCGGCATCTGGGTCGGCGCCTACAAGCCGCGCATGCTCGCGCTCACCGGCCGGAGGGCGGACGGCTGGCTGCCGAGCCTGCCGTACCTCCAAGAGGGCGACCTCGCCGCCGGGAACGCTGCGATCGACGCCGCCGCGCGGGAGGTGGGCCGCGAGCCGTCGGCGATCCGGCGGCTGCTGAACATCCCGGGAGGCCTGCCGGTCGACGAGCTCGTGCGGTTCGCGGTCGACGACGGGATCGGCACGTTCATCCTGATGGCCGACGACGCGCGTGCGATCGAGTCGTTCGCCGCCGAGGTGGCGCCGGCGGTGCGCGAGCAGGTCGCCGCGGCGCGCACCGGTGCACAGCCCGCCGCCGTCGTTCAGGCGGTGCTCGACGACGAAGGGCTCGGCGTGACGCCGACGGCCGACGACGGCGTCCGCCTGAGCGCGACCGCTCCTTGGGACGAGTCGACGCGCCCGCATCGCCCCGAGGCGGCGGCCGGGGTGACGTACACGAGACGCGGCCGCCTCGTCGGGCAGCACCTCGTCGACGTGCACGACATGCTTCGGAGCGAGCTCGACGAGCTCAGGCAGATCCTTGCCCGCGTGCGCGACGGTGCCGTGAGCGCCGGCGTCGCGCGCTCGGCGCTGAACGACATGGCGCTCCGCCAGAACGATTGGACGCTGGGCGCGTTCTGCTCGCGCTACTGCGGCGTCGTCACGCAGCACCACGGCCTCGAGGACGAGGCGATCTTCCCGCACCTCGTGCACAGCGAGCCGGCGCTCGAGCCGGTGATCGGCCGCCTCGCGGACGAGCACCTGGTGATCCACGACGCGATCCAGCAGGTCGACCGCGCGCTCGTCGAGCACATCGGGCATCCCGACGACTACGCGCCGATCCAGGCGGCGATCGACTTCCTCACCGACGCGCTGCTCTCGCACCTCTCGTACGAGGAGCACGAGATCGTCGAGCCGCTGGCTCGGCTCGGCTTCTATCCCGGGCAGCTCGACGGCCGTTGACTCGACGCTACGCGAGGGGGATACTCGCGCCATGAGCTGGCGTCTCGAGGGGACGTACTTCGAGAACTGCAACTGCACCGTGACCTGCCCGTGCGCGGTGAGCGGATTCGCCGTGCCGGCCGACAACGAGCGCTGCGTCGTCCTGCTCGCGTTCCACATCGACTCGGGCGAGATCGACGGGGTCGACGTCTCCGGGCTCAGCTACGCGATCATCGCCGACGCGCCCGGCGCGATGGCCGAGGGGAACTGGCGCGTCGGGCTCTTGCTGGACGCCGCGGCAACCCCGGAGCAGGCGGCGGCGCTCGCGCCCGTCGCGTCCGGGCAGATGGGCGGAGCGCCCGCGGGCTTCGCGCCGTTCATCGGCGAGGTGCTCGGGATGGAGGCGGCGGCGATCGAGTACGTCGACGACGGCCCGCGCCACTCGGTGCGGATCGGCGACTACGCCGACGTCGAGGTGGAGGACTACGTCCCGGAGGGCTCCACCGAGCCGACGCGGCTGACCGGCGTGCCGCACCCGGTCAGCTCGACGCTCACGGCTGCGCACGCGACGCGCTCGAAGGTGCGCGCGTTCGGGATCGAGCTCGACGCGGTCGGCAAGAACGGCCACGCGTCGCCGTTCTCCTGGGCCGCCTGAAGCCCGTACTCTTCGGGCGATGGATCCGGCGCGCCTCGAGGAGACCGAGCACGGCCTCGTTCCGGCCGGAGGCGGCTGGTTCGTGCTGAACGCGCGCGACGGCTACTGGCGTCACGCGCCGAAGCGCGGCGCCATCTGCATGTTCGAGCGCGACCCCGAGTTCCCGCAGCTCGGTCTCAACCTCACCGTGCTCGAGCCGGGCGAGCAGATGGCGATGTACCACTGGGAGGCCGACCAGGAGGACTTCCTCGTCCTCGCCGGCGAGGCGCTCCTCATCGTCGAGGGCGAAGAGCGCACGCTGCGCCGCTGGGATCTCGTGCATTGCCCCGCGGGGACGAAGCACGTGATCGTCGGCGCCGGCACGGAGCCGTGCGTCGTGTTCGCGGTCGGTGCGCGCGACCGCTCGACGGGACCGGAGTGGGGCGGGTACACCGTCGACGCGACCGCGTCGCGGCACGGCGTCGGTGTGGCGGAGGACACGACCGAGCCGAAGGTCGCATACGCGCATCTGCCGCGCCGCGAGCCGACGCGGTACCGCGACGGCTGGCTGCCGGACTAGCCGCCGACGAAGCTCATCGGCCCGATCGTCACGCCGGTGTTCGGCGGGAGCGGTGCGCCGACGGGCATGTTCTTGATCACGGGCAGCGGCTTCAGCGACGCGTTGTTCGCGCCGGCGCCGAGGCTGCCGATGCTCATCGGCCCCTCGACGACGATGTTGTTGCCGAGGAACGAGACGGTCGAGCTCGGCTGCGTCCAGACGGAGCCCTGGAACACCTCGTTGTTCGAGCTCAGCGTCAGCGCATTCGTGCTCGACGCGAGCGGCGCAAGGGTGAGCATCGAGTTGTTGCCGCTGGACCCCTGCCAGGCGGTGAGAGCCGTGTTGCAAGGCGACGTTGCGCACAAGGTCGTGTTGTTCCCGTTCATCGTCACGGTCCCAGCGACCTCGAGGATCGCGGTGCCGACGTAGTACGCCGACTGCGAGATCGTCATGCTCCCGTCGATGAAGATCGAGCCGTTGATCGTGAGCTTCTTCGCGCTGTTGTCCCACGTGAGCTGGCCCGTCGCGGCACCGTTCTGCGAGATGCACGAGTAACTCGCGTTCGGCGTGAGCTCGAACGAGGCCGCGCTGTTGTCGTAGGTCGAGTTGGTGTCGAACACCGTCGAGGCGAGCGGCGGCGGTGTCGTTCCCGACTGGCACGCGTGCTTCGGGCCTGGGTCGAACGTGTTGTAGTCGTTCTGGATGTCGCTGCCTGTCTGCGACGGCGCGACCTGCGAGTTGAACGTGTCGGTCGAGCCGACCCAGTACCGGTAGGACGCCGGCACGCACGGGTTCGTCGACGAGGAGACGGAGACGGTCGTGCACCCGCCGACGACGACACCGCTCGTGATCGGCGTCCCGCTGCTGACACCGACCGACGTGTTGGCGCCGTTCAGGACGAGCTTGCCGCCCACCTCGAGGTCGACCGGCTGGCCGACCTCCTTCACGACCGTGTTCGCGCCGGAGAGGCAGAGGTTGCCGAGGACGTAGAGCGGGATGTCGACGACCATGTTGTTCCCGGAGAAGTTCGTCTGGCAGACGTTCGGGACGAGCGGCGCGGTCAGGAACACGTGGTTCCACATCGCGGCCACGCTGCCCGAGGTGACACCGTTCGCGCTCACTTCCGCGTACGACGTGTGTGCCGCCACGCCGGCGGTCGCGGGATCGTTGCCGTAGCCGGTCGAGACGAGCAGCCACGTCGACGCAGGCACGGAGAAGCCGAGGAACGTCTGCGCGTTCGTGCCGCTGTAGTAGCCGTACACGCTCGCGGCACCGGCGGAGCCCGCCGTGCAGGTCGTCGAGAACGGGCAGTAGAGCTTCGGCGACGGAGTCGTGCAATTCGACGGGCCGGTCGTGTCGTTCGGGCCGCTCGCGCCGTTGCACCCGAGCAGGTTCGCGGCGACCGGGTTCCCGCCCGAGTGCGCCTGCTGGGCGAGCACCGAGTACACCTCGTTGAGGCCTGACTCGGCCAGCCGCTTCGCGTCGAGGCGACCCGAGCTCGCCGCGGTCGCGTCCGTGTTCGAGGTCGTGTACGAGACGGTCGCGCCGACGACGATGCCGAGCACGACCATGATCCCGAGCGCCATGAGGAGCGCGATCCCGCGCTCGTCCGAGCGCAGCCGCCCTGCCGCCTTCATACCTACGCAAATCGACTCTCAGCTCTCCCGGCTCGACACTCGACCGAGGGAGGAGTGCTCGATGCGGGAAAGCCGCGCTGCCGTTCAGGGACATGCCCGATGGCAACTCGTGCGACTGCAGCGATGCTCGACCCGAGCATGCGCCGGGGACGGCGCGAAGGTTCCCCGGGCGGCGCGCGGCCGTCTGTCAGACGGCCGGGCGACCGCGCACCGTACCGGGGAGACATGCGTCCGGACACACGAAGGGCCCCTGTGCGGGGCCCTTCGAGCGATTCGGCGAAGCAGGCCCGCTACTTCGCGAGCAGCGCCTTCGCGAGATCCTGGCCCTTCTTCGTCTTCGCGCCGGGCATGCCGTTCTTCAGCGCGGCGGCGGGGAACGCCTTGACGACGACCTTCGTGGGCTCGTCGGCCGCGACCTTCTTCGGCGGCGCCTCCGGGTCGAACGGGTTCCGGATCAGGTCGCCCTTCTTGCGGCCCGCCTTCGCGCGCGGCTCGAAGCGCCCGATGCCGGAGATGTTGACCTTGTAGCCGTTCGCCAGGCAGTCCTGAAGCTCGTTGGCGACTGCGCCGAGCACCTTCTTGACCTCGGCCTTGGAGAACTCGCCTTCGAGCTGGTTGGCGATGCCCTCGATGAACTCTGTTGCTGTCAGCGGCTGCGCTGCCATCGTCACTCACCTTGCCTTCGTTGTTGGAATTCGTCGTACGGGAAGCCCCGCGTCGTTCGGTCGACGGCAGAGCTTATGGGGCATCTTGCCGACGTCGTCGGCCGTACCCGTCCTGCGGTGCGGCTCAGCCGCCTGCCGGCTTGGCCCGGAAGCCCCCTGCTGCGAGCCGGGCGACGACCTTGTCGCGGTGGTCGCCCTGGATCTCGACGGCTCCGCCCTTCACAGCTCCGCCCGTGCCGCAGTGGCGTTTCAGATCGGTTGCGACGCCCGCGAGCGAGGCGGCGGGAAGCCCGCGGACGACGGTGACCGTCTTCCCGCCGCGGCCGCCTTTCTCGCGAAAGACGCGGACCACGCCGTCGTCGGGAAGCTGCGGGCCACGCTGCGTCTTCGACGCCTCCGGACCGCGCTCGCGGTGATCTCCTCCGTCGGTGGAGTACACGAGCCGGCTGTTCGTCACGGCGCGAGTCTAGAGACTTGATGTGAGATTCCCGCGGGCCGGATGACGCCGCAGACACGGCGCAGGATCGCCACGTCCGCTCGCGACACGTAGCGCTGCTACGCGCCGCGACCGGCCGCGTCGCCCTGCTTGGTCTGCGACGCCCCCGACAGCGCGCCAATTTCACATCGAGCCTCTAGGCGGCGGCGACGTTCTCGTGCGCGCCCGGCTCGAGGCGCTCGACCGGGAGTCGAAGCCTTTCGCCCGTCTTGCGGTCCTCGAGCTCGACGTGACGCTCCTCCATGCCCATCGGGTCGAAGCCCGTGATGCGGAGGACGCGGCGGTCGATCGTGACGAGCTGGCCGACAGTCAGCTCGCGCATCGCAGGCCTCAGGCCGCCGGTGCGCAGACGAAGAACTCGCGCACGGGCTTCCGGGCCGGACGCGCCCGTACGACCTGTGTCGCGCGGATGCGCCAAGGGCGGCCGTCGTCGAAGGAGACGATGTCGCCGACGCGGGGGGCGACGTCGAGCTCGATCTCGTCGACGTTCCAGCGTCCGTCCTCGAACTCGAGCTTGAAGGAGAACGGGCGCCGGGGAAGACCGTCGGCGGCCCTGCGCGTCGCCGTGGTGTTGCGCAGCATCGAGACGTAGGCGCCCATCTGCTCGAGCGCCTGCTCGCGCCGCGCGCGGGCTTCCTGCTCGAGCTCGGAGAGGCCGTCACGCTCCTGCGCGAGGGCCGACTCGAGCTGGTCGGCGTTGAGGCGAGACTGCTTGTCGCTCGTCATCCTCCGTGAGCATCGGCGTTCGGGGGCGCGAGGCCTCTCCCTGATCTCAGGGATGCCTACTTCTGGGCGCCCGAGGCCAGACGGCCCACGCCCTCGTTGCGCGCGACGACGACCGTGCCGGCGAGCGCGACGAGGAGCCCCGCCGCGATCGGCACCCCGTAGAACACGGTTGCGCCGAACCGCTCGCGCAGGAAGAGCGGCTCGAGCAGGAGCGGGAGGAAGGTCTGGACTGCGGTGCTGACGGGAACGACCGTCGTCGCGCGCCGCCGCTGGAACGCCGTCATGCCGGTGATGGTCGCCGCGACGCCCATGGCGACACCAACCGCCGCCCATGCGGCCGCGTTGCCGAGCTCACCCGAGCCGATGTCGTCGCTCATCAGCTTCGTCGCGATGTTCGTCGCACCGAAGCCGAAGCCGGACGCGACGATCGAGAGCATGCCGGTGTCGAAGCGCGTGCCGCGCACGGCGAACGGCGCCAGCCCGCCGAGCGACAGCGCCGCGACGACCGCGATCACATAGGTCCCGGCGCGATGCGCCTCCACATGGGGCGGAGCGCCCCACGCGACGAGCGTGACACCGCCGATGATCGCGAAGACGCCGGCGATCTCCCAGTGCGTGACGCGCTCCTTGAACGTGCGGGCGCCGAGGAACAGCAGGACGAGGAGGCCGGATGCGAGGGCGGGCTGGACGACGACGAACGGCGCGTACGCGAGCGCGAGCACCTGCGGGCCGATGCCGACGATGCCGAGCACCCAGCCGACGAGCCAGCGGGGGCTCCGCAACAGGCGCGTGAGCAGGCCGACGCGGAGGCCGAGCGACGACGGTGCGTCGCGCGCCTCGAGGCCCTGGAGCGCGATCCCGACGTTGAAGAGGACGGAGGCGAAGAGTGCGGCGGCGAGCCCGAGCGCGAACACGATCTGCATTCAACAGGTCGCGCTGCGCTCAGCCGTCCGCTTCCTGCTCCTCCTTGCTCGGAACCGGCGACGCCGCGCGAGCCGCAGGCTCGTCGACGAGGTTCAACACCCTCATCCCGTGCACATACGTGATCGCCCCGCCGAGCCATCCGCCCACGGCGAGCACGACGAAGCCGACGATCGTCAGCACGAGCGGTCCGACCGTGATCCGGCCGTCCGCATAACAGGCATGTCCGAAGATGGCGGCGAGCAAGAAGGTGACGCTCGCGGTCGCCATCACGAGCATGTGGGTGGTGACGGTGCGGTAGAGCGGTGTGCCGCGGCTCATGGCGAGCCACTCGAGGAGGCCCGTGAGCACGGTCGGGACCGAGACGCAGAGAGCGACGACGAGCGCGAGCCACCACGCCTTCGCCGTTGCCTGGTCGGAGACGCCGGCCTTCGAGAGCACCGCCGCGACGAAGGCGAAGGTATAGGCGCCGATCGTGACGTCGGTCAGCGGCGGGTGGAGCGGATGGCCCGGGAGGCCGCGCCAGAGGTAATTGAGCTTCATGGGAGGCGAGGTACCCCTTTCCCGGCCGGTTATTCGTGGACGGCCGGTTTTCCCGCTAGGGTCATCAGGTTGAGCGCCGTGGCCCGCAAGCTGTCCTTCGAGAAGGGCGGCGACTTCATCGCCGAGACGCGGCGCGAGGTCGACCTCTATCTCGCCTCTCGCGGCATCCGCCTGCGTGCGCACTTGCAGCTCTATGCGAAGACGGTGGTCGCGTTCGCGCTCTGGGCCGCGTCCTGGGTCACGCTCATCTTCATCCGGCCGGGCGTCCTGCTCGGGCTCGTCGCGCTCGCAGGGCTCGTCGCGGGGACGATCCTGATCGGATTCTGCGTCCAGCACGACGCGAATCACGGCGCCTACTTCCGCACGCGGCGCTTCAACCACCTGATGGGGTGGACGGCCGACGCGATGCTCGGTATCTCGAGCTACGCGTGGCGCGTCAAGCACAACGTCGCGCACCACACGTACACGAACGTCGACGGCTACGACGACGACGTCACGCAGACGCCGTTCGTCCGTCTCGTGCCGTCGCAGACGCCGCGGCCGTGGTATCGGCTGCAGCATCTCTACGTGTGGCCGCTGTACAGCTTCATGGTGATCCGCTGGCAGATCGGCGCCGACATCACGGCTCTGATCCGCGGCCGGATCGCGAACAGCACATTGCGGATGCCGCGCGGCTGGGATCTCGTCGGGATCGTCGGCGGAAAGGCGCTGTTCCTGTCATGGGCGGTCGTTGCGCCGCTCGTCGTGTATCCGTGGTGGGTCGTCGCGATCGGGTACGTCGGGTTCACGATGATCACGAGCCTCGTCACGGCGACGACGTTCCAGCTCGCGCATTGCGTCGAGGAAGCCGAGTTCACGTCGGCCGAGCAGCTCGCTGCGGAGAAGAAGCCGTGGGCCGTGCACGAGGTCGAGACGACGGTCGACTTCTGCCCGCGCAATCCGGTGCTCACGTGGGTGCTCGGCGGGCTCAACTATCAGATCGAGCACCACCTCTTCCCCCGCGTCGCGCACACGCACTATCCGCGTATCGCGGAGATCGTGAAGCGGAACGCTGCGAAGCACGGGATCCGCTACACCGCGCAGCCGTCGCTCGTCGCGGCATTGCGATCGCACCAGCGGCACCTGCGCACCCTCGGCCGGATGGGCGTCCCGGTCGAGATCGAGATGGGATAAGCGCAGCGGCGGCGACCGCCGCCGTCCGCCCGCCGACCTGGTCGCAACCCGTTGCGCCCAGGTCGAAAGAGACGCCGGACCCCGGCTCCTACTGCGCCGGCGACACGACGAGCGCACCGACCGCCGGAGCCTGCACGCGTCCCGTCGAGCGTGCGTCGAGCACGCGCTCGAGCGCCGCGACGCAGCGCGCGTCGAAGGCCGTGCCGGACTCGCCGCGCAGCAGCTCGAGCGCCTGGTCGCGGGTCCACGCAGAGCGGTAGACGCGCTCGGACACGAGCGCGTCGTATACGTCGGAGACGGCGAGGATGCGCGTTGCGAGATCGAGCTCCTCGCCGCGGATGCCGCGCGGGTAGCCGGTGCCGTCGAGCCGCTCGTGATGGTCGAGCACGAGGCGCTGCACGCCGGCGTCGAAGCCGCCGAGCTCGGAGAGAAGCTCGCGGCCGCGCTCGGGATGCAGCTTCACGTGGGCGAACTCGTCGTCGTCGAGCGGGCCGGGCTTCCGGAGGATCGCCGACGGGAGCGACAGCTTGCCGATGTCGTGAAGGAGGCCCCCGATGGCGAGGCTGCGCAGCCGCGTCGGGGCAAGCCCGAGGGTCTCGCCGATCTCGACCGCGAGTGCGGCGACGCGGCGAGTGTGCTCCTCGGTCGATGTGTCCTTCGCGGCGAGCCGCACCATCAGAGCGCGCACGCGAGCACCGAGGTAGGCCTCCTCCGCCTCGACGATCTCGGCCGCACGCAGGTCCCCGACGAGTGCCCGCGACCGCCGGCCCCGCCGCAGGTCGTAGACGAGCGACGCGCCGACGACGGCGATGCCGACGAACTCGAAGATGTGCCCGAGCCACCAGCCGAGATCGACGTAGGTGAGCAGAAGCGCGCCGTAGAGAGACGCGGCAAGCAGGACGACTCCGACCACGACGGCGAAGTCGGCTCCGCGTCGGGTGAGGAGGAACGTATTCATCGCGCGCACGGCCAGCAGTCCGTAGACGCAGAGGCCGACCGCGAACAGCGCGATCGCGGGTGTCGAGCGCGCGGCGGGGACTCCGGGAACGAAGCTCGGATGCGCGATCCCGACGACGCTCAACACGACGATCGCGAGCGCGAGCACGGACTGGAAGGCGATCACCTTCGGGATCGCCCTCGGTGAGCCGAACTGCGGCAACGCCGAGAGCGCCATCACCGCTCCGCCGACGGGGAGCGTCGCGGCGCCGGTGACCGAGATGAGGCCGTTCTGTCCCACGAGCATCCCGGGCGTGACGAGGCCGTGGACGGCGAGGAGCGCGGCCATCAGCGAGAAGCCGCCGCCGACGATCACGGTGCGGGTGTCGCTCCTGCGGGCGCCGGCGACGGTGATGGCCGCGGCCACGGCGGTGGTCACGAGCGCGCTCACGCCGACGCCGTAGAAGTGCACCCACATCGGCGGCATCACCATGTGGTGGCCGAACGCCGCGAGGAGCCCCACCGGGAGCAGGGCGCAGGTGCCGAGGATCGGCAGGATCGAGCCCAACGGGCGCCGCATAAGGGGTCTTATCGGACGGGCGGCGACTCGCCTGAAGGGCCTGTTTCCCCTCGGGCCGCCGCTCGGTCGCAGAGGTCGGCGAGCGCGGCGGCGACCGCGTCCGGGGCCGGCGGGCAGCCGGGGATCCGAAGGTCGACCGGCAGGATCGCGTCGACCGGCCCGGCGAGCTCCGACCCCAGGCCAAGCACGCCGCAGCCAAGTGCGCAGTCGCCGAACGCGGCGACGAGCCGAGGCTCCGGCATCGCGTTGTAGGCCGCGAGCAGGGGCTCACGCATGCGGACGGTGACGATGCCCGTGACGAGCAGGACGTCCGCGTGGCGCGGCGACGCGACGATCCCGAAGCCGAAGCGCTCGAGGTCGTACTGCGGCGCCGACGCGAGCGTGAGCTCGTGCTCGCAGCCGTTGCACGAGCCGGCGTCGACGTGACGCACGGCGAGACTGCGCGGGCGCTCGGGCCGCTCGAGAGCGAGCCCCTTCCGCAGCCGCCGGAGATCCTTCAGCAGCGTCAGCATCAGCGGTCCACGCAGGCGTAGCAGAGCTCGAAGCTCTTGTTGATGAGCGGAAAGTCGGGGAGGAGGTTCCCTACCGCGGCGCGCGCAGCGACGGGCCAGTTCGCGTACGAGCCCGTCCGGAGGTGGAGGCGTTCGACCGTGGCGCCGGTCTGTTCCACCACGCACAGTGTCGCTCCGCGCGGGCTCTCGACCCGCGCGAGACCGACCGGCTTCGCCGCCGCGTTCGGCTCGGCGGCGGCGGGCGACAGGGGGCCGTCGAGCAGCGCCTCGAGGAGGTCGAAGGACTGCCACAGCTCGAGCGCGCGCTGCTCGAGCCGCGCCTGCACGTCGCCGGTTGCCTCGGCCGGCGTGCGGACGTCGAAGCCGTCGTAGGCGAGCCCGGCGCTCGTGCTCCGCGCGTCGAGGGCGACGCCGCTCGCACGGGCCGCAGGGCCGACGGCCCCGAGCGCGAGTGCACTCTCCGCCGACACGACCCCGACGTCCGGCAGCCGGTCCTGGAACGACGCGTTGAACAGCAGCTCGCGCCAACCCGTGCGCGCGTCATCGTGCAGCGCAGCGAGCTCGGTGCGTGCCTCCATGACTGCAAGCGCCTCGAGCGTGAGCTCGCTTCCGCCGACTCGAACGGTGTCGAAGAGAAACCGGTGTCCCGTGAGGTGCGCGTTGAGCGTGCGCGCACGGTCCGTGAGTGCGGCGAAGCGCGTGTTGCCTGCGGCGAGGCCCACGCCGGCGCAGATCGCCGCGATGTCGTTCAGATGGCTCCACACACGCTCGAGCTCGAGCAGGATCGTGCGGATGCGCGCCAGCTCTGCAGTCGAGCGCAGGCCGAGCGCATCCTCGCAGGCCTGCGCATAGGCGACGGAATTCGACACCGCACAGGCGGCGCACGCACGCTGCGCGTAGGCGAGACCCTCGTCGAGCGTCCGCCCCTCGGCGGCGCGCTCGAGCCCGCGATGCTTGTAGAACAGACGTACGTCGAGATGGAGGATGCGGTCGCCGACGACATGGAAGCGGAAATGCCCGGACTCGATCACGCCTGCGTGGATCGGGCCGACGGCCACCTGATACGTGTCGTCGCTTCGGACCGGAACGGTCCATCGCGCCAGATCGGCGGTGTGCTCGACGAGTGGGCGTAGCGGCTCGTGGCCGTCGAACTCGAGCCCGTAGAGGTCGGCGGCCTCGCGTTCGTCCCATGCCGCCGCGGGTGCGAGATCGATGATCGACGGGACGCGCGCCCCGTGGGGCGAGGCGCTCTCCAGCCACAGCGCGCCATCCGGTGACACGAGCGCGGTGCGCACACCGGTCGTGGTCGCGTGCAGCCCGGCGAAGCGTGCGCCGTCGTCGAGCGCACGGGCGACGGCGTCGCGGTAGCCGCTCGTCATCGGATCCCGTCCACGAGTGCGCGGGCCAGGTCGCCGCCGGGAAGCCAGAGCGCCGCGGCAGCGAGCGCGAGGAGGCACGCGACCGTCACACCTGCGAGTGCCGTCACACCGCGAATCCCCGGCGCGACGCGGCGATCGCGTGAGGGTGCATCCCCTACCGTCGTCTCGATCAGCGCGTGCGCGAGCCCGAGGAAGCCGAGCGCGAGCAGGAGGGCGCTGATCGTCGCCGTCCACGGACGTCCCGCGGCGAACCCGCCCGCGACGATCAGCACCTCGCTTGCGAAGAGCGGAGAGGGCGGCAGGCCTGCGAGTGCGCCGATCGAGGCGCCCATGATCGTCGCGAGCGCCGGCTGCGTGCGCGCGACTCCTCCGGCGGCGTGCGTACCGGCACTCGGCTCGTGCCCCAGCAGCGGGATCGCCGCGTAGAACCCGAGTGCCTTCGCGAGCGCATGGCCCGCGATGTGCACGGCGACGCCGGCGAGTGCGAGCGGTGTCCCGAACCCGATCCCGATGGCGACGACGCCCATGTGCTCGAGGCTCGAATACGCGAGCAGGCGCTTCCACGGAAGCCGCTGCCAGAGGAACGGGACGGCGACCGCAAGCGAGAGCAGCCCGAAGCCGAGCAGCACGGACTGCGCGGTCGTGCCTCCGATCGACGGAGTCAGCGCGTTGCTCGCCCGCCACGCGACGAGCAAGACCGACGGCAGAAGCACCGCCGACAGAAGTGCCGAGATCGGCGCGGGCGCCTCGGAGTGCGCGTCCGGCAGCCAGTTGTGCACCGGGGCCCAGCCGATCTTCGCAGCGAGACCCGCGACGAGCAGGACGTACGCGACGAGCGTGGCATCGTGGCCCGCGTGCATGTGCCCGAGCTCACGCCACGAGAGCGCGTCGAGGCCGCCGCCGGACGACGCCGCGGCGAGCAGCACGATTCCGAGCAGTGCGACGCCCAGGCCGAGCGACGTGAGGATGAGGTACTTCCAGCCGGCCTCGAGCGCGCGCGGCCGGCCGCTGAACCCGACGAGCAGCGCCGAGGCGGCGGTCGTTCCCTCGACGACGAGCCACGCGCCCCCGAGGTTGCCGACGAGCGGGACCGAGACGACCGCCGTCCAGAACGCGAACAGCAATGCGTAGTAGACCCGTGCTCGGCGTTCGCTGCGCACGAGTGCAACGGAGACCGTGGACAGGTACAGCGGCGAGACGAGGACGCTCGCGAGACCGACGAATCCCGTCACGCCGACCATGAGACCGGCCGCCGCGTCGACGACGAGCCACGCGCCGACGTGGGACTGGTGCGGCGAGGCGAGCGCGACCGCGGAGAGCGCACCCGCGAAACCGGCGGACACGATCGCGCCGGCGATCGAGATCGACTGCACGGCGCGTCGCGGCGCGACGCCGGCGGCGAGGGCGGAGGCTGCGGGCGCAGCGATGGCAGCGAGCGCGAGCGCCTCGCGGCTAATCACGGAGGCTCCTCAGCGCGGCGGAGTCGCCGGCGCCGAACTCGGCGAAGATCCGCTCGTGGAAGACCGACGCGACGAGCGCGATCAGGGTCAGGTCGACGGCGACTCCCAGTTCGATCGCGACCGACGAGCCGCCGCCGGGCAGCTCGAGGGCGGCGAGCGCGAGACCGTTCTCGACGAGGACGATGCCGAGCACGTGGAAGAGCGTCGCGCGCCGCGTTGCGACGGTCGCGATGCCGAAGGCGACGAGCGCGAGCACGCCACGTTCCGCGTTGCGTGAGTCGAGCCCGATTGCGGGCACGAGCCACGTGAGCGTGAGCGCGAACGCGATCGCGAGCCCGCCGCGCGCGAGCGGCGCGAGCCCGGCGCGGACCGGGCGCGGCTCACGCGTGCGCGAGACGACGAGGAGGAGCAGCACCCCGAGGGCGAGTGCGCGGACAGCGAGCGTCGCGCCGGCGATGGCGTCGTGGCGCACCGCAGTCACCGCGAGCAGGAGCCCCTGACCGGTGACGAATGCAACCGCGAGCGAGCGACGCCGCACGATCACGAGTCCGAGGCCGGCGGCGACGAGGAGCCAGACGAGCGCGCCGCTCATGTCGACTGCACCAGCCACGACACGATGCCCATGAGCGCGGCGAGCCCGCCGACGGCGAGGAGGCGCGGCGCGAGCAGGATCCGCACCTTCGCGGTCAGCGTCTCGCAGACAGCGAGCGCGCCGCACAACAGGACGAGAGCGAACGGCAGCGACGCGAGCTGGCCCCACACGGAGTGCGCGTGCGGCAGGAAGACCTGTGCGGCGAGCACGAGCACGATCCAGTGCCGCGCTGCCGCCGTCCACTGGAGATAGGCGAGGTCGCGGCCTGCGTACTCGAGCAGCGGCCCTTCGTGGATCATCGTCAGCTCGAGGTGGGTGTCGGGGTTGTCGATCGGCTGTCGTCCGACCTCGGCGATCACGACGAGCGCAAACGCGGCCGCGCCGAGCGCGAGTGCAGGGTTCGACCAGACGGCGGCGCCGGCCGTGGCGCCGATCACCGCGGCGAGGTCGGTGCTGCGGGAGACGAGCGCGGCGATCGCGATCGAGAGCACGAGTGTCGCCTCGACGGAGACCGAGATCATCAGGTCGCGGCTCGCGCCCATCAGCGAAAAGCCGTTCGAGACGTCCCAGGCGGCCGCCGCGACGGCGAAGCGCGCGAGTGCGAGCAGGCCGAGCAGCGCCAGGAGGTCGTGGCCGACACCGAGCCGTGACGCATCCGACGCGACGGGGACGAGCAGTACCGCGGTGACCGTGCTCGCTGCAGCGAGCGACGGTGCGAGGCGGTAGACGATTCCTGCGCCGTCGATGTCGACAGCACTCTTGCCCCACAGCCGGTGCAGCTCGCGGTAGGGCTGTAACGGCGTCGGCCCCCGGCGGCCCTGGAGCCTCGCCTTCCAGTGCTGGACGAGACCGGGGAGGAGCGGGGCGAGCAGGAGCCCACCCGCGAGCTGCACCGCGAGCGCGACTGCGTTCATCCGATCACCCCGGCCTTCACGGCGGCAAGGAGGACGACCACGAGCGCGATGAGATACGCGACGTACGTGCCGAGGTGACCGGTCTGCAGACGGCGGGCCTGCCCGGCTGCAGCGAGGGCGAGCCGGACGACGGGCAGATACAGCCGCTCATCGAGCAGGTGGGGCACGCGACCGCTGTACGAGATCTCCTGCACGAGCCCGCTGCGCTCGTGGATCTCGATCTCGCGCTGCGGGCGGAGCACCGACTCGAGCACGAGGCGAAGCGGCTTCGTGAACCCGGCGCTCGTCCAGAGCAGCTGAGGCTGGACGAGCTGCCCGCAGGCCCAGGTCGGTGCGGCCGCGGCGACCCGTCGGCCGCGCGCGAGCGCGAACGCACCGGTGAGCACGCCGAGCACGAGCACGAGTGCGACGGTGGGCAGCGAGCCCGTTCCTGGAAGCTGGAGGCCGGCCGTCGTCGCGATGTGGGACGGCCACGGCGCAAGCCCCGAGAGCCTGCCGACCAGGAGGCCGGGCGCCACACCGAGCACGACACACGCTGCCGCGAGCAGGAGCATCGCGGTGCGCATCGCCTTCGGGACCTCGGTCGCAGCCGCGACCTCGGGACGTCGCGGCGGGCCGAGGAGCACGAGACCGACGACCTTGACGAAGCACAGGACGGCGAGTGCGGCGGTGGCCGCGAGTGCGGCGAGCGCGACGGCGCCGGCGACACCGTCCCCGATGCCGCCGTACGCGGGGACGTGCACGAGCGCCTGGAGGGTCAACCACTCGGACGCAAAGCCGTTGAGCGGCGGCAGACCGGCGATCGCCATGGCGCCGACGAGGAACGCGCCGCCGGTCCACGGCATGCGCCGAAGGAGGCCGCCGAGCTTGTCGAGCTCGAGCGATCCGACGGCGCGCTCGAACGAGCCTGCACCGAGGAAGAGCAACGCCTTGAAGATCGCGTGGTTGAGCGTATGGAGCAATGCGGCCGCAAGTGCGAGTGCCGCCCACGTGTCTGCGCCGCGCGCGCGCAGAACGAGGCACGCTCCGAGACCGAGCAGGATGATGCCGATGTTCTCGATCGAGTGGAACGCGAGCAGCCGCTTGAGGTCGTGCTGGAAGATCGCGTACACGACGCCGCCGACCGCAGAGAATGCGCCGAGCGCGAGCACGAGCACGCCGATCCACAACGGCAGTACGCCGAGCCAGTCGACGAGCACGCGCACGAGACCGTAGATCGCCACCTTGATCATCACGCCGCTCATCAGCGCCGACACAGGAGCCGGTGCGATCGGGTGCGCACGCGGGAGCCAGGTATGCAGAGGCATCACTCCGGCCTTCGTGCCCATCCCGAGGAGCGCGGCGACGGCGATGCCGATCTGGAGGCCCGATCCGTGCGCGAGTGCGGTACCGCCGCCGAACGCACCCGCGTGCGCTGCGAGCAGCACGGCGATCCATGTCCCTGCACCGGCGAGGTGCGTGAGCGCGACGTAGAGGAAGACGGTCTCGCGTGCCGTGGTGTCGGAGCGCGAGACGAGGATCATCGCCGCCGGCAAGAGCGTCATCAGCTCCCAGCCCGCGAGGAACGTGAGCGGATCGCGCGCACAGAGCACCTCGGCGAGCGTGAGCATGAACGCGCCGAGGAGCCCCGCGGTCGCGCGTCCGCGCCGTGTCGGTTCGAGATACCGCGTCGCGAAGAGGAGCGCAGGCGCGCCCACGATCCCGAGCGTCGCGAGGAAGAACGCGGTCAGCCCGTCGACGCCGAAGCGCACATCGAGCGTGCTCGAGAAGGCGCTGCCGGAACTCGTTTGCGCGGCGAACATCCACGTGCCCGCAACGCCGATGAGCAGGACGCCGACCGCCTGCGTGCGAAGTCCGAGGCGGAACGCCGCTCGCACACCCGCGCCGACCGCGCCGACTGCGACGACTGCGAAGGCGACGAGCAGGAGCGCAGAGCTCATTCGGACTCGAGCTCGTGCAGAAGCGCCTGCTGGTCGACGAGGCGCCGCGTGATGAGGTCGCGACCTGCCTCGAGCAGGTCGAAGACGCGGGCATCGGCGACGGAGTAGAAGACGCTCGTCCCTTCGCGGCGCGCGGTGACGACGCCGATGCTGCGGAGCGCGGCCAGGTGCTGTGAGGTGCCGCTCGAGTCGAGGCCGAGCTCCGCCTGGAGGGAGCCGACGGAGCGCTCGCCGTCGCGGAGCAACTCGAGCGTCCTCACCCGTGCCGGATGGCCGAGGAC
Source organism: Gaiellaceae bacterium (assembly GCA_035999905.1). GTDB lineage: Bacteria > Actinomycetota > Thermoleophilia > Gaiellales > Gaiellaceae > Palsa-739. The sequence continues at coordinate 6,649 of DASYGK010000001.1, read as the reverse complement.
GCGGAAGAGATGCGCCTTCAGCTCGTGGACGGGACGCAGCTGGTGAGGCATGTTCGTATCTTACAGTATTAGAAGATACAAACCTCTCTACGGCAGATCGGGCCAGGGGTAGAGCGCGAGGTGGAACACGAGCACCGCGAGGCCGCCGACGACGATCGCCGCGACCCAGTGGAGCCGCCGCTGGAGGAGCGCGACGGTGCGGAAGAACGTCGGAAACGGGGCGTCCTTGTCGAGCGTGTACGCCACGACGCTCGGCACGACGATCCCGAAGAACCCGAGCGTCCCGTAGATCACGTAGCCGAGGTCGTACTTATCCATCCGTGATCCGCTTGGCGCGGCCTCCCGGCGTGCGCTCGTGCTTCGGGTAGGCGACGGCGTGGAAGGCGACCATCGCGATCGTCGCCACGACGACCACGGAGACCCAGTGGTGCCGCGACTCGAGGTGCCCGACCGTGCTCGAGATCGTCGGCCACGGGATCGCGTTCTTCAGCGACTTCGAGAGCGCCGCGAGGATCTCGGTCACCCCGATCACGAGCCCGACCGGTCCCCAGACGAGGTAGCCGATCCTCTCTTTCGCGGTCAGCGGGCCGGCGGCGCGCAAGGGCCCGAGAATGACGCGGTCGAGCCACGACATGGAGTGGACCCTACGCTCCGCGCCGTTGCGGGTACAACACGGCTGTGACCGCCGTCGACGAGCTGCGCGCGCTGCGCCTGCCGCTGCTTGCGCTGCACAAGGAGGTGCTCGCGACCGAGCGGGCCTCCCTCGAGCAGGTTCACGGGCCGCTGAGCGGCGCGCAGTTCCTGCAGATCGTCTCGGACCGGCTCCGCTACGGCTGGCTGCAGCCGTTCTCCGAGCTGATCCTCGCCCTCGAGGACACCGTCGACCTGGACGGCGACGATCCCGAGGCGGAGATCGCGACCCCGGAGGAGCTGCTCGACCGCGCCCGCGAGCTGCTCCTGCCGCCGAAGGAGGGGACCCCGTTCGGCCGCCGGTACCTCTCGCTCATGCAGCGGGCGCCGGCGCTCGTGCTGCGGCACGCGGAGGTCGCGAAGCTCCTTCGCCGTTCCCGGTTCTAAGTGGGCGTGTGATCACATGCCCACGTCACATGTGATCCCATGCCCATGCGTCCGCCTACACCATGCGCAGGTGTACGCATGCACACGGGTCGCCGGCGGACACGTCGGATCAGGCGAGGCCGGCCGACCGCGCGGCGAGCTCGCGATCCCGGTCGGTGATGCCGCCCTCGGAGTGGGTCGTCCAGCGGAGCGTGACCCGCTTGTACGAGACCGCGATGTCCGGATGGTGGTTCTCCGCCTCGGCAAGCTCTGCGACCCGGTTGACGAAGGCGATGGCCTCGCCGAACGAGGGCAGCTCGAACTCGCGCTGGAGGGCTCCGTCCACCTCGGACCAGTCCGCAGGGGTATCCATACGCGGCAGTATGAGGGGCGGCGGAATCCGCTGCGCGTGTTAAATCGTAGTACGACCCGTTCCGCTCCCGACCGAAACGAGGCCAGATGAACACGAGCCGCTACCTGATCGTCGGCGGAGGCATGAGCGGCGATGCCGCCGTGCAGGGGATGCGCGCGCACGACCCGGACGGGACGATCACGCTCGTGGGCGAGGAGCCCCACGCGCCGTACAAGCGGCCGCCGCTCACGAAGGGCCTCTGGAAGGGCGGCGACGAGGAGAAGATCTGGAAGGGCACGGCGGACAAGGGTGCCGATGTCGTCGTGGGGAGGCGCATCGTCGCGCTCGACCTCGCAGCGAAGCGCGCGACGGACGACGCCGGCGAGGAGTACGGCTTCGAGAAGCTGCTCCTCGCGACGGGCGGGCGCCCGCGGCGGCTCCCCGACGCCGACGACTCTGTCCTCTACTTCCGCACACTCGACGACTACCGCGCGCTTCGTGCGGCTGCAGAACGCGACGGCGCACGCGTCGTCGTGATCGGCGGAGGCTTCATCGGCTCCGAGCTCGCGGCCGCCCTCGTCGGCGCGGGCGCGCAGGTGACGATGGTCTTCCCCGAGCCGGGGATCGGCTTCCGCATCTTCCCGGCGCACCTCGCAGCTTTCGTGACGGAGTACTACCGCGAGCACGGCATCGAAGTGCTCGCCGAGGAGACGGTCGAATCCGTTGCGGCCGGGCGCGTCACGCTCGGCTCGGGACGCGTGCTCGACGCGGACGTCGTCGTGGCCGGGCTCGGCATCGAGCCGCGTGTGGAGCTCGCAGAAGCAGCCGGCCTCCCGATCGACAACGGGATCGTCGTCGACGAGTACGGGCGCGTCGAGGGGCACGAGGACGTGTTCGCCTGCGGCGACGTCGCGAGCTTTCCTGCGCCCGCGCTCGGCCGTCGGCTCCGCGTCGAGCACGAGGATCACGCGAACTCACACGGCAAGGCCGTCGGCGCGAACATGGCCGGCGCCGGCGAGCCGTACGACCACCTGCCGTTCTTCTACTCGGATCTCTTCGACCTGGGCTACGAGGCCGTCGGCGAGCTCGACTCGCGGCTCTCGACCGTCGAGCACTGGGACGAGCCGAACCGCAAGGGCGTCGTCGCGTACGTCGATGACGAGCGGCGGCCGCGCGGCTATCTCCTCTGGAACGTGTGGGACACGGTCGACGCGGCGACCGAGCGAATCCGCGCCAGCGAGCCCGTCGAGGAGGACGCGCTTGTCTAGCGCTCTCGCGCGCTCCCGCAAGGAGCGGGCGGTGCAGGAGTGGCTTTGCGAGCGTGCGTACCGACCCGCGGCGCACCTCGTGGTGCTCGCACTCGCTCCGCTGCGCGTCCCGCCGCCCGCGGTCGTGGTCGCGTCGGGTGCGGCGGGAGTCGCCGGCGCCGTCGAGCTCGCACGCGGGCATCTCGTCGTTGCGGCGCTGCTCGTCCAGCTGAAGACCGTGCTCGACAATGCGGACGGCCAGCTGGCACGGCTCACCGGCCGCATCACACTGCTCGGTCGCTACCTCGACTCGGAGGTCGACCTCCTGGTCGACGCCGCGCTCTTCGCAGCGATCGGCTGGTACGCGCACGCACCATGGGCTGCGCTCGCAGGCTTCGTCGCGTTGACAGCATTACTCAGCCTGAACTTCAACCTCGAGCGGCTCTACCGCGGCGCGCGGCTGTCGGCGCCGCCGGAGACGCGCGGCGTCACCGCCGCGCTGCAGCGCGTCTACGCGGTCGCGTACGGTTGGCAGGATGCGCTCGTCGAGCGCTTCGTCGAGCGCCGGCTGCGCGACGCATCCGACGACGCGCGACGCGCGTATCACGACCGGATGACGGTCGCGGTCCTTGCGAATCTGGGAATGTCGACGCAGCTCGCTGCGTTCGGCATCTGCGTGGGTACCGGACATCCGCTGATGTTCATCTGGCTCGTCCTCGGTGAGCTCGCGCTTGCGACGCTGCTCGTGCTTCGTCGTGAGCTGCGTGTGCGTGGGGCCGTGCTCCAAGGTCAGACAGGGGGAGTGGCGTGAACAGATTCGTCGAGGCCGAGGACGGGGACGCGAACATCGTCGAACTGCCCGGGCGGTGGGACCATCCGACACCGCGCCACGTCGACACGGCCGAGCTCTCCCGCTTCGAGGGATACGTCGCGGAGATCCTCGATGCCTTCGGGATGGATCTCGACACGCCCGGCACCCGTGAGACACCGCGCCGCTTCCTCCAGGCGATGTACGACGCCACGTCCGGATACGACGGCGATCCGAAGCTGCGCACTGCCTTCCCGTCCGAGCGCCCGGCTCACGTCGCGGGAGCACATGCGCAGATCGTCGAAGGCCCCATCGGCTTCTTCTCGCTCTGCGAGCACCACGCGCTGCCGTTCCACGGTGTCGCGCACGTCGCGTACATCGCGGACGGAGAGATTCTCGGCATCTCGAAGCTGACGCGGCTCGTCCGGCTCTACGCACGCCGGTTCACCGTGCAGGAGCGCCTCGGCGAGCAGATCGCGGACGCGCTCGTCGAGCTCGTCGGTCCGCGCGGTGTTGCAGTCCATCTCGACGCGGCACATCTCTGCACGCAGATGCGCGGTGTGCACGAGGAGGGATCGCGGACGAAGACGACCTTCTGGCGCGGACTCTACGACGACGACGCGGACCTGCGCCGCGAGTTCCTCGCCGCCGTGCGGTGACCCTGAGCCCGCTCGAGCTGCTCGACGAAATGCCGGGCCTCCCGCAGGGCGACCTGCCGGGCGCGCTGCACACGTTGTACGGCGGTGGTCTCGGCTTCGACGGGCCGCGCGTGTACGCGAACTTCGTCGAGACGCTCGACGGCGTCGTCTCGATCCCCGAGCTGCCGCGCTCGAACGCGCTGATCGCCGACGAGAGCGAGCCGGACAAGTTCCTCATGGGACTCCTGCGCGCACTCGCGGACGTCGTCGTCGTCGGCTCGGGAACGATGCTCGCCTCGCCGAACGGAACGTGGCGCCCCGACAAGGTGCACCCGCCGTCGGCAGAGGCGTTTGCCGAGCTCCGCCAGCGGCTCGGCAAGCCCGAGCGGCCCGCCGTCGCGATCGTCACCGCCGGGGGCTCGTTCGACCCGAACCACGCGATCCTCGACTCCGGCGCGCTCGTGCTCACGACGACGCGAGCCGCTGCAAGGCTCGTCGTGCCGCCGGCGAGCGAGGTCGTCGCGGTGAACGACGGCGACTGGGTCGACCCCGTGGGAGCGATCGCGGCGCTGCGTGCGCGCGGGCACGCGTCGATCCTGTCGGAGGGCGGCCCGACGCTCTTCACCTCGTTCGTCGCGGCGGGCGTCGTCGACGAGCTCTTCCTCACGATGTCCCCGCTCCTCGCGGGACGCGCCGGGGCGCCGCGGCTCTCGCTCGCCGACGGCGCCGAGCTGCTTCCGGACATCCGCGTCGCCGGAACCCTGCTTTCCGTCAGGCGGCACGGCGGCCACCTGTTCCTGCGCTACGAGCTCACTTCTCGTCGAGGCGCAGCGCAGCCGAGTTGATGCAGTAGCGCAGCCCCGTCGGGTGCGGCCCGTCGGGGAACACATGGCCGAGATGCCCGCCGCAGCTCGCGCAGAGGACCTCGGTGCGCACCATCCCGTGCGTGACGTCGGACTCCTCGTCGATCGCGTCGTCGGCCTTCGGCGCGTAGAACGCAGGCCAGCCGCAGCCCGAGTCGTACTTCGCATCCGATTCGAACAGCTCGGCGCCGCAGCCGGCGCAGCGGTACGTGCCGGGCTCGAACACGTGGTCGTACTCGCCCGTGAACGGCGCCTCCGTTCCCTTCTGCCGGAGCACGCGGTACGCCTCCGGATCGAGCTCGGTCCGCCACTGCTCCTCGGTCTTCTCGATCTTCGCCATGTCGCTCACTCTACGGCCCGGCGACCGGTCGAGGCGCATCGTTAGTCTCAGCTGCATGGCGGTGAACGCCCCGGAAAGGCCCGCCGAGCGGGTCCGCGTGATCTTCGGCGCGCTGATGCTCGTCATCCTGCTCGCGTCGCTCGACCAGACGATCGTCTCGACCGCGCTGCCGACGATCGTCGGCGATCTCGGCGGGCTGCAGCACCTGTCGTGGGTCGTCACCGCCTACCTGCTGGCGTCGACCGTCACCGGGCCGATCTACGGCAAGCTCGGCGACCTGTACGGGCGCAAGGTCGTCCTCCAGACGGCGATCGTGATCTTCCTGATCGGGTCTGCTCTCTGCGGGATCGCGCAGAACATGCTCGAGCTGATCGGCTTTCGCGCGCTGCAGGGGCTCGGCGCAGGCGGCCTGCTCGTCACGGCGATCGCCGTCGTCGGCGACATCGTCCCGCCACGCGAGCGCGGGCGCTACCAGGGGCTCTTCGGGGCCGTCTTCGGCGTCTCGACCGTGATCGGCCCGCTGCTCGGCGGGTTCTTCGTCGACAACCTCAGCTGGCGCTGGATCTTCTACGTCAACCTGCCGATCGGCGTGCTCGCCTTCGGGGTGCTGGCGGCGACGCTGCCGTCACGCAAAGAGGAGGCCCACCACCGGATCGACTACCTCGGCGCCGTGCTGCTCGCCGGCGGCCTGAGCGCGATCGTTCTGCTCTCGACGCTCGGCGGCACGACCTACGCGTGGGGCTCGCCGACGATCGTCGGACTCGGCGTCGCCGCGGTTGGCCTGATCGCCGCCTTCGTCATCGTCGAGCGCCGCGCCGCTGAGCCGGTGCTGCCGCCCCGGCTGTTCTCCGACAGCGTGTTCGTCGTCTCCAGCGCGATCGGGCTGGTGGTCGGCTTTGCCCTGTTCGGCTCGGTCACCTACCTGCCGCTGTTCCTGCAGGTCGTGCTCGGCGCCAGCCCCACCGGCTCCGGGCTGCAGATCCTGCCGCTGATGGGTGGCCTGCTGATCACCTCGATCGCCTCGGGCCAGATCATCACCCGCACCGGCCGCTACCGGCCGTTCCCAATCGCCGGCACCGCGATCATGACCGTCGGGCTCGCCCTGCTCTCGACGATGGGGCCGGATACGAGCCGGGCGGCCGCCTCGCTGTTCATGTTCATCCTGGGCCTCGGGCTGGGGATGGTCATGCAGGTGCTGGTGCTGGCGGTCCAGAACGCCGTCGACTACTCCGATCTCGGGGTCGCCACCTCCGGCGCCACCCTGTTTCGCTCAATCGGCGGCTCGGTCGGCACCGCCGTGCTCGGCTCGATCTTCTCCAACCGGCTGGCCGCCGAGCTCGCCACG
>DASYGK010000063.1:0-21799 GCA_035999905.1 Gaiellaceae bacterium | reverse complement strand
CGCGCCATCACGTCTTCGATGTGCGCGACGCGGCCCGGTCCCACGTTCGAGACGTGGAGCAGGCCGTCGGTGCCCTTCTTCAGCTCGACGAACGCGCCGAACTCGGTCGTCTTCACGACCTTGCCGGTGTACGTGTCGCCGACCTCCGGCACCTTCGTCAACGCCCGGATCGCCGAGATGGCCGCTTCGGCCTTCTCGCCGTCGGTCGCGTAGATGAGGATCGTGCCGTCCTCCTCGATGTCGATCTGCACCTCGTAGTCGGACTCGAGGCCGCGGATCGTCTCGCCGCCCTTGCCGATGATGAGGCCGATCTGCTCCTGCTCGATCTTGATCGACGTGATCCGCGGTGCGTTCTGCGAGAGCTCCGCACGCGGCTCGGCGATCACCTCGAGCATCGTGTCGAGGATCGCGTTGCGCGCACGACCTGCCTGCTCGAGCGCGTTCCGCATGATCTCCTGCGTGACGCCGGTGATCTTGATGTCCATCTGCAGCGCGGTGATGCCGTCACGCGTTCCCGCGACCTTGAAGTCCATGTCGCCGAGGTGGTCCTCCGCTCCCTGGATGTCGGTGAGGATGACGTAGTCGTCGCCCTCCTTCACGAGGCCCATCGCGATGCCGGAGACCGGCGCCTTGATCGGCACGCCGGCGTCCATGAGCGACAGCGTCGAGCCGCACACCGAGCCCATCGACGACGAGCCGTTCGACTCGAGCGTCTCCGAGACGATGCGGATCGTGTACGGGAAGTCCTCGGCGGACGGGATCATCGCCTCGAGCGCGCGCTGTGCGAGCGCACCGTGGCCGATATCACGCCGCTTCGGGCCGCGCATGAACCCCGTCTCCCCGACCGAGTACGGCGGGAAGTTGTAGTGGTGCATGTAGCGGCGGTCGGTCTCGAGCGACAGGTCGTCGATCCGCTGGCCTTCCTTCGCCGTGCCGAGCGTGAGCGTCGAGAGCACCTGCGTCTGGCCGCGCGTGAAGAGGCCGGAGCCGTGTGCACGCGGGTTGACGCCGACCTCGACCTCGATCGGGCGGATCTCCTCCGTGCCGCGGCCGTCGGGGCGGCGCTTCTCGACCGCGATCTTCTTGCGGACGAGGTCCTTGTAGATCGCCTCGGCGGCCTTCTTGACGTAGCTCTTCGTGGCGCTGTCCTTCACCGCAGGGCCTTCGCCCTCGGTGGCCGGGCCGACCGGGAACGGCAGCTCGACGGTGTTGACGATCGACTCGAAGAGCAGGTGCCGCTTCGCGGACTTGAGCTCCTTCGAGTCCTGCTCGGCGTCGGTGAGCGCGCGGAGCTGGGACTCGAACTGCTCCCGCACCGGGCCCTCGACGGCGACGAGCCGCTGCTTCTCGAGCAGCTGGTTCAGGCTCGCCTTCACCTGGATCTGGCGCTGGATGTCGTCCTCGGTCGAGTCCATCGAGATCTCGCCCGCGAGCTCGACGAGCAGCTCGTCGACCGCGGCGGCCGACTCGCGGATGCCGTCGCGCTGGATCCGCTCCCACAGCGTGTGGCCGTGGGAGGCCTCGATCTCCGCCGTGAGGTCGACGTCGAGCCACTTCGGCTTGCCGGCCTGGCGGCGCAGGTCCTCCTGCGCCTCGCAGAGACGGCGGATCTCGCCGTGCGCGAGCTCGAGCGCCTCGAGGAGCACGTCCTCGGGCACCTCGTCGGCGCCGGCCTCGACCATCGTCAGCGCGTCCTTCGTGCCGACGACGATCAGGTCGAGCGACGTCTCGCTCCAGTTCTGCTGCAGCGTCGGGTTGACGACCAGCTCGCCGTCGATCCGCCCGATCCGGACGGCCCCGACGGGGCCGAAGAACGGCAGCGGCGACAGCATGAGCGACGCCGACGCGCCGTTGATGCAGAGGATGTCGTGCGGCGTGACGAGGTCGGCCGACAGCACGGTGCAGATGACCTGCACCTCGTTGCGGAACCCCTTCGGCCACAGCGGCCGGATCGGCCGGTCGATCATCCGTGCGGTGAGGGTGGCGCGCTCGGATGCGCGGCCCTCCCGCTTGAAGAAGCCGCCCGGGATCTTCCCGGCGGCGTACATGCGCTCCTCGACGTCGATCGTCAAGGGGAAGAAGTCGGCGCCCTCACGGGCGTCGGGGCGTCCGACGGCGGTGGCGAGCACCATCGTCTCGCCACTCCGGACGACGACTGCGCCGTCCGCCTGCTTCGCGAGCTTGCCGGTCTCGAAGCTGATCTCCTGGTCCCCAACCTGGACGGAGACCTGAGCCCGGCGCTCGGTCGCGATACTCATTCGATTGTCCTCCACTCTGCTTGTGCTTGAGGAGGGCGGGAGTTTGAGTCAGCTCCGGGTGGGAGCTCGCTCAAACCTCCGCCCTCCGTGGTCTTCTGACGGAGCTAGCGGCGCAGGCCGAGCTCCTTGATCAGGGCGCGATAGCCCTCGAGATCGTGCTTCTGGAGATACGTGAGAAAGCGCCGCCTCCGGCCGACGAGCTTCAGGAGCCCGCGGCGGGAGTAGTGGTCGTGGCGATGGGTGCGCAGATGCTCCGTCAGCTCGTTGATGCGCTGCGTGAGCATCGCGATCTGCACCTCCGGGGAGCCGGTGTCGGCTTCGCCGCGGCCGTGCTTTGCGATGATCTCCAGCTTGGCTTCCTTGGTGAGGGCCATTCATGCCTCCTGTGTGGATGTCTCCCGAGCCTCCGCCCGCCGCGCCCAAGGAAGAACGACGGCAAGCCGGGACTGGGTCGGCGGGTAGGGTAGCAATCCCGCATGGTTCCTGCGTTTCAGCTCGACGAGATCGTGCGCGATGCGCGGGCGCGCACCGGCGTGCCGGGCGTCGCCGCCGGCGCGCTCCTCGACGGCGAGGTCGTGACCTGCGCCGACGGCGTGCTCGAGCTGGGGCGCGCCGACCCGGTTCGGCCGGAGACCCCGTTCCGCGTCGCGTCGATCTCGAAGCCGTTCACGGCGTCGCTCGCGCTCTCGTGCCTCGAGCCCGACCCGAAGCTCCGCGCGTGGCTCGGCCACACCGCCGGGTGGCGCTGCGAGCGCGCCGAGCCGCTGCCCGACGGCGCCGAGGGGCTCTTCTCCTATTCGAACGCCGGCTACTGGGCCGCAGGCTCGGCGTGCGAGGCGGCGACGGGGCTCGCGTTCTCGGACGCGATGCGCGCGCGGATCCTCGAGCCGCTCGGGCTCGCGGCGACCGGCTACGACGAGCCGCCCGCGCCCGCGCGCGGGCACGTCCAGGAGGGCGAGACGGCTCACCGCGCCGTCGGCGTCGACGCCTACCCCGTCGCGCGGCGCCCGTCCGGAGGGCTCTGGTCGACCGTCGGCGACCTGCTCGCGTTCGCGGCGCACCAGCTCGGCGGGCCGGGGCCGCTCTCCGGCGAGGCGCGCGCGGCGATGCGCGAGCCGCAGTCCCACGCGCTCGGAGCCGGCTACGGGCTCGGGTGGTGGGTGCACGACGCCGGCGGCCGGGCGGCGCTCGACCACGAGGGGTCGGTCGGCGGCTACCAGTCATTGCTCCTGCTCGTCCCGGAGGAGCGGTTCGCGCTCGCGGTGCTGACGAACAGCTGGCGCGGGAGCGGGCTCGTGCGTCGCGTCGTCGAGGCGCTCGGGCTCGCCGCCGGTCCCCCCGAGCCAGGTCCCCCGACCTGGTCGGGGGACCTGGCGGGAACGTACGCGCTGGACGACGCCGAGGCCCGGGTGGACATGTCGGGCGGCGCGCTCTCGGTGCAGGAGAGCGAGACCGACCCGGTGACGGGCGCGCGGCTCGCGCAGCCGCGGCTGAGCGCGCGCGAGCTCGGCGGCGGCGTCTTCGGCTACGCCGGCGGCGCGCTCATCAGCCACCGGCTCGACTTCCCCCGCCCCGGCTTCGGGCGGATCGGCTGGCTCGTCCTGCCGCGGGTGGAGCCCTGACCCCCGGCGTCGCAGCCGGGCATCCCGCGACCGCGGCGGCCGGCGTCGAGATCCTCGAGGAGGGCGGGAGCGCCGCCGACGCTGCGGTCGCGGCGGGGCTCGCGTCGTGCGTCGCCGAGACCGTGATGACCGGCCTGCTCGGAGGCGGGCATGCGATCCACTTCGACGCCGCCACCGGTGCCGCGCGCACCCTCGACTGCTTCTGCGCCGCACCCGGCCTCGGCGCACCGGCACGCGAGGCCGAGCTCGTCCACCTCGAGGTGCCGTTCGGCGCGGAGCTCGTGCACTACGCCGTCGGCCCCGCATCCTGCGCGGTGCCCGGGGTGCCCGCCGGTCTCGATGCGCTCTGGCGCGCGCACGGGCGCCTGCCGTGGGAACGGCTCGTCGAGCCTGCGCTCCGGCTCGCCCGCGACGGCGTCGCGATGCCTCCGGCCCACGTCGCCTGCCTCGCGATGCTCGAGACCGTGTTCACGATGCGCGAGGGCGCGCGCATCTACGCACCCGGCGGAGCGCTGCTCCGCGCGGGCGAGCGCCTGGAGCAGCCGGGGCTCGTCGCCGCGCTCGAGTCACTGGCCGCCGAGGGCGCCGCCGGCGCGTACACGGGGACGATCGGCAGCGCGCTCCTCGCGCTCTCGGAGGAGCGCGGCGGGCTTCTCACCGCCGCCGACCTCGCCCGGTACCGGGTGGAATGGGCCGAGCCGGTCGAGACGCCGTGGGTCGGCCTCCGCTTCCTCGGCCGCGGCGGGCTCTCGGGCGTTCCGGCCGTGCTCGCTCGGCTCCCCCGCCTCCGCGACCTGTCGCCGACGGAGCGCGTGGTCGCGCTCACCGGCGCGCTCGGCGCCGAGGTGGGCCTCGAGACGCACACGACGAACCTCGTCGCGGTCGACGGCCAGGGCAACGCGTGCGTCCTGACGACGAGCCTCGGCCTCGGCTCGGGCGACTGGCTCCCCGGCCTCGACCTCCATCTCAACAGCATGCTCGGCGAGGCCGACCTCCTCGTCGAGCCGCTCCGCCCCGGCGAGCGGATGCAGAGCATGATGGCGCCGAGCCTCGCGCTCGACCGCGACGGCCTCGCGCTCGCGATCGGCGCCGCCGGAGGGACGCGTCTCCGTACCGCGCTCGTCACGGTCGCCGCCGGGATCCTCGACAGGGGCCTCGCGCCGCAGCCGGCCGTCGACGCTCCCCGCGTCCACGTGGCGCGCGGCGTCGCGAACGCGGAGCCGGGCGCCGACGAGGCGGCGCTCGCCGCGCTCGAGGCGTCGGGCCTCGCGGTGCGGCGCTGGCCCGAGCAGCACCACTACTTCGGCGGTGTCAGCGCGATCGGCCGGACAGGAGCCGCCGCGGACCCGCGGCGGAGCGGCGCTGCGCTCTCGCCCCGGCCGGCGGGCTGAGCGGGATCCAGCCGACGTACCCGCACGTCGGGCAACCGGGGTTCTTCTCCACCGTGCCCCCGCCGACGGGCTTCGAGTAGATCTCCCCGCATTCGAGACAGCAGACGCTCTCGAAGACCATGAGCGGCGTGCGGGGATGCGCTGCGGCTTCCATACGGAGATAGAGACACCCGGAGCACCGAAAACTTGCGCTCTTTGCGGGAATCCGCTCAGACGGGACGGACGGCGGCACGCGCCCGGCGGACGTCGCCGGCGATCGCCGCGACGAGCTCCGCCTCCGAGCCGAAGGCCGCTTCGTCCCGCAGGCGCTCCCACAGCTCGACGACGAGCCGGCGGCCGTAGAGATCGCCGTCGAAGTCGAGCAGGTACGCCTCGACGCGCCGTTCCGTCCCGCCGTAGTGCGGGTTCGTCCCGATCGAGATTGCCGCCCGGTGGCCGAGCGCCTCGCCGGCATAGATCCCGAGGGGCGGCACGAGCAGGCCTGCGGGCAGGGCGATGTTGGCCGTCGGGAAGCCGAGGCCCGCACCGCGGTGGTCGCCGTGCACGACGATCCCCTCCACCTCCGCCGGGCGTCCGAGGAGCGCCGCGGCATGCACGACGTCGCCGATCCCCAGCAGCCGCCGGACGTGGCTCGAGGAGATGTTCTCGACGAGCGGCACCCGGCGCACGTCGAAGCCGAGGCGCTCGAGCAGGTCGAGGTCGCCCGTCCGGCCCCGGCCGAACCGGAACCCGTCCCCGGCCGCGACGACCTCGGCGCCGATGCCGCGCAGGATCCGGTCGGCGAAGTCCGCCGCCCCGAGACCGGCGAGCGCCGCGTCGAAGCGCAGGAGCAGGACGTCCTCGACGCCGAGCTCCTCGAGCAGCTCGATCCGGCGCTCCGTCGTCGAGAGCAGCTCGACCGGCTCCCCGAACTCCGCGCGCGGGTGCGGGTCGAACGTCACGACCGTCGGCCTGAGGTGCGCCGCGCGCGCGGCCTCGATCACCCGCCGGTGCCCGCGGTGCACGCCGTCGAACGTGCCGATCGCGACCGCGCGCCGCGCGGGCGCGAGGTCCTCCGGACGCCGCGCGACGTTCACGCTTCCACCCCGATGCGCGCGAGCACGTCGGCCTCCGCGAGCAGCCTGCCGGCGTCGAACGCATCGGGCGCGACCGCGTCCGCGACGTCGAACGGCCCGACTTCGGTGCGCCGGAGCGTGCGGCAGTGCCCGCCGAGCGCCTCGGCGATCGCACGCACGTAGGTGCCGGAGCTGACGCGCAGGTCGAGCGTCACTGCGTCGTCCGTATACGCGATGACGTCGAGCGCGTACACCGTCGAGCGGCGCAGCGGCATCTCCACCTCGACACCCCTGCGCGCCAGCCGGTACGCGCGCTCGCCGCCGATCTTCACCGCCGAGGCGGCGGGGATCGGCAGCTCGATCTCACCGCGGAGGGCTGCGAGCCGCGCCTCGAGCTCCGCCTCGCCCGGCGGATCGAGCCGCTCGACGACGTCTCCCTCCGGATCGCCCGTCGACGTCCGCGCCGTGAGGTCGACGGTCGTCAGATAGCGCTTGTCGAGCCCGACGAGGCATGACGCGATCCTAGTTGCCCGTCCGGACAACAGCAGCAAGAGCCCCGTTGCGAACGGGTCGAGCGTCCCGGCATGCCCGGTGCGCGCCCCGGTCACACGGCGGATCTGCGAGACGACGGCGAACGACGACGGGCCTGCGGGCTTGTCGACGAGCGCGACGCCCGCGGGGTCAAGCGCTCGCGGTGGCACGCTGCGAGACGAATTCCCGGCGGATGAGCTCGACGATCTCGTCGAGTGGCTTGTCGCTCTGGAACCCCGCCGCCTGCCGGTGGCCGCCGCCGCCGAACACCCGGGCGATCGCGGACACGTCGAGCTCGTCGACGCTCGCCCGCAGCGAGATCCGTCGCGTCGGGCCGTCGTCGCGCGGCGGCTCGCGGATGAGCACGGCGAGCTCCGATCCCTCGACCGCGCGGAGGTAGTCGATGATCCCCTCGGAGTACGGCTCGACGGCTCCGACCTCCGCGAAGTCGGTGCGCACGAGGTTCGAGATGACGATGCGGCCGCCTTCGAGCACCTGCGCGCGCTCGAGCGCACGCGCGAGGAGCTTCAACTTTGCGAACTCGACCGACTCGTACACCTGCTGGAACACCGCGTGCACGTCCGCGCCGGCGTCGACGAGCTCGGCTGCGAGACGCAGCGACTTCGGCGTGGTGTTCGCGTACTGGAAGCGTCCCGTGTCCGTGACGAGCGCGATGTACAGCGGCTCCGCGATCTCCGGCGTGATCGCGACGTCGAGCTCGCGGAACACATCGCGCAGCACCTCGCCCGTCGACGACGCGTCGGCGACGATCAGGTTCACGTCGCCGAAGCGCGTGTTGTCGTGGTGATGGTCGATGTTGACGACGAGCTTCGGACGCTCGACCGGCGCGGGATCGGGGCCGATGCGATCCGCCTTCGCGCAGTCGACCGCCACGAGCACGCGGTCCTCGGTATCCACGGGAAGGTCGCGGAGGACGTCCGAGAGCTGCATGAACGCATACTCGCGCGGCAGCGGCGCCTCGCCCGCGAGGTACATCTCGACGTCGTTTCCGAGCTGGCGCAGCGCGACCGTCGTGGCGAGGAGGGAGCCGAGCGCGTCGCCGTCGGGGTTCTCGTGCGTGACGACGAGGAAGCGATCGTGCGCGCGAAGCGCATCGACGACGGATTGCAGGTCACTCATGCGCAGCCGCATCCTCGGCGGCGAGCTCGTCGATCAGCTGTGACATGCGTACGCCCCGCTCGACCGAGAGATCGTATTCGAACGTCAATTGAGGGGTCCGCTTCATGCGCAGCTCGCGCGCGAGCCGCCCCTGCAGCAGCCCATGCGCCGCCTCGAGGCCGGCGAGCGTCGCGCGCTTCTTGCGCGCGTTGCCGAGCACGCTCACGTAGACGGTCGCAACCCGGAGATCGGGGCTCGTGACGACGCCCGTGACCGTGACGAGGCCGATCCGGGGATCCTTCAGCTCCGGCAGCGCCTCGGCCAGGACCTGCCTGACCGACTCGTTCACCCGCCGCATCCGCTCGCTCATCCGGGGTATTCAAGCGGGAACGGGCCGCGACCGTGCTAGTCGTCGGGATCGACGAGAAAGCGCTCGGCGAGGGCGACCTCCCACTCCTGGCCCCTGAGCCAGCGTTCGGCCTCGTCGAGCAGGCGCTCCGCCTCCCGCGACTCCCGGGCGACGCACGAGATCGTGATCCGCGTGCGCTGCCAGACGTCGTGGTGATCGACCTCCGCGACCGACGCGCCGACGCGGTTCTGGAGCTGCGCCTTCGCCGAGCGGAGGTAGTGCCGCTTCTCCTTCAGGGAGTGCGCCTCCGGGAAGTGCAGCTCACAGGTGAGGACGCCGACGTACCCGCTCGCCATGGCGGGATTCAAGCCGAGATCGGCGCAGCGGGCTCGGTCAGCTCTTCGCGTCGGCGGAAGGGGCCAGCTCGTCGAGCGTCGTGCGCTCGATCTCGCGCGTCTCGAATGCCTCGAGCACGTCGCCTTCCTTCTCGTCGTTGAAGTTGTCGAGCAGGATGCCGCACTCGAAGCCTTCGGCGACTTCGCGCGCGTCGTCCTTGAACCGCTTGAGCTGCGAGATCGTCGTCGTGTAGATCACGGTGCCGTCGCGGATCACGCGCACCTGCGCGCCGCGGCGCACGACGCCGTTCGTGACCATGCAGCCGGCGATCGTGCCGAGGCGCGACACCTTGAACGTCGCACGCACCTCCGCCTCGCCGATCGTCTCCTCCGTCTTGACGGCGGAGAGCTTGCCGACCAGCGCCTGCTCGATCTCCTCGGTCAGCTTGTAGATGACCGTGTAGAGGCGGATCTCGACGCCCTCGCGCTGTGCGACCTCGCGGGCCTCGGCATTCGGCCGGACGTTGAACCCGACGATGAGCGCACCCGACGCGGACGCGAGCATGATGTCGTTCTGCGTGATCGCGCCGACGCCCTGGTGGATCACGTTCAGCCGCACCTCGGAGTGCTCGAACTTCGACAGCTCCGACACGACCGCCTCGACCGAGCCGACGACGTCGCCCTTGACGACGAGGTTGAGGTCGGCGACCTCGCCCGCCTGCATCTGCTCGAACAGGTTCTCGAGCGACGGGCCACTCGACCGCTGCGTGGCGAGCTGCTCGCGGCGCAGCCGCTCCGCGCGGCGCTGCGCGAGATCGCGCGCCGTGCGCTCGTGGTCGACGACGCGCGCGACCTCACCGGCGGGCGGCGGCTTGTCGAAGCCGAGGATCTCGACGGGATCGCCCGGACGTGCCTGGTCGAGCTTCTCGCCCTTGTAGTTGTAGAGCGCGCGCACCTTGCCCCACGCGTCGCCGGCGACGACCGCGTCGCCGACCTTGAGCGTGCCGCGCTGCACGAGCATCGTCGCGACGGGGCCGCGGCCCACGTCGAGGCGCGACTCGATGATCGGCCCGGACGCCTCCGTGTTCGGATTCGCGCGCAGGTCGAGCTCGGCGTCCGCGACGAGCAGGATCCGCTCGAGCAGGTCGTCGAGGTTCTGCTGCTGCTTGGCGGAGACGCGCGACACCTGCGTGGTGCCGCCCCACTCCTCGGGCTGCAGCCCGTCCGCGGCGAGGTCTGCGAGCACGCGGTCGGGATTGGCATCCGGCAGGTCGATCTTGTTGACGGCGACGACGATCGGCACGTCCGCCGCACGGGCGTGCGAGATCGACTCCTTCGTCTGCGGCATGACACTGTCGTCGGCCGCGACGACGAGCACGGCGATGTCGGTCACCTTCGCACCGCGCGCACGCATGGCGGTGAACGCCTCGTGGCCCGGCGTGTCGAGGAACGTGACCTTGCGGCCGTTCACGTCGACCTGGTACGCGCCGATGTGCTGCGTGATCCCGCCGGCCTCGGTGTCGACGACGTGCGACTTCCGGATCGCGTCGAGCAGCGTCGTCTTGCCGTGGTCGACGTGGCCCATGATCGTGACGACCGGGGGCCGCGCCTCGAGCGCCTCGTCCGGATCGTCGTATGACTCGGGCTCTTCCTCTTCCTCGCCGGCGTGCTTGATCGTGACCTCGCGCTGGAGCTCGGCTGCGATCAGCTCGACCTCCTCGTCGGTCAGCGACTGCGTCGCCGTCCGCATCTGGCCGAGGTTCATGAGGCTCTTGATGATGTTCGGCATCGGGACGCCGAGCGCCTGCGAGAGGTCGCGGACGCTGACGCCGGACTCGACGGAGACGGGACCGGTCGGGGCGACGGGCGCCTGGCGCGTGCCCTCGCGGCGCGGCGCGTCGTCGCGGCCGCGGCCTCCCTGGCGGGGGTCGCGCGGACGTGCAGCCTGGTTGTCGATGACGACCCGGCGC
Organism: Gaiellaceae bacterium; assembly: GCA_035999905.1. Taxonomy (GTDB): domain Bacteria; phylum Actinomycetota; class Thermoleophilia; order Gaiellales; family Gaiellaceae; genus Palsa-739. The sequence goes on along the minus strand of DASYGK010000063.1, from coordinate 11,169 downwards.
CTGCGATTGCCCGGACCGCTGCCGCCGCGCGGGCGGAGCGGACGATTCGGTTTGCCTCCGTTAGCCATTCGCCTCCTCAGTGTAAAGACGTGCGAGATCCGGATCGACCCGGACGGACTGTCGTAGCACTCGCGCGAACCCTCTCTCCGCCCTCGCCCGCTCGAAGCAGGCGAGCCGCAGGCAGGTGTACGCGCCGCGCCCCGGCGTCTCCCGGCCCGGGACGAGCACGCCGTCCCGGGCGGAGAACCGCTGGAGCTCACGCTGCGGCGCGCGCCGGCCGCAGCCCGCGCAGCGCCTCACCGGCTCGCTCATCGAGCTAGGCCTCGCTCTGCGTTTCCTCCTCGACGGGGACGCCCGCTGGAACCTCCGCCGGCGCTGCGACCTCGGCCACGGGCTCGGGCTCGGGCTCGGGCTCGGGCTCGGGCTCGGCCACGGGCTCCGGAACCTGTCCGGCCTCCGCCTCGACGTCGGCCTCCGCCTCGGGCTCGCCCGCAGCCTCCGCCTCCTCGGCCTCCGCCGCGGCGCGCGCGGCCTCCTCGGCGGCCTTGCCGCCGACGTAGTCGGACCCGGAGCCCTCGAGCGACTGGTGCGCCGGCACGCCGCAGAAGCGTGAGCCGGGAAGCGACGCGTTCGGGCAGCGCTTGCCGTTCGCGAGGATCGCCGAGCAGCGGCCCGACAGCTCCTCCTCGCCGCCGCCGCCGCCGAAGGCGACGTTCGCCTCGGCCTGCGCGAACTCGGTGTCGGACTGGATGTCGATCTTCCAGCCGGTGAGCCGCGCAGCGAGACGCGCGTTCATGCCTTCCTTCCCGATCGCGAGCGCGAGCTGGTCGTCGGGGACGACGACCGTCGCCTCCTTGCCCTCGTCGTCGAGATACACCTCGCGGACGCGCGCCGGAGACAGAGCCTTCGCGACGAAGCGCGCGGGCTCGTTGTTCCACGGGATGATGTCGATCTTCTCGCCGCGGAGCTCCGACACGACCATGCGCACGCGCGAGCCGCGCGGCCCGACGCACGCGCCGACCGGGTCGACACCCTGTGCGTGCGACTCGACCGCGATCTTGGAGCGGTACCCCGGCTCGCGTGCGACGCCGCGGATCTCGACGAGGCCGTCCGCGATCTCCGGGACCTCGAGCTCGAACAGCGTCTTGATCAGCTCGGGGTCGCGGCGCGAGAGGATCACCTGCGGCCCCTTCGTGCCGGAGCGAACCTCGGTGATGACCGCCTTGATGCGCGAGCCCTGCTCGTAGCGCTCGCCGTCGACCTGCTCGGAGCGAGGCAGCAGCGCCTCGACCTTGCCGAGGTCGACGAGGACGTTGTTGCGGTCGCCGGCCTGCTGCACGATGCCGGTGACGACCTCGGTCACGCGGTCGATGTACTCGTCGTACATCATCCGGCGCTCCTCCTCGCGGATGCGCTGGAGGATGACCTGCTTCGCCGTCTGCGCGGCGATGCGGCCGAAGCCCTCGGGTGTCACGTCCTCGCGGCGAATCTGATCCTCGGGGATATCCGACCAGTCGATGTCGAGGTCGTCGTCGGAGATGAGCGTGTGCTGGCGCTCCCCCGTCTCCTCCTCGAGACGCTCGAGCTCGTCGAGCTTGCGCTCGCGCGCATCTTCGAGCAGCGTCGTCTCGACGTCGGCGGGCAGCTCGATCGAGAACACGCGGAAGTCGCCCATGTCGTCCATCTCGACGGTCGCGTGCCGCGACGCACCCGGCGTCTTCTTGTAAGCGGCGAGCAGCGCGTCCTCGAGGGCCGCAACGAGCGCGCCCTCCTCGATTCCCTTGTCGCGCTCGATCTCGCGAACGGCTTCGATGATCTCCTGGCTCATGGTCTACCTCTCGTCGATCAGGTTGCCCCGCACGATCGACTCGTACGGAATGTCAACGTCGGTGCCGTCGATGCTCATGGTGAGCGTGTCGGAACCGGCTTGCCTCACTTCCCCCTTGAACTTCGAGCGGCCGTCGACGGGCGACGCCGTGCGGAGTGCGACACGCCGGCCGACGGCGTCCGCGAAATGCTGCGGCGTGCGCACCGGACGCTCGATCCCCGGTGACGACACGTCGATCGTGTACTCGCGCAGGTAGTCGCGCAGCACGTCCGTGACGCGCTTGCACAGGCCGTGGTCCACCCCGTCGGGGTGGTCGACATACACGCAGAAGCGCGTCGGGGTCATGAGCTCGAGTGCGAGCACCTCGACGCCGGGCAGTTCGCTTGCAACGCGCGGAGCGATATCCCGGAGCAGCTTTGCTTCCTTTTCGTAGGTCGTGGCCATGGTCGTGCCCTCGGACGGTCTGTCTCGAAAAAAAATGGGCCCGCAGGGCCCATTTCGCCAAAATCGGTGAAACGCGGTGCCGGAAGTGTAGCAAGCAATAGGCCGTTCGGCCTACGCCCGAAAACCGGAAAAGCCTGCTCCTACGCGTCCAGAACGACCGTGACCGGGCCGTCGTTCACGAGCTCGACCTGCATCGCCGCCCCGAAGGCGCCCCGCTCGACCGCGACGCCGAGGCCTGTGAGCTCGGCGCAGAACCGCTCGTAGAGGGGCTCCGCCTGCTCCGGTGGGGCGGCGCCGGTGAAGCTCGGCCGGTTGCCCTTCGTGGTGTCGGCGAGCAGCGTGAACTGGGAGACGACGAGGGCGCCGCCACCCAGGTCGAGAAGGCTCCGATCGAAGCGGCCGGAGTCGTCCGGGAACACCCGCAGCCGCGCGATCTTGGCCGCCAGCCGGGCCGCCGCTGCCGCCCCGTCGCCCCGGCCGACGCCGAGGAGGATGCAGAGCCCCGGCCCGATCTCGCCCACGACGGCCCCCTCGACGGTCACCTGCGCGCGGGTCACGCGCTGGCAAACGGCCCTCATGATCTGCTGACCATAGTCCGATAGAGGGATGGTGGAGGCAGCCGCCAACCTACCTTCGCCCCTGCCGCTGCCCCTTGCGGCGGAGTCGCCGCGCGTGCCGCTCGGCTCCCTGCTCGTGCGCGACGGCCTCATCTCGACCGAGCAGCTCGAGTACGCGCTCGCCGAGAAGGAGCAGACCGGCAGGCGGCTCGGCGAGATCCTCGTCGCCCACGGCTGGATCCCCGCCGCCGAGCTCGCACGCCTGCTCGCGGAGCAGCACGGGCTCGAGTACCTCGATCTCGCGGGAACCTCCGTCGATCCTGCGGCGCTGTCGCTCCTCCCCGAGAAATACGCGCGCCGCTACGAGGCGCTGCCGATCCGCTTCCTCGCCGAGGACCTCGTGCTCGTCGCGGTCGTCGACCCGACGAACGTCGTCGCGTCCGACGACCTCCGTATCGCGATCGGTCTGAACGTCCGTGTCGCCGTCGCTGCGGGGCCCGACCTCGTCCAGCTGATCGAGCGCACGCACCGGCCGGAGCTCGACATCGACGCCGACCTCCAGGTGATCGACGACGCCGACGAGGCCGACGACATTCGCGAAGCGCCGGCGACGACGGCGCCCGCGATCACCCTCGTCAACTCGCTGATCGCGCGCGCGATCGACGAGGGCGCGTCCGACCTCCACTTCGAGCCGCAGGCGAAGCGCATGACGGTGCGCATCCGCGTCGACGGCGTCATGCGGAACCTCGGCACGGTGCCGAAGGCGATGCAGCCCGCGGTGACGAGCCGCCTGAAGATCATGGCGGAGCTCGACATCGCCGAGCGTCGCGCCCCGCAGGACGGCCGGATGTCGATCCGCGTCGGCGGCTCTCCGATGGACCTGCGCTGCGCCGTCCTCCCCACCACGTACGGCGAGCAGCTCGTGCTGCGGATCATGAACCGCCCAGGCGGCCGTCTCGGGCTTGCGGAGCTCGGCATGAGCCCCGCGGCGGAGTCGGCGTTCGCACGCGCGATCCGGCAGCCGTACGGCGCCGTGCTCGCGGTCGGGCCGACGGGCTCCGGCAAGACGACGACGCTCTACGCGGCGCTCGACGTGCTGAACGACGACGAGCGCGTGCTGATGACGATCGAGGACCCCGTCGAGTACCAGACGCCGGGGATCAACCAGGTCGAGGTGAACTTCAAGAGCGGGCTCACGTTCGCGCGCGGGCTCCGCACGATCCTCCGCTCCGACCCGGACGTGCTGCTCGTCGGCGAGATCCGCGACGAGGAGACCGCGCGCATCGCGATCCAGGCTGCGATGACGGGCCACCTGGTACTGACGACTCTGCACACGCACAACGCCGCGTCGTCGGTCGCGCGGCTCGCCGACATGGGAGTCGAGCCGAGCCTGCTCGCGACGTCGATCAACTGCATCGTCGCGCAGCGCCTCGCACGCAGGTTGTGCGAGCACTGCCGGGCGCCGTACCGGCCCGAACCGGGCGAGCTCGTCGAGATCGGCGCCGAGCAGCTTCCGCCCGACGCAGTGCTGTACCGCCCCGTCGGCTGCCCGAACTGCGCGGGCAGCGGCTTCTCCGGCCGCGTCGCGCTCTACGAGGTGATGACGGTGCAGGGCCGCCTGCGGCGCCTGATCGAGTCGGGCTCGACGGAGGAGATCTTCGCCGAGGCGCTCGCGCAGGGCATGACGACGCTGCGCCAGGACGGCGTACGGCTCGCGCTCGCGGGGATCTCGTCGCTCGACGAGATCAGACGAGTCACAGGCGATCGACTGAGCTAGCGCGAGAGCGCAGCTCTCGCTCCGTCACCGACCTGGTCGCAACCCGTTGCGCCCAGGTCGGGAAACACGTCAGTCCTCCGGCTCCAAGTCGAGGATCCGCGCGCGGTACTGATCCGACGCCGGCCGCAGCGAGCTCGCGAGCTTGTAGTGCGCGTTCGCCTCGACCTGCCTGCCCTGCTTCTCGAGCGTCCGGCCGAGCGCGTAGTGCGCGTAGTCGTTGACGGGCGAGAGCTCGACGAGCACGCGGAACTCCGCCTCCGCCTCTTCCCAGCGGCCGATCCGGAAGTACGCGATCCCGAGCGCTTCGCGGATCGACTCCTTCTCCGGCTCGCGCTTCTTCGCCTTCTCGAGCGCAACCGTCGCCTGCGCGGGCATCCCCCGCTTCAGATGCGCGCGACCCTGCTGGTAGAGGCTGTACGTCGACTCGCTCATGACCCCAGGTACGGGAAGTTCTCCTTTACGACGTCGGCGGGGCCGGTGAGATCCCGCGTCCTGCCGATCTCGATGCCCGCCAGGTGCAACTTCGACGCTAGCGCGCGCTCGAACACGTCCGCCAGCTCGAACGGCGGGCCCGAGAGCCCGTCGAAGAGCGGCACGAGCGCCGGCCCGAGTGCCCAGAGCGGCGCGCTCCCGACGGGGTTCGACGGATCGTCGTCGAGCAGCCGCTCGACGCGGCCGTCGACGATCCGCACCGCGTCCCGGTGGCCCGGAGCCGGCGCCGGATCGCGCCGCCCCGCAATCGCGCCGTCGGCGCCGGATGCGGCGAAGGCGTCCACGAACCGGCGGAGGTCGCCGCGCGTGTAGACGGTGTCGGCGGCGCTGACGACGACCGGCGGCTCTGCACCCGCGGCGAGCGCGCGCCGGACGGTGTCGGCGGAGCCGAGCACACCCGGCTGCCGCACGAACCGGACGGCGAGGCCGAACGCGGCTCCGTCGCCGACGAGCTCTTCCACCTGCTCCGCGAGATGACCGGTGACGACGAATGCCCGCGCGCAACCGGCCGCCGCAAGCTCGCGCAGGAGCGTCGCGATCACCGGCCGTCCGTCGATCGGCAGGATCGGCTTCGGCCAGCGCTCGGTGATCGGCCGCAGCCGGCTCCCTTCACCGGCCGCCATCACGACGGAGTCGATCACGGCGCGAAGCCGAGCGACCGCAGTGACACGAGCCCGCGGACGCGCTCGCGGGCGCTCAGCCGGGCGCGGATGACGCGCATGAGCGCACGCAGCTCGCGACGTGCCTCGCGAGCCGCATGTCTCGCACCTGCGGGCGGCCCGAAGCGCGCCGCGGTCGCCGACGCGACGAACGCATCCGGGTCGACCGCAAGCTCGTTGCGCACGAGCGCGCCGAGCTCGTGCAGCGTCGCGCTCCGTGCTGCGTCGATGCGCTGGTCGAGGAGAAAGTCCGCGAGCTCCTGCCTGCAGGCGGCCGCGACATGGCGCGGGTCACGCGAGAGATATCGGACGCGGCGCGCAGCGATCTTCGTGACGGCGATGCCGCCGAGCGCAGCCGCGAGCAGCGCTGCAAGCAGCTCGAGCAGGCTCGGTGCGGCGGACGACGACGGCGTGGAGGCCGAGACGCCGCGGGCGTGACTCGGGCCACCGGTCTCGCCGTGACGGAAGTCGGACTGCGCGCGCACGACGGGCGGTCCGGCGTTACCCGCGCTCCCGGTCGCCTTGCGGAGCGAGAAGCGCGCCGACGCCGCGGAGTACGCGGCGTCGAGCCGGCCGCGCTCCGGCCTGCCGGCCGACGGCGTCGGATCGAACGGCAGCCACCCGTAGCCTCTGAACCACGCCTCGACCCAGGCGTGTGCATCGTGGTCGGTCACCGTCCACGTCTTCGCGTGCCTGTCGTACGTCCCGCTCGAGAAGCCGACGACGACTCGTGCGGGGACGCCGAGGTAGCGGAGCATCAGTGCCATCGCACCCGCGAAGTACTGGCAGTAGCCGGCGCGCGTCTGCACGACGAAGCCGACGAGTGGCGCCTCGGCGAAGATCGCCGGCCGGTTCGTGTACGTGAAGCCGCCGCGGCTGCGGAACCAGGACTCGAGCGACACGGTCGCCGCGTACGGATTGCGCGCGTCGCCGGCGACGGCGAACGCCGCCTTCTCGAGTGGGATGTACCGCGCGATCTCGGGATGCGCGTCGAGGATCGTCGCGACGCGCCGCTGCCGGCCGGCCACGCCGAACGGGGGCATGCTCACGCCGGGCCAGACGTCGAGGAGCGCGCGCGGCCGCACGAGTGCACGCGGATACAGCGGGAGCGAACGCGCCAGCTGCCGCGGCCTCGGCTGGGGCGCGTAGCTCCAGACGGTGTACCGGAGCCCGCGCGTGAGGCCGGAGGGAAGCAGCGCGACGCCCGGCCCGGAACGCCGGATCGGCGCCTCACCCGCGGAGAACGCCATCGGCATGCTCGCCCCGACGAGCCGCGTGTCGGCGAGCGCCTCCACCGTCACGTCCTGCCGCACCCACCGCCTGCGATCCGCGGCTGCGGCGGGCTCGAGCGCGTCCGCCTGCAGCGGCCGCCCTTGCGTCCAGCGGTCGGCGCCGAAGACGTCGAGCAGCGCCGCACGCCAGTAGAGCGACGCCGGCGGAGCCTTGATCTCGAGCACCGTCGTGCGGGTGCGCGGAAAGCGGAGGCCGTTGTACTGCGCATCCCATACGTACGAGACGCTGACGGGTGGCGCCGGCGCGTTGTAGAAGTCCCAGCGCTGCCACGCGACGAGCTCGCTCTTCGCCACCGCCGACGAGCTCGACGCGACCACCGCCGCGACGATGAGTACGCCGATCGCCGGGATCGCCGCGCGTGGGATGCGCCGCGCGGTCAGACCTGCCAGCAGCGCGAGCTCGGCGAGCAGGATCGCCCCGCCGCGCCCGAGGCCGCCGGTGTTCCCGGCGAGCGTCGCGGGCCAGCCCGCTCCGACGAGCACGACGAGTGCGGCTGCGAACGGCCGGCGCCACGCGACCGCGAGCCCGAGCACGAGCACGAAGCCGAAGACGGCGACGAGGATGACGCCGCGCATCTCCGCGTGCACGCGTGGGTCGAACGGCACCTTGACGTCGTAGAAGTCGAGAAACCCGTTCGAGAAATGCGACCAGAACCGGCCGGGATGACGAAGCGGCAGGCCGAGCGTCCACCGCGCGCCGAGCACGAGTGCGACCACGAGCGCTCCGACGCGGGCCGTGCCGCGCGGGACGAGCGCCGGCGCGAGCGCAAGCAGGACGAGGCCGGCCGCGCGCGACGGATCGTCGTGCGGCTGCTCGAGCCGGAGCCATGCAGCCGCGACGACGACGGCGGGCACCAGCGCGACGAGCGCCGTCCTACGCATGTGCGGCCGTCGCCACCGGGGTCGCGGAGAGCGCAGCGGCGAGATCGCCACCGGGCCGCACGATCGCCACGGGGATCCCCACGGCCTGGAGCCGCAGCAGCTGCGGCTCGGGCGCAGCCGACGTCTCGACATAGACGACCGACACGCCGCGGCGCGAGAGCGCGCGCTGCACGAGGCGGTCGGCGAGCGGCACGTCGACCCGCGCCGTGACGACGACGAGCTCGAGCGATCGGGATGCGATCCCGCCGTTCGCGTCGAGGAGCGCGAACACGGGTGTGCGCGAGGTCGGCTCGGCGCCCGCGAGGATCTCGAGCGTCCTCCGCCAGTGCGCGGCCGTCGCGATCTCCTGGGTCTCGAGCGCGGTGGAGTTGACGACGAGCGCGCAGCGCCGGTGCTGCCGGTGGTGCGCTGCGAGGATCGACCCGGCAGCGCGGACGGCAACCTCGAAGCTCTCCCCGTCGACGGTGCGCGCGTCGCCGTCGAGGAGGACGGCGACCTCGTCGCGCGGCGCGTCCTCGAGCTCCTTCACCATCAGCCGGCCGCGACGCGCCGTCGAACGCCAGTGCACCTTGCGCAGCGACTCGCCCTGCTCGTATTCGCGCACGCTGTGCAGCTCGAAGCCCGTGGGCCTGCGCAGCAGCAGACGGCGCCCGTCCTGCGCGTGCGCGCCGCCCTCGGAGAAGAGCCGGTCGAGCTGGACGAGCCGCGGGTAGACGACGAGCGCCTGAGGCTCACCCTGGACGAGCTCCGTGCGCGCGAGCGAGAACGGATCCTCGATCGTGAGGCGCACGGCGTCGAACGCGTAGCGCCCCCGCGGCACGCGGTCGAGCTCGTAGACGGCGGCGAAGCGTCGCCGCGCCACCCGCCGCAGCTCGACGCGCCGCTCGCCGAGGCGCCCCGGAGACTCGTGCGCCACGAGCGTGGGCGGCGGGACCGTCGCCGTCACGCGTACCTCGAGCTCGATACGCACGTCGTCGCCTTCGATCACGTCGCGCGACGCGCCGTGCCGGCTGACATGCGGCAGCCGGGACGCGAGCCGCACCCACGCGACGGCGAGACCGACGGCGAGCACGAGGCCGGTCGCGACCGGGAAGAGCGCGAGGGAGCCGAAGACCCACGCGGCGACGTAGACGGCGAGCCCCAGTGCGAGGACTGCGCGTCCGCGCCGGGTCATACGGGAACGGGCGTCTTCTCGAGCGCGTCGGCGACGATCGCCGCGCCGCCGAGCCCCGCGGAACGCGCCTCGGGGCCGAGGATCAGGCGGTGCGAGAGCACGTGCACCGCGACGGCCTTCACGTCGTCGGGCACGAGATAGTCGCGCCCGTCGCCGAGGGCGCGCGCCTTGGCGACCCGCAGCAGCGAGATGCCGGCGCGCGGGCTTGCACCGAGGTAGAGACGAGAGTCGGCGCGCGTGTGGCGCAGCAGCGCGACGACGTAGCGGCTGAGGCTGTCCTCGACGTACACCTCGCGCGCCTGCGCCGCGAGCCGCACGACGTCGTCGGCGCCGGCAACCGGCTCCAGCGACTCGAGCGGAGGCACGTGCGTCTGCTCGTCGAGCATCTTCGCCTCGTCGGCGAGCGCGGGATAGCCGAGTGCGAGACGCATTGCGAAGCGGTCGAGCTGCGCCTCGGGCAGCGGGTACGTCCCCTCGTACTCGATCGGGTTCTGCGTCGCGATCACCATGAACGGCCGGCCGAGCGGATACGAGACGCCGTCGACGGTGACCTGGCTCTCCTGCATGCACTCGAGCAGCGCCGCCTGCGTCTTCGGCGACGCCCGGTTGACCTCGTCGACGAGCAGCAGGCTCGCGAACACCGGGCCGGGACGGAACTCGAACTCGTTCGTCCGCTGGTCGAACACGTTGACGCCCGTGACGTCGGACGGAAGGAGGTCCGGCGTGAACTGCAGACGCGAGAACGAGCAGTCGAGCGAGCGTGCGAGCGCTTTCGCGAGCATCGTCTTCCCCACCCCGGGGAAGTCCTCGATGATCAGATGCCCTTCGGCGACGAGGCAGAGCACGACGAGCCGAAGGATCTCCGCCGGCGCGTGCACGACGCGCGCGAGATTCGCCGCGATCGCCGCGACGAGATCGGCCGGCGCCGGTGCGACCGCCGGCTCAGCCAAGCAGGCGCTCCACCTCGTCGAGGATCGCCGCGGCGATCTCGCTCTTCGGCGCCTTCGGCAGCTCGCGCTCGCCGTTCACGCCGACGAGCGTCACCGCGTTGTCCGGCGAGTCGAACCCGATGTCCTCGCGTCCCACATCGTTGAAGACGAAGAGATCGGCCTGCTTGTTCGTGCGCTTCTGCCGCGCACGCTCGAGGCCGGTCTCGCCGTGGTCGGCGGCGAAGCCGACGAGCACCTGTCCGGGTCGCCGCCCCGTGCCGAGCGCGGCGAGCACGTCGACGGTCGGCTCGAGCTCCACCGTCCAGGCGGCGCGGTCCTTCGGGCGCTTCGCCGCGATCGTCTCCGCCGGACGGTAGTCGGCGACGGCGGCGGCCATGATCACGACGTCAGCGCCGGGGCCGTGCTCCGCCGCCGCGTGCGCGAGGTCGGCAGCCGTCGGAGTCTCGACGAGCTCGACTCCTTCGGGTGCTGCGATGGTGAGGTTCGCGCCGAGGAGCGTCACGCGCGCACCGCGCCTGCGCGCCTCCGCGGCAAGCGCGACGCCCATGCGCCCCGACGAGCGGTTCCCGACGAAGCGCACCGAGTCGATCGGCTCGCGCGTGCCTCCCGCCGAGACGAGCACGCGCTTGCCGGCGAGAGGCCCCGTGCCGGCGAGCAGCGCCTCCGCCGCGTCGACGATGTCCTCTGGCTCCGCCATCCGCCCCACGCCGAGCTCGCCCTCCGCCGTCTCGCCCTCGTCGGGACCGACGAGCACGACGCCGCGGGCGCGCAGCGTCTCCGCGTTCGCGCGCGTCGCGGCATGCGACCACATGCGGGGGTTCATCGCCGGTGCGACGAGCATCGGCCCGCGATGCGCGAGCGCCGCTTCGGTCAGGACGTTGTCCGCGAGGCCGTACGCGAGCTTTGCGAGCGTGTTCGCGGTGCACGGCGCGACGAGGAGCAGATCGGCCCGCGTGAGGTGGAGAAAGACGTCGTCGCCGGGCGGCCTGCGGGCGAGCGCGCGGAACGTCTGCGCGCCGACGAACTGCTCGGCGCCGGGCGTGAGGAGCGGCACCACCTCGTGCCCGCGCCTGACGAGGAGACGGCAGACCTCGCACGCCTTGTAGGCGGCGAT
>DASYGK010000060.1:0-43829 GCA_035999905.1 Gaiellaceae bacterium | reverse complement strand
GCGGTGGAGGCGCCCCGAAAGGCGCCTCCACCGCGGATCGTGCGGGATCCTACTTGCAGTACTGCTTGAACGTGCCGACGCACACGTCGGTCTTCTTCAGGAACTTGTCCGTGAAGAGGCGCGTGTAGTTCGACTTGGTGATCCAGACGACCGGGAGTGCAAGAGTCGGCTCGCTCTTCGCGCCGTTCTTCCGGGTCGTGTTCGTCTTCGGAGTCTGGCCCTTGATCAGCGCGACCGCAGCAGCAGCTGCAGCGTTCGCCTCGTCAGGCACGTACTTGTAGACGGTGCCCGTCTGCCAGCCGGAGATGATGTTCTGGATCCCCTGCACGGTGGCGTCCTGGCCGGAAAGCGGAAGCGGCTTCAGGTGCTTCGCCTTCAGGTCGGCGATGACGGCGCCGGCGATGTTGTCGTTCGCCGCGAGCACGCCCTGGATCTTGTTGCTCGTCTTGACCAGCATCTGGTTGAAGATGGTCGCCGCGTTGTTCGCATCCCAGTCGGGGACGAACTGCTGCGGGCCCTTCTTGATCGGGCCGCTCTTGAAGAGCGGGTTGAAGACGGCGTCGTTGCCGCTCTTGAACCAGAACGCGTTCTGGTCGGTCTGGCCGCCCCAGAGCTCTGCGACCGTGCCGCCCTTGTACGTCCCGGCAGCCTTCATCCCGGCGAGGACACCGGAGGCCTGCGCGGCGCCGACGGCCTTGCCGTCGAACGTCACGTACACGGCTGCGCTACCGCCGCTGACCTGGCGGTCGTAGTCGATCGCCTTGCCGCCCTTCGAGGTGAAGAGCTTCTCGATCGAGGCGGCCGAGCCGTTGTCGAGCGCCGTCTCGATGACGACCGTCGCGCCGGCAGCGATGCACGCCTGGGCCTGCGCCTTCTGCTTGAGCGGGTCGTTGAGGGCGTTGTTGATCGATGCGGTGACGCCGGCCTTCGCGAAGGCCGCCTTCATCGCGGGAGCGTCGAACTGCACCCAGCGGACGGACGACTTCGTGTCCGGCAGCAGGACGCAGACCTGCACCTTGGCCGACCTGTGCGCCGTGCCGGCCGTTGCGCTTGCCGCGACGACGCCTGCCGCGACCACGGCGAAAATGCCGAGGGCCGCGAGCGACTTCCTTGGAAACTTCCTCACCCTTGTTGCCTCCTTCGCACCATCTCTTGCACTTCGAGAGCGCCGTGCGGCGTCTCCTGGAGGGCTGCGTCTTTGCATGCCCAGGGGAACTCCAGTCGCGCCGCATCCAGCGTCGGGTACGGAGCGGCACAATCCTACTCCCCTAGGGGAATAGTTCAAGTGCCGCGTGCCGCGTCATTTCACGGGGTATTCGTCGAGGCTCGAGCTGCCCTCGAACCGGCTGTGCGTCGTGAGGTAGCGGCCGACATTCGCGCGGGTGACGAAGTTGAGCCCGGTGTTCGTGTCGGCCGGGACGACGAGCCCTCCGCTGTAGCGGTCGAGGAAGATCTGGAGCACCGGCAGAAATCCCTGGAGATAGGGCTGCTGGTCGATCGTGAAGTCGAGGTGGCGGTCGTGGATCGCGCGCAGCGTCGTCGGGAGCAGGTCGTAGCCGCCGGCTCGCACGCCCTTCGCGTGGAGGCCGTGCTTGCGCATGACGGCCGCGACCCCGGCGGTCGAGCCGGCGTCCACGGCAAAGAGCCCGCGCAGGCTCTTGTGCGCCTGGTAGGTCGCCTCGATCTTCTTCAGCTCTGCATCGACGTCGACCCCGCTCGCCACGACGTGCGCGCGGATCGGCCGGCCGGAGTCGCGGATCGCGTCGAGGGCGCCGTCGATACGCGGCTGGATGTTCTGCTGGCGCGGCGTCGCGATGAAGAAGAACACGTCGCCGCTCGAGACGAGGCCTACGGCGCGGGCGCCGAGCTCGAGGCCGGACTGGTAGTTGTCCTGCCCGATGTAGGCGAGCCGCGCGTTCGACTTGCCTCCGTCGGCGTTGTAGGCGACGACGGGGATGCCGTGGCGCAGTGCGAGCGCGGTCGGGCCGTCGAATGCGCCCGGGTCGATGATCGAGACCGCGATCCCATCCGCGCGGGACTCGATCGCCTTGTGCATCGCGCGCACCATCTCGCCGACGTCGCTCGAGACGGAGCCTGTCCACTCGGTGTTCAGGCCGAGCGCGGCGGCTGCGTCCGCGCTCCCGTAGCGGGCGGGCACGAAGAATGGGTTCGTCAGGGCGTGGTTCACGAAGACGACGCGCCAGGTGGGATGGGGCTGCGGGAACCCGCCGCCGAGCGACGAGCGGAGCGCGTCGGGGACCGCGCCTGCGGCCGCCGCCCCGGCCGCGAGCCGGAGGAGCGCTGCGCGGTCGAGCCCCGCACTCATGTCGGCGTCCTGCGGACGAGCCAGATCGCCGCAAGGACGACGGCGACCGCGAGCGCGGCGAAGATGCCCGCCTCGATCAGCTGGAACGTCCAGAACCGTCCGGCCGGCTGATACGAGATCACGCGCTTCCAGCCGAGCGAGACGAGGTAGTTGTGGGGGTCGATGCCGGCCTGCTGCGCGTGCAGGACGGCAAGGTCCTCGCGGCCCGCGGTGATCTGTCGGCCTCCCGCGTCGACGAGCGTGTCGCTCAGCAGCCAGTCGGCCGTCGGCCGGGCCGAGTCCGTCCCGACGACGCTGCGGTGGAGCGGCGACATGAAGTGCGGCCGCAGGAAGTTGAGGACGATCAGGCGCGTCGACGCGAAGACGACGAGCGTCGCGGTCATCGCCGCGACCGTGCGCCGGAAGAGCAAGCCGGCGAGGACGCCGACGGCGAGCGCGAACAGGGCGTACGCGGGGACGACGACGCCCTCGATGTCGAAGCCGTTCGGCGCCATCCGTCCTTCGAGGGTGTCGAACGGGCCGCGCCACCACGTCACGACGGCGCTGAGCAGCGCGGCCGCCACGAGCGTGACCGCCGCGAGGAGCGCCGTCTTCGAGAGGAGCCAGCGGCGGCGCGTGACGCCCTGCGTCCACGCGAAGCGATGGGTGCCGTGCTCGAGCTCGCGTGCGAGGAGCGGAGCGCCGACGAACAGGCCGACGAGCGCGGGGAGCACGGCGAGCCCGCGCACGATCGCGACCCAGCTGTCGAACTGGTTCTCGAAGTGCCGGACGATGATGTCGCAGCCCGAGCGCGCGGTCGGCGGCAGGCACTCGGAGAGCGTGTTGCGGTGGTAGGCCGCCCGGATCGGCAGGTGCGTGGCGAACGCGGCGGCGGCGACGAGTGCGAGGAGCCCGAACACCGCGACGACCTGCGCGCGATGCTGGCGCCACGTCACCCATGCCATCGAAGCGGCAGCCTCTCCGGCGGTTCCGGCGTCGGCAGGCGCTCGGGCGCCATGTACGCGAGCAACAGCTCCTCGAGCCCGACGCGGTCGACCGTCCACGATGGGTCGACGATCGGCCCTGCGGCGAGCACGAGCAGCGTGAGCTGCCGGCCGCTGTGCCGCTCGCGGACGACGGTGTGCACGCCGCGGATCGACCCGAGCGGCCGCCGCGGCCCCATCAGGATGCGGTGCGACTCGAGCAGGTCCTCGACGTTCCCCTCGAGCCGGATGCCGCCCTCGGTCAGCAGCACGATGTGGTCGCAGACCCGCTCGATGTCGGCGATCACGTGCGACGCGATCACGACGGTGGCCGACGTCTCGGCGACTCCGTCCATCAGCAGCTGCAGGAACTCGCGGCCTGCGAGCGGGTCGAGGCCGGCGAACGGCTCGTCGAGGAGCACGAGCTGCGGCCGCTTCCCGAGTGCGAGCGCGAGCGCGAGACGCGCGCGGTCGCCCGCCGAGAGCGAGCCGACCTTCGTCTCGGACGCGATCCGCGTGAGGAAGTGCGAGACGATCTCGTCGTTCCAGCGCGCATTCGTCCTTCGTGCGAACTCGATCGTCTCCGCGACGCTGAAGGAGCGGTACAGCGGCGCGCCCTGCGCGACGTAACCGACCTCGGCGAGCACCGACGGCTCGCGCAGCGGATCCTTGCCGAGAACCTCGATCGACCCTTCGGTCGGCGCGAGCAGTCCGGTCGCGAGCGCGAGCAGTGTCGACTTGCCTGCGGCGTTCGGGCCGGCGAGCCCGACGATCGCGCCCTGCGGGATGGTCAGCGTGCAGTCGCGCAGTCCCCAGTCGCGACGAAACCGCTTGCCGAGCCCCCGCGCGTCGAGCGGCGAAGGGGTCATGCCACCCGGCGAGCCCGTGTCTCTCGAAGCGTGGCGGAGATGAGTGCCCGGATGCTCTCCTCGTCCAGGCCGGCGGAGTCGGCGGCGGCGAGCCAGCGCTCGAGCTCCGCGCGCAGCGCGTCGTGGTGGCGCAGCGACGCCGGCGCGAGCGTGCTCGCGACGAACGTCCCGCGGCCCTGGCGCGCGACGACGAGCCCGTCGCGCTCGAGGTCGCGATACGCCTTCGCGACCGTGTTCGGGTTGATCGCCAGGTCGGCGACGACCTCGCGCACCGTCGGGAGCTGGTCGCCGACGTCGATCGTCCCGAGCCGGAGCGCCTCCTTCACCTGCTGCACGATCTGGAGGTACGTCGCGACGCCGGAATGCGGGTCGAGATGGAACTCGATCACCGCCGCATCGTACTCGCTCGCTTTGTCCGGATAAAGGAGCCCGCGCGCTGTAGGCTCGCCGCATGAAGACGAGTCTCGGAATCTGGGCGCTCGGCCCGATGGTCACCCGGTTCGTGCCGGGCGGCTATCAGCCGGAGCATGCGGGCGAGCCGATGCCCGACAAGGTGGCGCGCGCGGTGGCGGGCCTCGGCGACCTGATGGACGACTACGAGTTCCACTACCCGAACGAGCTGCGGCACGAGAACCTCGACGAGGTGCGCGCGGCGCTCGACGGCCACGGGATCTACGCCGTCTGCTCGGGCCTGCACATCGACCCGCGCTTCGGCAAGGGCGGGCTGACGTCGCTCGACGACTCGATCCGCGCCGAGGCGCTGCGACTGAACCGCGAGGCTGCCGAGCTCGCCGGCGAGATCGGCGCGCACATGATCATCTGGCCGGGCGGCGAGGGCTTCAACTATCCGTTCCAGGTCCCGTACGCCGAGGTCTGGTCCCGGCTCATCGACGGCATCGCCGACGCCGCCGAGGTGCTCGCGAAGCACGAGCGGCTGCTCTTCCTCGAGCACAAGAACTCCGAGCCGGCGATGAAGGTGCTGATGCGCAACGTCGGCATGGCGCTGCACGTGATCCACACGCTGCGCGCGCGCGGCATCACGAACATCAAGATCAACATGGACTGGCAGCACCTGATCATGAACGGCGAGCACCTGCCGGAGTACGCCGCCCTGCTCGCGGCGGAGGGGCTGCTCGGCCACCAGCACGCGAACTCGGGCTGGGGCACGTTCGACGACGACAACATGGTCGGCGCGACGGCGTTCATGGAGACGCTCGAGCTCGCGGTCGAGCTGAAGCGCGTCGGCTACGGCGACAACGGCGAGCGGCTCGGCTTCGACCTCTATCCGTACACCGAGGATCAGATCGGCGCGGTGAAGCGCTCGGTGCTGCAGTGGCGGTTCATCGAGTCGGTCGCCGCGAAGATCGACGGGGACGCGCTTCGTGCTGCGCAGGCGCGCAAGGACGCGGTCGCCGCGTACGAGCTCGTCTACGCCGCGCTCGGTGCCTGACGAGCCTACGCTGATCGGGCTCGACGTCGGCACGTCCGGCGTCAAGGCGGTTGCGATCTCGCCCGGCGGCGAGCTGCTCGCATCAGCGGAGGAGAGCTATCCGGTCTCGACGCCGCACGAGGGCTGGTCGGAGCAGGACCCGGAGGACTGGTGGCGCGCGGCGCAGGCGTGTCTCGCGCGGCTGCCGGAAGGGCCGGTCGGCCTCTCGGGGCAGATGCACGGGCTCGTCGTGCTCGGCGAG
The DNA here is from genome assembly GCA_035999905.1 of Gaiellaceae bacterium. GTDB lineage: Bacteria > Actinomycetota > Thermoleophilia > Gaiellales > Gaiellaceae > Palsa-739. Next base: position 37,981 of record DASYGK010000060.1, on the reverse strand, counting down.
GACGACCGCGTGCTGCGCCCGGCGATCCTCTGGAACGACCAGCGCACGGCGGCCGAGTGCGCCGAGATCGAGGAGCGGATCGGGCTTGCGCGCCTGATCGAGCTGACGGGGAACCGTGCGCTCACGGGGTTCACCGCGCCGAAGCTGCTCTGGCTCCGCCGGCACGAGCCGGAGGTGTACGCCCGTATCCGCCACGTGTTGCTGCCGAAGGACTACGTCCGGTTCCGGCTGACGGGCGAGCGCGCGATCGACGCCGCGGACGCGTCGGGGACGCTGCTCTTCGACGTCGCGCGCCGCCGCTGGTCGACCGAGGTCTGCGACGCGCTCGAGGTGCCGCTCGAGTGGCTGCCCGACGCGTACGAGTCGACGGAGATCGCGGGCGCGGGCGACCAGGCGGCGGCGGCGCTCGGCCTCGGCATCGTCGCGCCGGGGGCGGTATCCGTCGTGCTCGGGACGTCGGGCGTCGTCTTCGCGACGCTGCCGGCGTATGCGCCGGATGCGGAGGCGCGCGTGCACGTCTTCTGTCACGCGGTCCCCGGGACGTGGCACGCGATGGGCGTGATGCTGAGCGCCGCGGGATCCGCCGCGTGGCTGCGCTCCGTGCTCGGTGCCGACTACAGCGAGCTCGACGACGAAGCCGCGCGCTGGGAGCCGGGTGCGGAGGGGCTGCTCTTCGCGCCGTACCTCGCGGGGGAGCGCACGCCGCATGCGGATCCGAACGCGCGCGGTGCGTTCACCGGGCTCTCGGTGCGTCACGATCGCGGCGCGCTGTGGCGCGCGATGCTCGAGGGCGTCGCCTTCGGCCTGCGAGACTCGCTCGAGCTGCTGCGCGAGCTCGGCGTGCGGCCCGAGGTCGGGCGCGCGTCGGGCGGCGGCGCGAGGAGCGCGCTCTGGCTGCGCATCGTCGCGTCGGTGCTCGGCCTGCCGCTCGAGCTGACGGCGTCGCAGGAGGGATCGGCGTTCGGTGCGGCGATGCTCGCCGGCGTGCGTGCGGGCACGTTCGCCGATGCGCACGACGCGGCAGCCCGCTGCGTCCACGTCCGCGACCGCGTCGATCCCGACCCGGCGTGGGCAGCGGCGTACGACGACGCATATGCGCGGTATCGCAGGCTCTATCCCGCCCTGCGCCCTCTCGGCGCGGCCTGAGCCATACGATCCGTCACATGGCCGCCGCCGACGAGCCGAGCACCGAGTCCGGGATCGAGCTGAAGCCGGTCTACACGGCCGCGGACGCGCCGCCGGAGCGCGAGCCGCCCGGCACGTTCCCGTTCACGCGCGGTCCGTACCCCGACATGTACCGGGGCCGGCCGTGGACGATCCGGCAGTACGCGGGATTCGCGAGCGCCGAGGAGTCGAACGAGCGGTACCGGTATCTGCTCGCGGCCGGGCAGACGGGGCTGTCGGTTGCGTTCGACCTGCCGACGCAGCTCGGGTACGACTCGGACGATCCGCGTGCGCTCGGAGAGGTCGGGCGGACCGGTGTGGCGATCGACTCGCTCGCGGACATGGAGATCCTGCTCGACGGGATCCCTCTCGACTCGGTGTCGACGTCGATGACGATCAACGCGCCTGCTTCGTTGCTGCTGCTCCTCTACGAGCTCGTGGCGGAGCAGCAGGGCGTCGCGCCGTCGGCGTTGCGCGGGACGGTGCAGAACGACATCCTCAAGGAGTACGTCGCGCGCGGGAACTACATCTTCCCGCCGAAGCCGTCGATGCGGCTGACGACCGACCTCTTCGCGTATTGCGCGGAGCGGATCCCGCGGTGGAACACGATCTCGATCTCGGGGTACCACATCCGCGAGGCGGGGTCGACGGCGGTGCAGGAGCTCGCGTTCACGCTCGCGAACGGGATCGCCTACTGCGACGCGGCGGTGGCGGCGGGCCTGTCGCCCGATGCGTTCGGCGAGCGGCTGTCCTTCTTCTTCAATGCGCACAACGACTTCTTCCAGGAGGTCGCGAAGTTCCGTGCCGCCCGCCGGTTGTGGGCGCGGATCATGAAGGAGCGTTTCGGCGCATCGAACGAGAAGGCGATGGCGTTGCGCTTTCATGCGCAGACGGGCGGCTCGACGCTGACGGCGCAGCAGCCGGACAACAACGTCGTGCGCGTCGCGATTCAGGCGTTCGCTGCGGTGTGCGGCGGCGCGCAGTCGCTCCACACGAACGCGTTCGACGAGGCGCTCGCGCTGCCGACGGAGCACTCGGCGAAGCTCGCGCTGCGCACGCAGCAGGTGCTCGCGGCGGAGGGAGGCGCGCTCGACACGGCCGACCCGCTCGGAGGCTCCTACTTCGTCGAGGCGCTGACCGACGAGCTCGAGCAGCGCGCGTGGGAGCTGATCGGCCGCGTCGACGGCCTCGGTGGCGCGGTCGCGGCGATCGAGCAGGGCTTCGTGCAGGACAAGATCGAGCAGGCGGCGTTCGCCTGGCAGCAGGGCGTCGAGAGCGGCGAGCGCGTGCTCGTCGGCGTCAACGCGTTCCAGGACGAGAGCGGCGAGCGCGTCGAGCTGCAGCAGATCGATCCCGAAGCTGAGCATCGCCAGCTCGAGCGCACCGCCCGCGTCCGCGCCGGGCGGAACGCCGACGACGCAACACGCACCCTCGACGCCGTCCGCGCCGCCGCGCACACCGACGAGAACCTCCTCCCGCTCATGCGCGACGCACTCCGCGCCCGCTGCACCGTCGGCGAGATCTGCGAGACGCTCCGCGAGGAGTGGGGCATGTACGACGCGGTACGCGCGCGAGCCTAGGCCGAAGCGCCCGAGTAGCTCCGCAGCCCATGCCGCCAGAACCAGCGCGTGAAGGCCGCGAGCGCGACGCCGAACCCGATCGCCACCGCCACGGTCGTCCAGTGCAGGCGGTTCGTCAGCGCCTGCGCCGGCACCGTGACGGCGAAGCCGATCGGCACGAGGTATGTCATGGAGTACCGCAGCCAGCCAGGGTAGATGCCGATCGGCCAGCGGCCCGTCTGGTAGAGCCCCTCGAAGAGATCCGCGAGGAACCACATGTTCACGATCCAGAACGACCCCGTCGCAAGGATGAGCCAGAAGCAATAGAGGAGCAGCGCGCCGAGGAGGAGCAGCGCGAGGAAGCCGAGCGAATGGCCGATGCCGATCGAGTGCTTGAGCCGTGCGATGCCGACCGCGACGACGATCGCGCCCGAGACGACGTCCACCGCCTGCCACAGCCGCAGCTCGCGCAGCGAGATCAGCAGCTGTGAGTCCTCGGGCTTCGTGAGCGCGAAGTCGAGCTTCCCGTCGCGCACCTCGTCGACGAGCCGTTCCATGTTCGGCTGGATCATCGCGTGCACGACGCCGCTGAGCAGGATCTGGACGCCGACGATCACGAGCAGCTCGGACTCCGTCCACCCGTTGAGCGTCACCGTGTGCGAGTAGACGAGCGCGAGGACGGCGAGCCCGACGCCGACGGAGAGCAGCGACTGGAACGCGGCGATGAAGAAGTTCGCGCGGTACTGCACCTCGTTCATCACGTTCAGGCGCAGGTAGAGGACGGCGAGCTGCAGCGGCCGCATCAGTTCCCGACCGCGGAGTAGCGACGCACGGCAAGCCGCCACATGCCGAGCGCGATCGCCGTGGCGACAGCGGTCCAGAGCACCTGCATCCCGAGCCCGACGAGGAGCGACGGCGTCGACATGTTCCCGACGAGCGCCTCGATCGGGAAGTAGAACGTGTACTTGAAGGGCAGCCACGCCGAGAGCGTCTGCGTCCAGTGCGGCATCAACGGCAGCGGCAGAAGACGGCCTGAGAGCAGGAGCTCTGCGAGGAACCACACCTGGAAGATCGCGCCGACGCGTGTCGTCCAGAACGTGATCATCCCGAGCGAGAAGTTGTTGAGCGAGCGGATCACGTATGCGCCCCAGATCGCGACGAGGAACACGAGCACCTGCGGCACGCTCGGATCGAGCGTCGGGTGGAAGACGAGCGAGAGCCCGATCCCGATGGGCACGTAGACCACGAGCCACGGGAGCTTCCCGCCGGCGAACGACGCGAGGTCGTAGTGGATCGGGTGAAGCGGGCGCAGCAGCTGAGCGGAGAGCTGACCCTCGCGGATCCGCCATTCCCAGCCGAACGGCGTGAAGACGATGTTCATCATCCGGACGAGCGCCCAGACGATGTAATAGGCGGCGAACGCCCTCGGCGTCAGCCCGCCGACGGTACCGCCGTGTGCGCGCGCGATCGTCGACCACACGACGAGGTAGACCACCGGCTCGGTGACCATCCCGAGCGTGTACATGTAGAGCGCGATGCGGTACTGGAGGCGTGCCTGAACCTCAGTGCGGATCGTCGTGACGTAGAAGTCCACCATCGAGCGGACGGGCGACTCCTGGCGTGCGACGGCGGCCTGGGCGCTCACGCCGTCGCCTCGGTCGCGAAGACCTGCTCGATCACGTCCTCGATCGGCGGGTCCTCGACCGTGAGATCGACGACGTCGTGCTCCGAGAGGAGCTTCGCGGTCGCCGGCGAGATCTCCGCTTTCGGCACCTGGAGCAACACGCGCTCGCCGTCGGCGAGCACGGCTTCGATCGTCTTCGTCGTCGAGAACCGCGCGGCGAGCGCGTCGAGGCGGCCGTCGAAGAGGATTCTCCCGTGGTGGATGACGATCACGCGCTCGCAGAGCGCCTCGACGTCGGCCATGTAGTGGCTCGTCAGCAGCACGGTCGCGCCGTAGCGGCGGTTGTACTCGGCGACGAACAGGCGCAGCCGCCGCTGCATCGTGACGTCGAGGCCGATCGTCGGCTCGTCGAGGAAGAGCACCTGGGGGAGGTGCAGCAGCGAGCCGACCACCTCGACCTTCATGCGCTCGCCGAGCGACAGCTGCCGCACCGGCTTGCGGACGAGGTCGCCGATGTCGAGCAGCTCGATCAGCTCGTCGCGCGTATGGCGGAAGTCCTCGCGCGGCAGCCGGTAAATCGCACGGTTGAGCTCGAACGAGTCGAGGGCGGGGAGATCCCATTGCAGCTGGTTCCGGTTCCCCATCACGAGCGTCATGCGCCGCAGGTATTCGCGCTCGCGGCGTGACGGAACGTGTCCGAGCACGAGTCCGTCGCCGCTGGTCGGGTACAGCAGCCCGGAGAGCATCTTCAGCGTCGTCGTCTTGCCGGCGCCGTTCGGGCCGAGAAAGCCGACGACCTCCCCTGCCTCGATGTCGAACGAGATCGCATCGACCGCGCGCACCTCGCGCCACTGCCGCTTGAAGAGGCTGCGTAGCGCAGCGTTCATCCCGCCCTCGCGCTCCGGGACGCGGAAGACCTTTGTGAGCTGCGAGACGTGGACGACCCCTGTCACGCGTGGAGCATACGCACCGTCACTCTTCACGCACGAGCAGCGCGGGAACGAGCGCGAGCGCGAGCACGCACGCGAGTACGGCCCAGATCGCACGATAGGTGTGCGACACGTCGGCGACGAGCCCATAGAGCGGCGGCGTGACAGCGATCGCCGTCTGCACGAACGTCACCGCGAAGCCCGTCGCTGCACCGACGCGACGCGGGCCTGCAGTCTCGGCGACGAGGGTGATCCAGAGTCCCTGGTAGCCGATCAGCGCGAAGCCCGCGAACGCCGCGACCGCAGCGAAGACGAGCACCGACGCCGAGGACGGCGTTACGAAGAGGGCGACCGCGGCGAGCAGTCCCGCGACGTTCAGCAACACGAGCAGCGGCTTGCGTCCGCGTGAGAGCGCGCGGTCGCTGACCGTCCCCCAGACCACACGGCCGAGGATGCCGGTCGCGTTCGCGAGCGCGACGAGCAGCGACGCAGAGGTGAGCGAGAGGCCGGCGCGGCGATGCAGGTCGAGCGGCAGGAACGCGAGGATCGCGTACTGCCCGGTGACGACGAGGCAGGCCCACATCGTGAGCAGCCGGATGTTCCGGTCGCGCGCGGGATGTCCCAGGCGCTCCGAGCTGCGCGCGTCGACCTCGTAGCTCCGCTCGACCGGCGACGACGCGAGCGGCAGCATCGTCACGATCGTGATGCCGCCGCCGACGGCGAGCGCCGACCTCCAGCCCCAGCTGTGCGCGATCCACGGAAGCAGCGCCGCCGCCGCGAGCGCGCCTGCCGGGATCCCGCACTGGCGGATCGACAGCGCGAGCCCGCGCCGGTTGCGCGGGAACGCGAGCAGCACGAGCCGCCCGCCCGCGGGCGTCGAGGTCGCGCCCGCGAGCCCCGCGCAGAAGAGCAGCACGAACACGAGCGAGCCCGGCACTGCCGCCGCGCACGCGGCGAGGGCCCCGACCGCGACGCCGCCTGCGACGATCACACGCCGTTCGCCGAGCCGGTCGGCCGCGACGCCCGCCGCGTACGAGCCGAAGATCTTCCCGAACGCGAGCGACGAGACGGCAAGCCCGGTGAGCGCGGCCGAAAGGCCGAGGTCGGTCTTGATGAACCCCGTGAGCACCGGCAGGCCCTGGTCGACGACGGAGACGCCGAACTGCGCGGCAACCGCGAAGGCGAGGATGAACCACGGATTCGCAGCGCGCCTGCTCACCTGAAGACGCGTGGAGCATACGCTGCCGCCGTGCGCATCCTCCTCGTCTCGCAGATGTACCCCGGCCCCGACGCGCCCGATCTCGGCACGTTCGTCGCGCAGGTCGAGCGCGAGCTCGTCGCGCGCGGCCACGTCGTCGAGCGCGCGGTGCTCGACACACGCGCCGGCGGGAAGCTCCGTTACGCGACGCTCGCAGCGCGCACGTTGCGCGCCGCGCGGCCTGACGTCGTGTACGCGCACTTCCTCGTCCCCAGCGGCTTGATCGCCGCGCTCGCAGGACGCGCGCCGCTCGTCGTCACTGCGCACGGCCGCGACGTGCGCAACATCGGCGCCTTGCCCGGGATCGAGACCGCGACGAAGATCGTCGTGCGCCGCGCTGCGACGGTCATCTGCGTGTCGGAGTACCTCCGTCGCGAGCTCGAGCTGAAGCTGCCCGAGGCGCGCGGCAAGACGGAGGTCGTCTCGAGCGGCGTCGACATCGAGCGCTTCGCGCCGGCGCCGGCGCCGGACAGTGCGCCGCACTTCCTCTGCCTCGGCGCGCTGACGGAGCGCAAGAACGTCGTTCGGCTCGCCGAGGCGTTCGCGCTGCACGGCGAAGGCACCCTGACGTTCGCGGGCGACGGCCCGCTTCGCACGCGGCTCGAGGGCCGCGAGCGCGTGCATCTGCTCGGGCGCGTCGCGCACGACGAGGTGCCGGGCCTGATCGCTGCAAGCCACGTCGTCTGCCAGCCGAGCCTGATCGAGCCGCTCGGCCAGGCGCTGCTCGAGGCGATGGCGTGCGGCCGCTCGGTCCTCGGGACGCGCATCGGCGGCCCGGGCGAGTTCGTCCCGGACGGCGCAGGCGTCCTCGCCGATCCGCTCGACGTCGAGGGGATCGCGGCCGCGCTCCGCGAGGCCGCTGCGCTGCCGTGCCCGAACGCGATCGCTCGCACCGCGGCCGCGGCGCACGACGTCCGCCACCAGGCTTGGCGGATCGAGGCGATCCTCAGTGCTGCGGTGTCGCAGGCAGGTCGGCGAGCCTGACCTCGACGAGGGGGCGCACGGTCTCCTCGAGGCCTGCTTCGACTGCGACCGCGAGCGCTTGCTCCCAGCTCTCCCGGGCCTTCGCGGGGCCGGCGCCTTGCTTCAGCCGGTTGTCACCCGTCACGAGCAACTTCTGGATCTGCTGACGCGGATCCTCCGCACCCTTCACAAACGGAGCGTAACAAGGCACATTGCAAGACCGAGGCGGCCGTCGTCTCGCCGCGCGTATGGCAATCCGCGTCCTCATCGCCGACGACCACCGCCTCTTCGCCGAGGCGCTCGAGGCGATCCTCGCCGCCGACCGGCGGATCGAGGTCGTCGCCCACGCGGGCGACGGGCGGGAGGCGGTCGACCTCGCGGCCGAGCTCGAGCCCGACGTCGTCCTGATGGACATCAGCATGCCCGTGATGGACGGGATCGAGGCCGCCGCCGAGCTGCGCGCGGGCGGCGCCCACGACCCGCGGATCCTCATGCTCACGGGCTCGAACTCCCGGGACGACGTCGATCGCGCCCGCAAGGCCGGTGCGGCCGGCTACGTGACGAAGGACCGGATCGCCGCGGAATTGATCGACGCGATCGTCGAGATAGCGGAACGGCCCTAGGGCGTTCGCTACCCTGGCGGGCATGACCAGCGTCCTCGCCGTCTTCCAGGTCATCCTCGTCTTCGTCGTCGTCGCGCTGATCCTGATGCACAGCGGGCGCGACGCCGGCATGGGCGGGATGGGGTTCACCCCGGCGTCGCAGGGCGGGACGCACATCGTCGAGCGGAACCTCACGCGGTTCACGATCGTCGTCAGCGTCCTCTTCTTCGTGAACAGCGTCGCGCTCTTCCATTACCTGAAGTAGCGCTCGTCCCTCCCGGCGCTACAATGCGCCGGCTCTCGCGCTGGTGGCGGAATTGGTAGACGCGCTAGGTTGAGGGCCTAGTGGCCGCATAGGCCGTGGAGGTTCAAGTCCTCTCCAGCGCATGCTCAAGGGTCGCCTCCGGGCGGCCCTTTTCGTGGGAAGGACGTTTGACTCCGTCCGGAGGAGTCTCTACTCTCGGTGTCGAACACACGTTCGACCAACGACCCATCCCGCAGGAGGACGAGCAGTGGAGCTCACCGGTAGACAACAGGAGATCTGGGGCTTTCTCGTCGACTACGTCGACCGCCACGGCTACCCGCCGACGGTCCGCGAGATCGGCGAGGCGGTCGGTCTCGCGTCGCCGTCGACGGTGCACGCGCATCTCGCCAACCTCGAGCGGGCCGGCCTGCTCAAGCGCGACCCGACGAAGCCGCGCGCCCTCGAGCTGACGGGCCGCGAGAAGCCGGCCGAGGCGGCCGTCGTCGAGCTGCCGAAGCTGCCGCTCCTCGGGCAGATCGCGGCCGGCGGCCCGCTGCTCGCCGAGCAGAACGTCGAGGACCAGATCGCGGTGCCCGAGACGCTTCGCGGCGACTTCGTGCTGCGCGTCAAGGGCGAGTCGATGATCGAGGCGGGCATCCTCGACGGCGACCTCGTCGTCGTGCAGCGCGCCCAGGACGCACGCAACGGCGACATCGTCGTCGCGCTCGCGGGTGACGACGAGTCGGCCGACGAGGCGACCGTCAAGACGTTCTACAAGGAGAAGGGCCGCATCCGGCTCCAGCCGGAGAACGCCTCGCTCGAGCCGATCTATGCGGAGCACGTCCAGATCCTCGGCAAGGTCGTGGGGGTCTTCAGGACGCTCTGATGTCCGTCTCATCCGTCCACCGGACGCTCGAGCACGAGCTCTTCGCCCTCCTGCGGGGGGCGTCGCTCGAGTGCCCGGTGTGCGGCGAGTTCGTCCTCCACGACGGCGGGGCGGTGCGCTGCCCCGAGTGCGAGATGATCCTGCGCGGCAGGCTCCCCCAGAACGTCGTCCAGGTAGAATTCGGCTCGCAGGCCGGGTGACCGCGGGCCACGGTGCGCGCCAAGTGCAGTGGGGCTCGAGGAAAGTCCGGACACCGCAGGGCAGGACGCTCCCGCGAGGGAGGCGGCGAAAGCCGACGGAAAGTGGCACAGAAAGCAGACCGCCTCCGACGTGATCTCCGGAGTACGTCGGCGGTAAGGGTGAAACGGTGGGGTAAGAGCCCACCAGCGGCCGTGGCGACACGACCGGCTCGCCAAACCCCGTCCGGTGCAAGGCGAACAGGCTCCGCCAAGACGGCCCGTCGAGGAGCCGGGTAGCCGCAAAGATGGATGGTCACCCTCGACAGAATCCGGCTTACAGGCCTGCTAACGAAAAGCCCCGCCTCGGCGGGGCTTTTCTATCGGGACGAACGCGTCTCCGCTCCGACCTAGATCGCCTCGAGGGCCGGCTCGGTGTCGATCGCGGGCTGTTCCTCGCCCCGTGTATTCGTCGCCCTGAGCGCGATCGCCGCTGCGGCGAGCAGAAAGAGGCTGCACGCGAGGAGGGCGCGTTGGAACCCGGCCGTGAGCGCGTCCGGCGCCGCGGTTGCCCGCGCCAGCAGATGGTCGGTTCGAGACGTCGCGACGACGGAGAAGATCGCGAGCCCGAGCGCACCGCCGACCCAGGTCGAGGTGTTGACGAGCGCGGCGGCGAGCCCCGCCTTGTCCGCGGGGACGCCGGCGTTGGCTGCGGTGTTGACGCCGACGAAGACGCAACCGAGCCCGAGCGACATGATCATGAGGCCGGGGAGGAGGTCGGTGAGATAGGAGCCGTGGACGGGAATGCGCGAGAGCCAGTAGACGGCGCCCGCCGAGATGAGCGCGCCGGTGACGATGATCGGGCGCGTGCCCACGCGGGAGAAGAGCTGCGAGGCGATGCCGGAGGAGACCGCAACGCCGAGCGTCACGGGCAGGTACGCGGAGCCGGCCTGCAGCGCCGAATAGCCGAGGACGTTCTGCATGTAGAGGGTGATGAAGAAGAACATGGCGTAGAACCCGCCGATCGCCATCACCTGCGTCGCGTTGGCTGCGCCGAGCCCGTTGACCCGGAAGATCGAGAGCGGGGCGAGCGGGTTCGGATGACGCCGCTCGTTGGCGACGAACGCGAGGAGCAGCACCGCCGCGCTCGCGAGCTCGCCGATCGTGCGCGCGGCGCCCCAGCCGCGGCTCGGCGCCTCGACGAGCCCGTAGACCAGCAACAGCATCCCGCCGGTCACGAGCAGCGCTCCGAGCGAGTCGAAGTTCCGGCTTCGGGTCTCGGCGCGCTTGCCGTCGACGATCCGGAACGTGGCGACGAGGAGGAACGCCGCGACGGGAAGGTTGACCCAGAACACCCAGCGCCAGCTGGCGTCCTCCGTGAGCAGCCCGCCGAGGAAGACGCCCGCTGCGGACGCGAGACCGGCGATGCCGCCCCATGCGCCGATTGCCTTGTGCCGGTCGGTTCCCTCGCTGAACGTCGTGGTCAAGGTGGAGAGAGCCGCCGGCACCATCATCGCCGCGCCGATCCCCTGCACGAGCCTGGCCGCGACGAGCATTCCCGCGTCCTGGGCAACGCCTCCCGTGAGCGATGCGAGCGCGAAGACGACGATGCCGGCGGAGAGGACGCGACGGCGGCCGAGGAGGTCGGCGGCCCGGCCGCCGAGCAGCATGAAGCCGCCGTAGGTGAGCAGATAGGCGCTCAGCACCCACTGCAGGCCCTGAACCGAGAAGTGCAGGTCGCGACGGATCGAGGGCAGGGCGACGTTGACGATCGAGGCGTCGACGAAGTCGAGGAACCCGACCATGCAGAGAAAAGCGAGCGTCAGCTTCCCACGTCGCGTGGAGAGGAACGACGGCTCGCCGGCGGGCAGCTCGTGGAGCACCGAAGGTGACGACACAGGGCATCCTCCTAGTTAGTTATCTGACTAACTCGCAGGACGCTACCTGAAATCGCTAGTCTCGTGAGTGGGATGGCTAACTCAGTCGGAAAGAAGTCACGGCCCGACAAGCGGCAGCGGCTCGTCGACAGCGCCACGGCGCTCATCCACGAGCAAGGGGTGCATCGCACGACCCTCGCCGCGGTCGCCGAGCGCGGCGACGTTCCACTCGGCAACGTCTACTACTACTTCAAGAGCAAGGAAGAGCTTGTCCGTGCAGTGCTCGAGGGCTACCAGGACGAGGCAGACGCGCTGATCGCGCGGTTCGAGCGCCACCGGTCGCCGCAGGCCCGCCTGAAGGCGCTCGTGCAGCAGTGGTCCGACATGCGCGAGATCGTCGCGCGCTACGGCTGCCCGATGGGGACGCTTTGCGCCGAGCTCGACAAGCTCGACGGCGGTGCCGACCGCGAGGCGGCGGCGGTCATGGCGCGCATCATCGACTGGGCCGAGGACCAGTTCCGGCAGCTCGGCAGGCGCGACGCCCGCGATCTCGCGGTGGCGCTCTTCTCCGGCATCCAGGGGGCGGCGCTGCTGTCCAGCACCTTCCGCGATCCCGACATCCTCAGCCGGCAGGGCCGCCACCTCGAGCGCTGGATCGACGGCATCTGACGGGCGGCCGCGCCTGGTCGTCGCATCGTTTTCAAAAGAGAAGATCCGGGCACGCGAAGCTCCCTTGCGCAGGAGGCGCTCCTGCCGCCCGAGAGGAGAACGCAATGCACTGGAGGACCCTCCGACGCGCGCTGCCCGGCCTCGCCGCGGCCCTGTGCGTCGCCCTTCCGGCGACGGCGAGTGCGGCCTCGCCGAGCTCGCACGGCCAGCTCGTCCAGCTTCGTGCCAACACGAACCAGAGCTCGAACTGGTTCGGCTACAACCAGGGCTCGCTCGCGCTCGGCGGGACGCTCTTCAGCTCGATCACCGGCGACTGGACGGTGCCGGCGGCGACCGAGCACACGGCCGGCAGCCCCGCCTACTCGTCCGACTGGATCGGCATCGGCGGCGGCTGCGTCGACGCCGGCTGCACCGTCGGCGACTCGTCGCTCATCCAGACCGGCACGGAGCAGGACTCCGACGGCACGTACTCGGCGTGGTGGGAGATCATCCCCGGCCCGTCGCTCACGATCTCCGGCATGACGATCGCGCCGGGCGACCACATGCACGCCTCGCTCGCGGAAGTGCTCGTCGGCGCGAACGTCTGGGCGATCACGCTGCAGGACGTGACGAAGGGCGAGAGCTTCACCACCACCGTGCCGTACAGCTCGACCCACCTCACGGCCGAGTGGATCGAGGAGACACCGCTCCTCCTCGGCGCGAACGCCGGCTTCGCGGCGCTGCCGAACCTCACGAAGATCGCGTTCACGAACGCGACCGTGAACGGTGCGAACGCGAACCTGCAGGCGTCCCAGGAGCTGCAGCTGATCGACTCCAACGGCGCCGTGATCGGCTCCCCGTCGGCGCCGAACGCGACGCACGACGGCTTCGACCTCTGCGCCTGGGCGACCACCTGCTCCTAGCGAGCCGAGCCTGACCCGCGGACGAGCCCGGCGTGGCGAAGACCCCCGCCGGGCTCGTACGATGGGGGCCGTGGCACAGCAGCCCCTCACCGCGAAGCCCGCCGCCCACGAGCTCGAAGCGCTGCTCGAGCAGCACCGCTCGGAGCTGACGGCGTACAGCTATCGCATGCTCGCCTCGCCGTTCGAGGCGGAGGACGCCGTGCAGGAGACGTTCATCCGCGCGTGGCGCAAGTACGACAGCTTCGAAGGCCGCGCTGCACTGCGCTCCTGGCTCTACAGCATCGCGACGAACGTGTGCTTCGACATGCTGACGGCGCGCGAGCGGCGTGCGCGGCCGATGGACCTCGGGCCTTCGCGCGAGCCGATCATCGAGAACCTCAACACGCTGCCCGAGGTGACGTGGATCCAGCCCGCGCCCGACGGGCTCGTCGTGCCCGACGGCGATCCCGCCGACGTCGCGGTCGCGCGTGACACGATCCGCCTCGCCTTCGTCGCCGCGCTGCAACACCTGCCGCCGCGGCAGCGCGCGGTGCTGATCCTCTGCGAGGTGCTCCGCTGGAAGGCGGCCGAGGTCGCCGAGCTGCTCGACACGAGCGTCGCCTCCGTGAACAGCGCGCTGCAGCGCGCCCGCGCGACGCTCGACGAGGTGCAGATATCCGCATCCGACTCCGTCGCGGACCTGGACGCGGACAGCCGCGCGCTGCTCGAGCGCTACGTCGACGCGTTCGAGCGCTACGACATCGAGGCGCTGACGTCGTTGATCCAGGAGGACGCCACGCAGTCGATGCCGCCGTTCGACCTGTGGCTGCGCGGCCGCGACGACATCTTCACGTGGTGGTTCGGGCCGGGGATCGGCTGCAAGGGCTCGCGCGTCATCCCCACGGTGAGCGCCAACGGCTCGCCGGCGTTCGGCCAGTACAAGCCGAGCGACACCGGCTCGGGCTACGACCCGTGGGCGCTCCAGGTGCTCGAGCTCTCAGGGGGGAAGATCGTCGAGTTCACGTTCTTCCTCGACACGGAGACGCTCTTCCCGCTCTTCGGGCTGCCTCCGCGGCTCGACGCGTAGAACGTCCCGCAGCCCGCAGAACGCGACGAGCTCCTCGAGCTCGCGCGACGCGTTACGCAGCCGCAGCTCGAAGCCGGCGCTGCGCGCACCGAGCTGAAGCCGCGCAAGCGCACCGACGACGACCGCGTCCGCCGCGGCGCCTCCGACGTCGCAGACGATCCGGCTCGGGCGTGGCGCGGCCATCTACGGAAGTAGACGGCTCGAGACGCGAAAACTCATCGACGCGCAGACCGATGAATTGCGCGCAGATGGTAAGTCTAAATCCCGAAGATCGACAACGCCGAAAGGAAAACGCCAATGACGATGGACAGCCGCACCCGCTGGTACGCCCTGATCGTCCTCTGCCTCGCGAGCCTGATGATCGTGCTCGACACGACGATCGTGAACGTCGCGCTCCCGTCGATCCGCACCGACCTCGGGTTCTCGCAGACGTCGCTCGCATGGGTCGTCAACGCGTACCTGCTGACGTTCGGCGGCTTCCTCCTGCTCGGCGGCCGCCTCGGCGACCTCTACGGGCACCGGCGGCTGTTCCTCTCGGGCATCGCGGTCTTCACGCTCGCGTCGCTCTGCTGCGGCGTCGCCGGCTCGCAGGTCTTCCTCGTCGCGGCGCGCGCCGTGCAGGGCGTCGGCGGGGCGATCGCGTCCGCGGTGTCGCTGTCGCTGATGATGAATCTCTTCACCGAGCCTGCGGAGCGCGCGAAGGCGATGGGCGTCTTCGGCTTCGTCGCGTCGGGCGGCGGCTCGATCGGCGTGCTGCTCGGCGGCATCCTCACCGGCTCGCTCAACTGGCACTGGATCTTCCTCGTCAACCTCCCGATCGGCATCGCCGTCGTCGCGCTCGCGCTGCGCCTGCTTCCGGGCGGTCGCGGCCGGCCCGACGCGGGACGGCTCGACGTCGCCGGGGCGATCACGGTCACGGCGTCGCTGATGCTCGCCGTCTACGCGATCGTCAACGGCAATCAGAACGGATGGACGTCACTCGAGACGCTGGGCATCCTCGGCGGAGGCGCGGCGCTGCTCGTGCTCTTCCTCCTGATCGAGTCGCGGGTCGCATCGCCGCTCATGCCGCTCGGCCTGTTCAAGTTGCGCAACCTCGCGATCGCCAACGTCGTCGGCATCCTCTGGGCCGCTGCGATGTTCGCCGCGTTCTTCCTGTCGGCGCTGTACCTGCAGCTCGTGCTGCACTACAGCCCGCTCCAGGTCGGCCTCGCGTTCCTGCCGGGCAACGTGATCATGGGCGCGCTCTCCATCGGCGCGTCGGCGAAGCTCGTCATGCGCTACGGCATCAAGCGCCCGCTCGGCGTCGGGCTGCTCCTCGCCGCGACGGCGCTTGCGCTCTTCGCCCGCGCCCCGGTCGGCGGCAGCTTCGTCCCGGACATCCTGCCGGGGATGATCCTGCTCGGCGTCGGCGCGGGGATCGCCTTCAACCCGGTGTTGCTCGCCGCGATGAGCGACGTCGCGCCGGAGGAGTCGGGGCTTGCGTCCGGCGTCGTCAACACCGCATTCATGATGGGCGGTGCGGTCGGGCTCGCAGTGCTCGCGAGCCTCGCGGCGTCGCGCACCGGCAGCCTTGCGACCTCCGGCAGCACGCATGCGGCGGCGCTCCTCGGCGGCTACCACCTCGCGTTCTTCGCAGGGGCCGTGTTCGCGGTCGCCGCAGCAACGATCGGCGTCACGCTTCTCCGCACGGCGCAGCAGCACGGCGCATACGCCCACGCCGACGCGATCGAAGCGTCGTCCTAGAGATCGAAAGGGAGAGCCCCGCTCGACGCGGGGCTCTCGCCCCAGTGCTCAGTACGCGTGTCCCGTGAGCGCCTTCGAGATCGCGAAGCTGCCGGCGATCAGGAGAATCGCGAGCAGCACGATCACGCCGAGCGCGATCGGAAGCGCGCGCCACGGGTGCTCGTCCACCGCGACGTGAGGGTGCGGGACGTGCGCGTGCGGGAGGTGCATGTGGCTGGCCATCGGCACCGCCTCCTTCGTGACGAAGAGTACGACTCCAATACCCGCCGTGCCGAGATCCGATGCAGGTTTCGCCCGGCTGCGCGGTCATCCCCCGTGGGAGACGACCGAAGGGAGATCCATCGATGACCGCCGGCCGCAAGACGACGCTGTTCAGAGAGGTGAACGAACGCATCGAAGAGCTACTCCGAAGCTTCGGCGCCGCCGAGGAGGCCGACTTCCTCTGCGAGTGCCCGTCGGCCGACTGCATGCGCCGGATCACGCTCAGCCGGGCTGCGTTCGACCGGATCCGCGTCGCAGGTGCGTTCGCGGTCTCTCTCGAATGTGCCCGCTGGGCGACCGAGGTCGCCCGCACGGCCGACTACGCCGTCGTCGAGTCGTTCCTGCCGCCGACGCTCGCCGCGATCAGGGCAGCGGGAGCTGCGGAACGGTCACTGCGGGCACGGTCACGCCGGGGATCGTCGCTGCCGGCACCGTCACTGCTGGGGTCGTCACTGCCGGTGTCGTCACAGCGGGGGCCGCAGGCACGGCCGCCGTGGGCGCCGGCACCGCGGGAGCCGTCGCCGGCGGCACGGTCGCGGCCGGCGCGGGCGCTGCGGGCAGTGACGTAGCCGGGGTCGGCAGGAAGGGGGCGTTCACGGGATCGAGCGCGCCCGCCGGGGTCGCCGGCACGGGCAGGGGCGTGTCTTCTGGCGCGACCGGCGCCTGGAGCCGAGCCTGGACGGCTGGCGTGCCGGCGTGCATCCGGGCGACGATCGAACGGCGCGGCGCGGCCGGCGTACCCGTGCCGGCCACGGAGCCGTCGCCGGCGTGCACCGCCACGGGTGCGACGGCGGGGTGGTGGACCGCCGGAGCGGAGTGGAGGAGCGGCTGCGCGGCGATGCCTGCTCCCGCGGCGACGACTGCGACAGCGGCCGCCTTGACGGCGAGCGACCCGCCGCCCGCGAGCCCGCGCAGCGCGGCGAGGAGCGGACCGACGCCGAGGGCCTGGCGGACGCGACGCACCGGAGTCTCCAGCTGCGCCGCGAGCGTCCGGCGCGCGCGAAAGATCAGCGTCTCGACGGCCGAGCGCGACGTGTCGAGCCGGTCGGCGATCTCCTGGTAGGACAGCCCCTGCCACTCGCGCAGCAGGAAGGCTTCGCGGAGGCGCGCCGGCATCGCGGCGAGCGCGTCGTCGAGCCCGAACAGCTCGTCGCTCCGAAGCTCGGGCGCGGCGGGAGTGCCGGGGAGCTCGTCGAGGTCGCGCGGCGTCTCGACGCGGCGGCGCCGTAGCCACGCGAGCTTCGAGGACACACAGACGTTGTGCGCGATCTTGAAGAGCCAGGCGGCCTCGTTCTCGGGGACGACGCCCCGCTGAAGCGCCGCGAATGCGCGCAGGAACGTGTTCTGGGTCGCGTCCTCGGCGTCCTCCGGCGAGCGCACCTGCGAGAGCGCATAGCGGTAGACGCTCGGATAGAAGCGCTCGTAGAGGCCCTGTGCCGCTTCCCGCTGGAGCTGCCCCGTCTCGACGACTGCTGCCACGCCGGTCTCCCGATCGCTGCTGGTACCCCTGTGTAAGACGAACGGAGGCAGTATTTCTTGCAACGAGCGGGGCCAAACCCGCCGGGGCTAGGTCCGGAGGACGACCTCGAGCGCGGTGCCGCGGCCCGGAGTCGAGCGCAGGGAGAAGCCGCCCTCGATCGACGCGGCACGAGCCCGCATGTTCTTGAGGCCCTGGCCCGCCGGCGCCTCAGCGCCGTCGAAGCCCTCGCCGTTGTCGCTGATCGTCACGAAGCGCTCGCCGAACGGCCGTTCGCCGATCGTCACCTCCGCGCGGGTCGCGTTGGCGTGCTTGCGCACGTTGGCGAGCCCCTCCTGGACGATGCGGAAGATCTCGATCTGCTCGTCGGGTGCGAGGCGGATCGACGTGTCGACCTCGAGCTCGACCTCGAGCACGCCGTCGGCGGTGAGGAAGTCGACGTAGCGCCGCAGCGCCGCGTCGAACGGCGCGGTCCCGCTCGCCGACGAGAGCGCCAGGATCGCGAAGCGCGCCTCCTGCTGGGCGAGGAGCGCGGCCTCCTTCAGCCGCGGCGCAACCTCTGCGAGCGGCGCACCCGCCTCGAGCATCGAGGCGTGCGTCGAGACGGCGAAGAGATACTGCGCGAGCCCGTCGTGGATCTCGCGGGCCACGCGCGCACGCTCTTCCGCGACGGCGCGCCCGAACTCCGCGAAGCGGATCGCGCGCCAGGCGCCGACGAGGATGAGGGCGTACGCCAGGATGCGGAGGAAGTCGCCCTGCGACACGTACGTGCTCGCGAGCAGCGGCTGGAACACGAGGTGCAGTGCGGCGAAGAGCATCAGCGTGAAGCCGAGTGCGAGCCAGCGCGCGAGGTCGTCGCCCTTGGTGCGGAAGCGCTCGCCCCAGCCGATCACGGCGATGAGGCAGACGAACGCCTGGAGCGCGAGTGTTCCGGTGAGGTAGAACGGCCCGTGGTCGGTGCCCGTCGCGGTCGGGTTCGGCAGCCCCGGGCCGACTGCACGGAGCAGCGACCACGCGACGAGGAGCGCGATCCCGGCCGCCGCGACGGCGTTCGCGATCGCCCAGTCGCGGTACTTCGTGCGGCCGCGGAAGAAGGGCGCCGCTGCGACGAGTGCGAGCCCGAGCATCACGCCGAGGAGCGCCGCCCAGCTCTCGGCCGCACGGACCTTCTGGCCGCCGAGCTGCGGGCCGATCGCGAATGCGAAGGCCGAGAGCGACGCGACGAAGAACCCGCTCGCGAGCAGGAGGTCGATGCGCCGGCCCTCGACCGAGAAGCGGACGGCGGCGAGCAGCGCGACGAGGAGGCCGGCGAGCGCCATCGAGGTCTGGAGCACGAGCCGCAGCTGCGGCAGGTCCCAGCGGGTCTGGAGCGAGGGGTGCGTGAGGAAGAGCGCCAGGCTCGCGCCGAGGAGCCCGGCCAGGAGGATCTCGCCCAGGAGCCAGGCCTGGTACTCGTTGCGGTTTCCGTTCACTTCCCTCTTGTCGGCAGAACCGTTGCTGCCGATAAGGGTCAGGAATGGCAGCCCGGATTCTCATCGTCGACGACCACCCTCTGACCCGCGAGGCGCTCTCCTCGCTGCTCGGGGTGCACGGCTTCGACGTGGTCGGGTGCGCCTCGGACGGCGCGGAGGCGGTCGTCGAGGCGGCGCGGCTCCTGCCGGATCTCGTCCTGCTCGACCTCTCGATGCCCGGGATGGACGGCCTGACCGCACTGCCGCAGCTCCGCGCGGCTGCTCCCGACTGCGAGGTCGTCGTCCTGACCGCGTCCGGCACGGAGGCCAACCTCCTCGCCGCGATCCGCGGCGGCGCGGCCGGCTACCTCCTCAAGACCGAGCCTCCGGAGCGGATCGCGCGCTTCCTCGAGGGCGTCGCGAACGGCGAGGCGGCCCTCTCGGGCTCGATCGCCCGGCGTCTCCTCGACGAGGTGCGGAGCGGCACCGAGCGCGGTTCGGGCGTGCCCGACGCGATCGCCCAGACCCTGTCGGCCCGCGAGGTCGAGGTGCTCCTGCTCCTCGACGACCATCTGGGCACCGACGAGATCGCCCTCCGGCTCTACATCTCCGAGCACACCGTGCGCTCGCACGTGAAGAGCCTGCTGCGGAAGCTGAACGTCTCGTCCCGCCGCGAGGCGCTCGAGCGGCTCGCCTTCGCCCGCGCGGCGTAAGAAGCTCTTACACAATGAGCGATTGTGTCGCCCGGCCGCGCTCGGCGGCGACGAACCTCATTGTGTGAGAGCTCCTGAGTCTCGAACACTCGTTCTCACCCACGGTGGGTGACACGGTTCACCAAGCCGGGGTCACGAGTCCCGGGTGGGCGGCGTCGATAACTCTCGTACAGCGAGCACCCCGAACGACACGGGGGATGGCGGAAATACTGTGGCAGCGAGCGGCCCCGAGAGGGGCCGTTGGCTATTCAGGGCTGGAAGCCGTCGAGCGCGGCGCCGACGAGGTCGGGCAGCGTCTCGAGCTCGTAGCCCCCCTCGAGCACGGCGGCGAGGCGCGGCGCGAGGCCGGCGCAGCGGCGCGACAGCTCCCGGAAGCCGTCCGCGGTGACGCGCATCTCGGCGAGCGGGTCGTCCTCGTGGGCGTCGAAGCCGGCGGAGACCAGCAGCAGCTCGGGCGCGAACCGCTCGACCGCCGGCGCGACGACGTGGTCGAACGCGTGAAGGTACTCCTCGTCGCCCGAGCCCGCGGACATCGGGATGTTCAGCGTCGTGTCCCGCTGCTCCTCCGGCCCGCCGCCGCCCGGGTAGAACGGCCACTGGTGCAGCGAGATGAAGAGGACGGAGTCGTCGTCCTCGAACACCGCCTGGGTGCCGTTGCCGTGGTGCACGTCGTAGTCGACGATCGCGACGCGCTCCAGACCGAGTTGCTGCTGCGCGACACGCGCGGCGATCGCGATGTTGTTGAAGACGCAGAAGCCCATCGCGCGCTCGGGCAGCGCGTGATGCCCCGGCGGGCGGACGAGCGCGAACCCGCCCGACAGCGCAGCCTCGATCGCCGTGCCGGCCGCGAGCGTCGCAGCTTCCCACGTCGTCGGCGACGCGATCGTGTCGTAGTCGAGCCACGTCGTGTCGTCGATCGACCGCACGCGGTCGACGTGCTCGCGCGTGTGCACGAGCAGCAGCTCCTCGTCGGTCGCGGCGCGGCCCTCGCGCGCGTCCGGGAACCGGTCGAGCAGCACTGCGATCCGCTCGGGCCGCTCGGGGTGGTGACCGGTCGGGTGCAGCCGCGCGAGCGACGGATGCGTCAGGACGTCGATGCGCGAACCGCCGCGGCGAGCTCGTCGAGGCTCGCGCCGCCTGCGCTCGCGCGTCCGAGCAGATAACAGAGCAGCGGCGCGTTCGTCCGCGCACCGCTGTCGTGCGCGGCGAAGCCGGCGACGTCGAGCAATGTCTCGACGTCCGCGTCGGTCAGCTCGAGGCCGTCGCGCACTACGGGGCCCGTCGCGGCGAGCGCGTCGGCGCGCGCGGAGAGCCACTCGTTCATGCGAGGGAGGCTAGCCGGTCGGCGAGCCGGTCGAGACCGAGCTGCCGGATGAAGGAGGACGCCTCCGCCCATGTGGGTGTGTGAGGAGAGAGGGGAGGAAGAGGAGCAGAGGCGTCCATCGTTGCGATTCGCCGGAACAGCCTCAAGTCCTCCGCCTCGGCGGCGAAACGGCCCGCCTCGAGCACCGCCTCCAGCGTGCCGAACTCGTGCAGCAGGTCGGCCGCCTTCTTCGGCCCGATGCCGCGCGCGCCGGGCAGCTTGTCGGAGGGGTCGCCGCGGAGCGCGATCAGATCCGTGACCTGCGACGGGTCGACGCTGTAGCGCTCGCGCACCCCGGCGGGGTCGATGCGCAGGAGGTCGGTGACGCCCTTCGTCGGCTGGAGGATCGTGACGCGGTCGGTCACGAGCTGGTACGCGTCGCGGTCGGAGGTGACGACGCGCACCTCGCCGGGCCACGAATGCGCGGCCGCGGCGAGGAAGTCGTCCGCCTCGTAGCCGTCGCCCTTGCCGACCGTGAAGCCGGCGGCGCGCACGACCTCGGGCAGCACGTCGAGCTGCTCGAGGATCGACGGCTCGAACACGCGGCCGGACTGGTAGGGCGCGAACGCCTCGTGCCGGTACGTCGGCACCGTCAGCGTGTCCCAGCCGACGACGATCGCGTCGGGGCGCTCCGCCTGCCACAGCGTGACGAGCCACGTCGTGAATCCGGAGACCGCGTTCCAGCGCGTCTTCGGGCCCCCATGGTACGCGCGGTGCGCGAGCGAGTCGCCGTCGATCGCGAGCAGCACGCTCAGAGCGACGCCTCCAGCGCTTCGATGCGCGCCATCAGCCGCGCGGTCGCCTCGACCGCCGCCTCCGCGATCTCCCGGCCGCGCAGGTCGTCGATCTCGACCGGTGTTCCGTACGCGACGCGAAGCTTCCCTAGCCGGAGGAGCTTGTCCGTTCCTTTCACCGCTGCGGGGACGAGCGGGACGTTCGCCTCGAGCGCGATGCGCGCGGCGCCGGTGCGCGGCCTCGCCTCGAAGCGCTTGATGAGCCCCTTCGTGCGACGCGTTCCTTCGGGGAACATCGCGACGACATTCCCCTCGCGTGCGAGCCGCACCGCGGTCTCGATCGCGACGGTGTCGCGCTGCCCGCGCTTGACCGGGAACGCGCCGGCGCCGTCGATCAGCTTGTTCAGCGGGAACCAGTAGAGCTCGGACTTCGCCATGAAGCGGAGGAACGTGCGAGGCCAGAGCGGCATCCCGAGCGGCCACGGATCGAAGCTCGAGACGTGGTTGCACGCGAGCACGCAGCCGCCCTCGGGCAGGTTCTCGCGACCTGTCGCGCGAAGCCGGAAGAGCCCGTAGAGCAGCGGCCAGGTCAGCGCCGCGACGGCGTTGTAGGTCGGAGTGGGCCGCACGGAGCCAGTATCGCCCCTCCCGGACGCGGCTGTTGGAGCCGTTGGGGGCGCAAGCTATCGTGACCAGCCGTGCCCGGAGACGAAAAGCACAAGCGCCTCGTGATCGTCGAGTCGCCTGCAAAGGCGAAGACGATCGCCGGCTATCTCGGCAAGGACTTCGTGGTCGAGTCGAGCGTCGGCCACATCCGCGACCTGCCGGAGCGCGCCGCCGACATCCCCGAGGAGTACAAGAAAGAAGCGTGGGCGCGCCTCGGCGTCAACGTCGACGAGGGCTTCGAGCCGCTCTACATCGTCGACCCCGACAAGCGCAAGAAGGTCAGCGAGCTGAAGAAGCTGCTCGCGTCCTCCGACGAGCTCCTGCTCGCGACGGACGAGGACCGCGAGGGCGAGGCGATCGCCTGGCATCTCCTGCAGGTGCTCAAGCCGAAGGTGCCCGTGCGGCGCATGGTGTTCCACGAGATCACACGCGACGCGATCGACCGCGCGCTCGGCGAGACGCGCGAGGTCGACCAGAGGCTCGTCGACGCGCAGGAGACGCGGCGCATCCTCGACCGTCTCTACGGCTACGAGATCTCGCCGGTGCTCTGGAAGAAGATCATGCCGCGGCTCTCCGCCGGTCGCGTGCAGTCGGTTGCGACGCGGCTCGTCGTCGAGCGCGAGCGCGAGCGCCACGACTTCGTGCGCGCGCAGTGGTGGGACATCGAGGCGACGTTCGATCCCGAGTCGTTCGCCGCACGGCTCGTCAGCGTCGACGCCAAGCGCGTAGCCCAGGGGCGCGACTTCGGGCCGGACGGGACGTCGAAGAGCAAGGACGTCGTGCAGCTCGACGAGGCCGCCGCGCGCGGGCTCGCCGACCGGCTCGGCGACTCGGCGTTCAGCGTCGGCCGCGTCGAGCGCAAGCCGTACGTCCGCCGGCCGAGCCCGCCGTTCATGACGTCGACGCTGCAGCAGGAGGCGAGCCGCAAGCTTCGCTACACCGCGCAGACGACGATGCGCGTCGCCCAGCGCCTCTACGAGAACGGATACATCACGTACATGCGCACCGACTCGACGACCTTGTCGGAGTCGGCGCTCAAGGCGGCGCGCGCGCAGGCGGCCGAGCTCTTCGGCGCCGAGTACGTGCCGGCGAAGCCGCGGCAGTACGAGCGCAAGGTGAAGAACGCGCAGGAGGCACACGAGGCGATCCGCCCCTCGGGCGACTCGTTCCGCACGCCGCAAGACGTGCAGCGCGAGCTCTCGCGCGACGAGCACGCGCTGTACGAGCTGATCTGGATCCGCACGCTCGCGTCGCAGATGGAGGACGCGAAGGGGCAGACGGTGTCGCTGCGCATCGCGGGCACGTCGTCGGCGGACGAGCAGGTCGAGTTCGGAGCGTCCGGAACGGTGATCACGTTCCGCGGCTTCCTCGCCGCGTACGAGGAGGGCCGCGACGATACCGATGCGAAGGACGACGACGAGCGCCGGCTGCCGAATCTCGCCGAGGGCGACGCGGTGCAGCTCAAGGCGCTCGAGCCGCAAGGACACGAGACGAACCCGCCGGCGCGCTACACCGAGGCGACGCTCGTGCGCACGCTGGAGGAGCTCGGCATCGGCCGGCCGTCGACCTACGCGTCGATCCTCGGCACGATCCTCGATCGCGGCTACATCTACAAGAAGGGCACGGCGCTCGTGCCGTCGTTCCTCGCGTTCTCCGTCGTGCAGCTGCTGGAGCAGCACTTCCGCCGGCTCGTCGACTACGACTTCACGGCGCGGATGGAGGACGACCTCGACCGCATCGCGTCGGGCGACGAGCAGCGCAACGACTGGCTGAAGCGCTTCTACTTCGGCGACGGCGGCACCGATGACGGCGGCGGCCTGAAGGAGCTCGTCTCCGACCTCGGCGGCATCGACGCGCGCGAGATCAACTCGATCCCGATCGACAGCGAGTCGGGGATCGTCGTGCGCGTCGGCCGTTACGGCCCGTACCTCGAGCGCGACACCGAGCGTGCGAGCGTCCCCGACGACCTGCCGTACGACGAGCTGACGGTCGCGAAGGCGGAGGAGCTGCTCGCGCAGCCCTCGCAGGACCGCGAGCTCGGCGTCAATCCCGAGACCGGGCGCACGGTCGTCGCGCGCAACGGGCGCTACGGGCCGTACGTCAGCGAGACGATGCCCGAGGACTCGAAGGAGAAGCCGCCGACCGCGTCGCTCTTCAAGTCGATGAGCCTCGACACGCTCACCCTCGACGAGGCGCTGCAGCTGCTCCAGCTCCCGCGCACCATCGGCGTCGGCGACGACGGCGAGGAGATCGTCGCACGGAACGGCCGCTACGGCCCGTACGTGCAGCAGGGCAAGGAATCCCGCTCGCTCGAGTCGGAGGAACAGCTTTTGTCGCTCACGCTCGAGGAGGCGAAGGCGATCCTCGCGAAGCCGAAGGAGCGCCGCGGCCGCGGGCAGGCCAAGCCGCCGCTGAAGGAGGTCGGCGCCGACCCGGTGAGCGGCAAACCGATCGTCGTGAAGGAGGGCCGCTTCGGGCCGTACGTCACGGACGGCGAGACGAACGCGAGCCTGCGGACCGGGGACGACCCGGAGTCGGTCACCCTCGACCGCGCCGTCGAGCTCCTGGCCGAGCGGCGGGCGAAGGGCCCCGCGAAGAAGAAGGCGCCCGTGCGCCGCCGCAAGGCGTCCTGAAGAGCCAACTTTCCCCGGCCGTCGCGCGTCGTAGAATGAGCAGGTCGGGGTTTCCCGTGCGCGCGCAAACCAGTGAACCGCCGCGAGCGGAATATCAGGGCGCGGAGCACGTTCGAAGTCTCGGAGGCGCAGACGGTTCCCCCTGGCAACCGGAGGAGTTCGCTCCTAGAGTGAGAAGGCTTGCGGATGTCCTCGACGCAGCACCGAAAGGACTGAGAAGACCCTGACGCAGAACCAGCTTCACGACTTGCTCGAGACCGATCAGGCCAAGGCGCTCGTCGAGGGTGCGGAGGAACGCGGCTACGTCGAGCCGACCGAGCTCGAGGCGTTCGCGCTGGAGCTCGACCTGAACGACCAGGACGTCGAGGAGCTCACCCGCGAGCTCGAGCGGATCGGCCTGGACGTCGGCGCGCCCGTTGCCGGTGCGAAGACGGCCGCGCCTGCGAAGGCTGCGAAGAAGGACGCCGACGAGGACGACGAGCCTGCGCCCGCCCCGGTCGTGGCTGCGTCCGGCGCCGCCGACAGCCTCCAGCTCTTCCTCGCCGACGTCGGCCGCCACAAGCTGCTCACCGCCGCGGACGAGGTGATGCTCGCCAAGCGCATCGAGCGCGGCGACCCGACCGCGAAGCGGCGGATGATCGAGTCCAACCTCCGCCTCGTCGTGTCGATCGCCAAGGGCTACCGCGGCCTCGGCGTGCCGTTCCTCGACCTGATCCAGGAGGGGACGCTCGGCCTGAATCGCGCGGTCGAGAAGTTCGACTGGCGCCGCGGCTACAAGTTCTCGACGTACGCGACCTGGTGGATCCGTCAGTCGGTGCAGCGCGCGGTCGCGAACCACGCGCGCACGATTCGCGTTCCGGTTCATGTCGTCGAGCGCCAGCAGAAGC
This sequence comes from Gaiellaceae bacterium, assembly GCA_035999905.1. Lineage (GTDB taxonomy): Bacteria > Actinomycetota > Thermoleophilia > Gaiellales > Gaiellaceae > Palsa-739. The sequence continues at coordinate 12,134 of DASYGK010000060.1, read as the reverse complement.
TGTCGCGCGCGTCGCGCCGGCTCGAGGTCGAGCTCGGCCGCGAGCCGACGAAGGAAGAGCTCGCGGAGGCGACGGGCCTGCCGATGCAGCACATCGACGAGGCGCTCGGCGCGGCGCACGCGTCCGTTTCGCTGAACCAGACGGTCGGCGCCGACGACGAGGGCGAGCTCGGCGATCTCTTCGCTGACCGCGAGGCCGCGGACCCGTTCGAGGAGGCCGAGGAGTCGCTGCGCCGCCAGGGCGTGCGGCGTGCACTCGACGCGCTCCCCGAGCGCGAGCGCCGCATCCTCGAGCTGCGGTTCGGCTTCGAGGGCGAGCCGTGGACGCTCGAGGCGATCGGGCACGAGCTCGACCTGACGCGCGAGCGCGTCCGCCAGCTCGAGGGCCAGGCGCTCGCCCGGCTCGGCGCGCTGCGCGACCTGATCTCGGTCGCCGCGTAGCCCCCTAGAACAGCCCCGGCTCCAAAGGCCCAGTCTCCCGACCAGGTCGAGGGACGTGCCGTTTGGGGACAGGTGCGGTGATGCGGCGCGCGGCGGCGAGGATCGCCTCGCGCTCGAGCGGGACGACGGCGAGCTCCGCCGGCGGGCGGCGGAGGAACGTGCCGATGAGCAGGAGCTCGTCGAGGTCGCCCGGCTCGGCGGCCGCGAGCGAGCGCCGCGTCGCGGCGAGCCCCGCTTCGACCTCGAGGTGCGCGCCGCCGCCAGGCGGAAGCGTCCGCTCGGCGGCGATGCGGCCGCCCGCGACGAAGAATGCGCGCGCGTGCCCGGGCTCGGCCGCAGGGACGACGACGCAGCGCTCGAGGGCGCGCAGGCGCGCGAGCCGGTCGAGCTCGCGGCAGACGCGCTCGAGCGCGTCGATGCGGTCGCGCAGCCGCGCCGCGTCCTCGAACCGGCGCGCGTCGGCGAGCACGCGGAGGCGGCGACGCAGGCGCGGCAGTGCCGACGCGGGCCGCTCGAGCTCGTCTGCCTGCAGCGCGCGCGCCGCGAGCTGCGCACGCCGCCGCGACCGGATCGGGCCGAGCGCCGTCGCGGTCGACGATGCGACGACGCCGTCGCCGCGCTTGCGGAGCCACACGTACCGCTCGGGCCGCGCGACGCGTGCATTCGCGGGCGGCCGGAGCTCGCGGATCAGCCGAAGCTCCTCGATCGCCGCTTCGAGCTCCGAGCCGAGCACGCGCCACTCGATGCGCTCGACCGCGCCGAGGGCCGCTTCGACGGCGGGCCGCTGTCGCTCCGAGCGGAAGTACGAGCGCAACCGCGCACGCAGGTCGCGCGCGCGCCCGACGTAGAGCAGCTGCTCGTTGCGGTCGTAGAACAGATAGACGCCGGGCCGCGCCGGCGCGCCGAACGCGAGCTGCCGCTTGTCGAACACGCGACGCGTGCGCGTCGCCGAGAGCGCGACGAGCTCGGAGACGGTCCGCGCGCCGCGCTCCTGCGCGAGCCCGATCAGCGCGAGCAGCACCTCGGCGGTCGCCTGCGCATCCGGCAGGGCGCGGTGGCACGGCTGCACGGACGTGCCGAGGAAATAGGAGAGCTGCGCGAGGCTCGCCCGCGGCACGCGGCCCGCGAGCAGGCGGCGCGCGAGCGGGACGGTGTCGACGACCGGTGCGGCGATCCGGGAGCCGGTCAGCCGCTCCGTCTCCCGGTCGAGGAACGAGAGGTCGAAGCGCGCGTTGTGGGCGACGAGCACCGCGTCGCCCGCGAAGGCGAGGAAGCGGTGGACGGCGACCGCCGGCGGCGGAGCGCCGCGGAGATGTCGGTCGCTGAGCCCGGTGATCGCCGCCGCGCCCGGCGCCATGGGCATCCCGGGGTTCACGAGCGTCTCGAACTCCGCCTCGATCTCGAGCCCGCGCACGCGGACGGCGCCGATCTCGCAGATCTGCGACGTGCCCGGCCGGAGCCCGGTCGTCTCGAGGTCGACGACGACGTACGTCGCGTCCTCGAGCAGAAGGTCCTCGCCGAGCGGCCGGGCGAGCGCGACCGCATCGCCGCTCCACGCGAGCCGGGCGTCCGCCTCGACGACCTCCGCGAGCAGCGACCGCGCGAGGGCGACCGGCGCCTGCCGGAGGGCGAAGAGCCGGCGCGCCGCCTCCTCGGCGACGACCGGCCCCCGGCGTTCTTCGACGAGCTCCACGAGTCGGTCGGCGGCATCGAGCCTGAGCTGCACGCGAGGGATCGTATGCGAACACACGTTCGATCACCAGCCCTGGCTATCCTCGCGCCGATGCCGACCGTCCGCGAGCCGACCGCCGTGCGCGCCGAGCCCGACGAGGCCGCCGAGCGCGTGACGGAGGCGCTGCCCGGCGAGCCGCTCACCGTCGAGGAGTCGCGCGACGGCTGGGCGCGGATCCGCACCGCCTACGACTACCCCGGGTGGATCGAGGCGGCGGCGCTCGGCGGCGACCCCGATCCCGCCTGGCTCGACCGCCGCGCCCCCGACCCGGTCTCACACGCGCGCGGCCTGCTCGGAACCCGCTATCTGTGGGGCGGAATGACCGCGGCGGGCATCGACTGCTCCGGTCTCGTCCACATGAGCTTTCGCGCCGCCGGCCGCCTCGTGCCGCGCGACGCCGACCAGCAGGAGGAGGCCGGCGAGCGGGTCGACGAGGCGGAGGCGCGGCCGGGCGATCTCGTCACCTACGGCGGGCCGGGCGCCGCAGACCACGTCGCGTTCTGGCTCGGCGGCGGCCGCATTCTCCACTCCACGCAGCGCGACGGAGCGGACGGGGTCGTCGAGGAGGACGAGCCGGAGGAGCTCCGGTTGCGCCGGCGTTTCGTCGTCCGGCTCTGACGTATCCCGATCCGGGTCAGTTCTAACTAGCTTCTGCTCTCCAACGTCAGTAAGAATGCACCCGCGCGCGGAGTGGCCTTGGCATTGGGGTTGCTGCCGTGAGAGCGAATCGAGCCCGGGAGGTAACGATTTTGAACCGTAGGCATCAGTGGAAGTGGCTGGTGACCGCCACCGCTTTCGCCGTCGGCCTTGCGCTGATCGCATCGGCGTGTGGAGGCGGCGGCAAGAAGGCAAGCACGTCCTCGTCGGGCGGAACGACGTCCGGCGGCACCGCGTCAGGCAAGACCTTTGCGAACTTCCGCCTCGCGTACGACACCGGCATCGACTATCTCGATCCGGGCCTGTCGTACACGGTCGAGGGCTGGGGGATCATGTGGAACGTCTATCTGCCGCTCCTCGGGTACAAGCACGTGAACGGCCCCGATGGCGCGACGATCGTTCCGTATCTCGCCAAGGACCTTCCGAAGGTCTCCTCGGACGGCAAGACGTATGAGTTCACGCTCCGCAGCGGTCTGAAGTACTCGGACGGCACCCCGGTCAAGGCGAGCGACTTCGCGTCGACCATCGAGCGTGACTTCAAGGTCGACTCGCCGGGCGTCGGTTTCTTCGGGAACATCGTCGGCGCCGACACGTTCGGCAAGACGAAGACCGGTCACATCAGCGGCATCACGACCGACGACAAGACCGGCGCGATCACGATCAAGCTGAATTCGCCGCAGGGCGACTTCGAGAACATCCTCGCCACCGAGTTCGCGGCGCTCGTGCCCGCCAACGCGCCGGCGAAGGACCAGTCGACGACTCCGCTGCCGTCGACGGGCCCGTACATGATCAAGAGCTACGCACCGAACAAGCAGGCGATCGTGGTGCGTAACCCGAACTTCGACGCGTCCCTGTTCGGCGGGAACGTCCCCGCCGGCAATCCGGACAAGATGACGGTCGACATCATCGGCGACGACACGGTGGCCCTGCAGCGCGTGATCAGCGGGCAGGACGACTACGACTTCCACCAGCTCCCGCCGGATCGTCTCGCGGCGACGCAGCAGAAGTACGGCAATCAGATCAAGGTGTATACGCCTGCGAACACGTACTACTTCTTCATGAACACGAAGGTTGCGCCGTTCGACAACCTGAAGGTTCGCCAGGCTGTGGAGTACGCGATCAACCGTGAGGCGCTCGTGCGCATCTACGGCGGTCTCGCACAGCCGACGGAGAACGTGCTTCCGCCGACGTATCCGCAGTATCAGAAGCTGAACCTGTACCCGTACAACCTCGCGAAGGCGAAGTCGCTGATCGCCGCCTCGGGGCAGAAGGGTGCGAGCGTGACGGTCTGGAACCACGACCGCGGCACCGATCCGAAGGCGTCGGCGTATCTCACCGACGTCCTCAACTCGATCGGCCTGAATGCGAAGGAGAAGATCATCAACTCCGCCGTCTACTGGACGACCGTGGGCAACCAGGCGACGAAGGCCCAGATCGGCTTCGCCGACTGGTTCCAGGACTATCCGCATCCGCTCGACTGGTTTGACGTTCTGCTGAACGGTGAGCGAATCACCCAGACGCACAACAACAACTACGCGAACTTCAACGACAAGGCCGTGAACGCCAAGATCGATGCGCTGAAGAAGGAGCCGTCGCTGACGAACTCCGTCAACACGCAGTGGGCGGCGGTCGACAAGATGACGATGGAGCAGGCCCCGTGGGCGCCGTTCATGAACAGGCAGTTCACGGACTTCTTCAACGCCGACATGGATCTCAGCTGTTACGTGAACCACGTGCTCTACCAGTTCGACTTCTCGCAGATCTGCCACAAGTAGGCGGATAGCTGGTTGCAGCGTCGGGGGTGCCGGGTACGGCGCCCCCGACGTTCATTCTTTGGAAAGGCAGGACCGAAGTGGCGCAGCGGGCAACGGAAACCGAGTTCACGCTCGACACCGCCGCGGAGCTCGCTGGTGCGGAGCCGCACGCTGCGGCGATTCGCGGGCGCAGCCCGTGGTACCTCGCGTGGCGCCGTCTGAGCCACAACTACGTCGCGTTCGCGTTCCTCGCCGTGTTCATCCTCGTGCTGATCGCGTGCGCGCTCGCTCCGGTGTACGCGAAGCAGATCGCCGGCACGGGCCCGAACTCGCAGCATGTGCTCGAGAACGTCAAGGTCAACGGCCATGAGACATCCGTCGTCTCGGCGGGCGGCCTGATCGACAAGAAGACCGGCAAGCCGTGCACGGTCTCCGGGCCGGGATGCATCCTCTTCTCCGCGATCCCGATCGGCCCGACCTGGTTCAGCGCCGGCGGCAAGTTCGTGCTCGGCGCCGACTCGATCGGCCGCGACATCGCGGTGCGCCTGCTCTACGGCGGCCGTAACTCGTTGATCGTCGGGATCGGGTCGACGGCGATCTGCGTCTTCTTCGCGGTCCTGCTCGCGCTCGTCGCCGGCTACTTCGGCGGCTGGATCGACTTCGTGATCACGCGATTCTTCGACCTCTTCTATGCGTTCCCGGTCGTGCTGCTCGGCATCGCGCTCGGGTCGGCGCTCGCGATCAACGGCTTCCACCACTTCGGGATCAACATCGTCAGCGGCAGCCTGTGGATTCCGACGCTCGTGATCTCGTATGTCCTCGTGCCGTACGTCGGCCGCCCGTTGCGCGGCCAGGTGCTCTCGCTACGCGAGAAGGAATTCGTCGAGGCGGCGATCGCGCAGGGCGCGAGCCCGATGCGGATCATGTTCAGCGAGCTGCTCCCGAACATCACGAGCTCGGTGCTCGTCTTCTTCACGCTGATCATCGCGAACAACATCGTCCTCGAGGCCGCGCTCTCGTTCCTCGGCGCCGGCGTCCAGCCGCCGACGCCGTCGTGGGGAACGCTGATCGCGGACGGCCAGACGCTGATCGTGACCCGCCCCTGGCTCGCGCTTGCGCCGGGCATCGCGATCGTCCTCACCGTTTTGTCCCTCAACGTCTTCGGCGACGGCCTGCGCGACGCGCTCGACCCGCGCGCCAAGGTGAAGATCGAGCACTAGCGTGGCAACGTTCCTCATCAGGCGCTCGATCGGCGCGGTGCTCGTCTGCATCGCGGTCACGTTCATCGTCTTCCTGATCTTCATCGTCGTGCCCGGCGGCGATCCCGCGCAGCGCATTGCGGGCAAGAACGCGACCGCGCAGAACATCATCAACATCCGGCACTCGTGGGGCTTCGACAGGCCGTTCTACGACCAGTACTGGAACATGCTGAAGAAGATGTTCAGCGGGAACCTCGTCTCGTACACGAGCCAGCAGAACGTCGTCTCGCAGATCGTGCAGGGCATGCCGGCGACGTTCTCGCTCACGATCGGCGCCGGGATCATCTGGCTGTTCTTCGGCGTGTTGGTGGGGGTGATATCCGCGGTCACCGCGGGCAGGCTGTCGGACCGCGTCATCACGGTGCTCGCCCTGATCGGGATCTCGATGCCGGTGTTCTGGCTCGGGATCATCACGCGGTACTACCTCGCGGAGGGCGGCATCGCCACCATCTTCCCCGACGGCGAATACGTCGGGTTCACGCAGAGCCCCGCGCAGTGGTTCAGCCACCTGATCCTGCCGTGGCTCGTGCTCGCCGTGCTCTTCATCGGCTTCTATGGACGCGTGCTGCGCGGCAACATCCTCGACACGATCAACGAGGATTTCGTGCGCACGGCGAAGTCGAAGGGCCTCACGCCGCGCCGCATCCTCGTGAAGCACGTGCTGCGAACGTCGATGATCCCGATCATCACGCTGTTCGGCCTCGACTTCGCGTCGGTGCTCGGCGGCGGCGCGATCCTGACGGAGACGGTCTTCGACCTGCACGGTGTCGGCCAGTACGCGGCCCTGTCGATCAACAACTTCGACCTGCCGCCGATCATGGGCGTGACGATGTACGGCGCGTTCTTCATCGTCGTGTTCAGCATGCTCGTCGACCTCTTCTACGCGTACCTCGACCCGCGCATCAGGCCGACGTAGAGATGTCCGAACGTCTTCTCGAGGTCGACGACCTCAGCGTGCACTTCCAGACCGTCGACGGCACGGTCCGTGCGGTCGATGGCGTCTCGTTCGAGCTCGAGCGCGGCAAGGTGCTCGGCATCGTCGGCGAGTCCGGTTCCGGCAAGAGCGTGACGGCGATGACGCTGATGGGCCTGACGCGCGACGTGAACGCGCGCTTCGGCGGCGAGGTGCGGTACAAGGGCAAGAACCTGCTCGAGCTCTCCGACGGCGAGATGCAGGACTATCGCGGGAACGAGCTCGGGATGATCTTCCAGGACCCGATGACGTCGCTGAACCCGGTGTACCGGATCGGCGAGCAGATCGTCGAGGCGATCCAGGCGCACGACAAGGTCGACAAGCGGACGGCGAAGCGGCGGTCGGTCGAGCTGCTGAAGCAGGTCGGGATCCCGAACCCGGAGTCGCGCGTCGACGACTTCCCGCATCAGTTCTCGGGCGGCATGCGCCAGCGCGCGATGATCGCGATGGCGCTGTCGTGCAACCCGGACGTGCTGATCGCGGACGAGCCGACGACCGCGCTCGACGTGACGATCCAGGCGCAGATCATCGACCTGATCGGCCGGCTGAAGGACGACTTCAACTCCGCGGTGATCATGATCACGCACGACCTCGGCGTCGTCGCGGACATCGCCGACGAGATCCTCGTCATGTATGCGGGCCGGGTCGTCGAGCGCGCCGAGAAGCGCGAGCTCTTCTACGACCCGCAGCATCCGTACACGTGGGGGCTGCTCGGGTCGATCCCGCGGCTCGACCGGCCGCGCCCGGACCGGCTGCACTCGATCAAGGGCGCGCCTCCGTCGCTGATCAACGCGCCGGCCGGCTGCAAGTTCCGTCCGCGCTGCCCGCACGCGTTCGAGAAGTGCTCGCAGGAGCCGATGCTCGAGAATCGCGTCGAGGCGCCGGGTCATCTCGACCGCTGCTGGCTCGAGGTCGACTACAAGCGCGCGCACCGCGACGACACGATCACCGGCAGCTCGGAGGCGGCGTGAGCACGAACGGCGGGAGCGGCCAGCCGCTCATCGAGATCAAGCACGTCAAGAAGTACTTCCCGATCCGGAAGGGCGTGCTGCAGCGCGAGGTCGCGCGCGTCCACGCGGTGGACGACGTGAGCTTCGCCGTGAACGAGGGGGAGACGCTCGGGCTCGTGGGCGAGTCCGGCTGCGGGAAGTCGACGCTCGGCCGGACGATCGTGCGCCTGCTCGAGCCGACCGCCGGCGAGATCATCTTCCAGGGAAAGCGGATCGAGGATCTCGGGCTGCGGCAGCTGCGGCCGCTGCGCCGGGAGATGCAGATGGTCTTCCAGGATCCGTATGCGAGCCTGAACCCGCGCAAGCGCGTTGGCACGATCATCGGCGACCCGATGAAGATCCACTCACTCGGCGACAAGAAGGAGCGGAAGGCGCAGGCCGAGCAGCTGCTCGAGACGGTCGGCCTCTCGCCGGAGCACTACAACCGGTTCCCGCACGAGTTCTCGGGCGGCCAGCGGCAGCGGATCGGCATCGCGCGCGCGCTCGCGCTGCGGCCGAAGCTGATCGTGGCGGACGAGCCGGTGTCGGCCCTCGACGTGTCGATCCAGTCCCAGATGCTGAACCTGCTGGAGGACCTCCAGAACGAGTTCCACCTGACCTACATCTTCATCGCGCACGACCTGGGGGTCGTGCGGCATGTGAGCGACCGGATCGCGGTGATGTACCTCGGGAAGCTCGTGGAGCTCTCGCCGGCGGAGGAGCTCTACACGCGGCCGATCATGCCGTACACCGAGGCGCTCCTCTCGGCGGTGCCGATCCCGGATCCCGACCTTGCGGCGGCCCGGAAGCGGATCGTGCTCGAGGGCGACGTCCCGAGCCCGATCAACCCGCCGAGCGGGTGCCGGTTCCATCCCCGGTGCCGGTATGCGACCCAGGTGTGCAAGGAGGTCGAGCCGCCCCTCGTGGAGTACGGGAACGGGCATCTGGCGGCCTGCCACCACCCGCTGAACGTCGACGCGGCCGCGCTCCAGGCGGCCACGGTGGCCCCGGAGACCCCGCGGGCGACGGACGACGCCGCGCTCCCGCAGGACAGCGCAGGCGTGTCGCATCCGGTCTCGGCGGAGGACGCCGCGGCCCGGACCGAGTGACCGGCGCCCGTCCCGGCCCTGGGCCGATCCCTAGAAAGAGGTAGGACGGCCCTAAAGGGGTGAGTGGGCAACGCCGATACTCGGGCCGTGGACGCAGCTGAGCGTAAAGAGATTCTGAACCGGTATCAGGACCACTCGCGGCGCTTCGAGGAGGTCGCCTCCCGCCGCCGCAACGGCAACGGGGGAGAGGTCATCCCGTTCCAGGGCCCGCTCCGCGAGCTGGAGCAGGAGCCGACGATGCGGGAGATCGAGGTGCTCCAGCTGATCTCGGACGGCCTCGTGAACCGGGAGATCGGCGTCCGGCTGTTCCTGTCCGAGGAGACGGTCAAGTCGCACGTGCGGCACCTCCTCGCGAAGCTTCAGGCGCGCTCGCGCGCGCACGCGGTCGCGGTCGGCTTCCGCCGCGGCATCATCGGCTAGGCAGACGAAAACGCCGGCTGCGACGCCGGCGCCTGTTCATCAGCCTGTCGATAACTCGCGCTGAGGAACCATCGCGCGCCGGGTGCTCAACCCACCCGGCGCCCCATGGTTACAGGGTTTCAGTCGTTTTCCACTGCTTGTGGATATCCCCCCGTTGAGGGATGCCCATGTGCCTGTGGACAACGCAGAGTGTGACGGCTCTTACCAGCCTTTGACGGAGCCGACGATGGCCGCGTTTGCGACGATCGAGGCGATTCGCTTCTGCACCGGGTTTACTCCTCCGGCTAGGGGACTGACGGCAACTCCAGGTTATACCCCTTAAGGGGGAGATTTCAAGACAATGAAGAATATTTTCCGGCAAGTAAGGCAGGTTCTCGGGCCAGACTTCCTGCTCTGTGCATGGGTCGGCGGGCTGGTGGCCGGAGCCATCGCTTTGACCGCCGGGCTCATCGAAAACGGGTATGCGATCGGACACCCTCTCGGCGTGGCCATTCTCGCCGCACTCGCGGTCGCCGCTGAGCGCGAGGGGATTCGTCTCAGCCCTGCGGTCGAAGTCTCAGTTGCCTCAATCCTCTACGTCTTCGCGGCGGTGGTCTATGGGCCGATCCCGGCAGTGATTATCGGCGGTGCAGGGGTCCTTGCGGATCTTCCGCGCCGTGACGTTGAGCAGCCAATCCTCCGCTGGGTGAGTTGGACGTCGATTCGCGTCATCGTGGTCGGAGCGGCGTCAGTCACTGCCCTCTCCGTGCTCTCAGCGACCCAGCGTGACTTCTGGGGTTTCTTTGCTGCAGTCGCGGCGGCTTTCGTTGTCGAAACAACTGCTGATGTCGCCCTGACGCTCGTCGCGCCGGCAATTCGAGGGGTCGGATCGTGGCTCGATTCCGTCAAGTCCGTCGGGCCGCCGCTTCTCGCGAGCGTTCCCCTCCAAGCCCCGATGGTCGCCGTACTGGCGTATTCGTACGAGACAATCTCTCCCTGGAGCGTCGCCCTATTTGCAATCCCTGCGGTTGCCGCTCAGCGCCTTCTTCTCCTCTACCGACAGCAGCGTGAAACCGCTGGCGCCCTTGGCGAAGCCAACGCTCGACTTGCAAAGGCCAATCTCTCGTTTGCGACTGCCCTTGTCGCGACCCTCGACGCGCGAGACCGCTACACGGCCGGCCATTCCGCCGCTGTCGCGATCTACGCAAGGGATATCGCTCGCCGCATGGGCTTATCGGAGGGACAACAGGAACTCGTTCGCCTCTGTGGGCTCGTCCATGACGTGGGCAAGATCGGACTCCCCGCTGGGTTGCTTGAGAAGCCCGGTGCACTGACTCTCGACGAGAGACGGCAAATGGAACAACACTCTGTGATTGGCGAACGAATACTGCGAAACGTGGACGACTATCGAGAGATCGCAGCAGTTGTTAGGCATCATCACGAGCGCGTTGACGGGCTCGGTTACCCTGACAACTTGGTTGGGGATCAGATTCCTTTGCTCGCGCGAATCATCAGCGTGGCCGACTCGTACAACGCCATGACGTCTGACAGACCCTACCGTGACGCTATGCCAAGTCGCGTCGCCAGGCTGCGTCTGGCCCAAGCTGTCGAAAGCCAGTTCGACACCGCTGTCGTAGCCGCGTTCGAGGCGCTTCTCGCGTCCGCGGACGAGGCGTACCGCTCAGGCACGCGTGCCGATTTCACCCTCGGCAGCGCTCAGGCTGACTTCGCGAAGTCCGCATCTTTGCCCCATCGCGCCCCAGCTGCGGCCGAGGCATTCGCCTAGGACCTATTCGAAAGCTCGTACGGCCTCCACGCGAGACCGTACGCCGAGTTTCTCGAATATGTGCCGAACGTGCACCTTCGTCGTTGACTCTGAGATGAATAGCGTCTGAGAGATCTCTCGGTTCGTCCTTCCCTGCGCCATCAACTCGTATACCTCTGCCTCGCGAGCGCTCAGCGGGCCTGCTCGCAATCCGGCTCTGGGGATCTCGAGGCCAGCAACTCGTGCCAGTGCGCTGTCTCGCGAGGCAGTGAGGATGCTGCGCAAGCAGTCCGTCCAGCGACCATCGCGGACGATGCTCTTAGCGAGCTCTGGCTGCGCGCGGCACGCGACAACAACAGCATCGTGATGACCGCTCGCGATTAGCGCCTCAAGAGGCTGTGCACACGCTTCCGGAAGTGGCCGCGCAGGTCCATCGAGTTCCAACACGCACTGGGCCGCAAGGATCACGCCTCGCGCTTCGACGTTACGCGAGTGTGGCGTACACGATTCGATCCATCGCCTTGCCTCCGACAGTCTGCCTCGCGCGGCATCGATGAGTCCGCAAAATGCCTCGTGCTCAGCACGACCCGCAGGCGGAAGGTGCGCGTCGGCGGCGGGGATCAAATATTCGGCCGCTCGGTCGAGATCGCCCGAGCTTATGCAAAGTCGCGCCCGCGCAAGTGCCAGGTTCCCGATGAGCCAATGATCACCATCAAGCGACTGGCGGCGTTCGATACCGATAAGGAGTTGCGTCGCCGTGCCGAACTGGCGTAGGCCAGTGAGCGCCCGCGACTTGGCGACGAGCGCGTGATTGGTGACAAACCCAATGTCGAGCTCGTCCGCCGCGAGGAGGGTCTGCTCGGCAGCTGTGAGTGCCTCATCGTAGAGTCCACCTAGGTTCAAAGACCAGGCGAATTGGTGCATTGCTGCGAGTCGGACTAGATGATCTCGCGCGTACGGGACAAGCATGCTGCACGCCCGCGCCTCTGTGAGTGCGATGGTGACGCTGCCCTCATGCAGTCCGACCAGAGAGCGACCCTGAGATAGTCGAATCTCA
>DASYGK010000047.1:0-51080 GCA_035999905.1 Gaiellaceae bacterium | reverse complement strand
GGCCGCGCGTGGCGCGCGGCCGCCGCCCGGAGTCCCTACTTCTTCTTCTTCAGCGCCTGTGCGGTCGCCGTCTGGATGTCGTTGATCATCCCCTGCACGTCCTTCTTCCCCTGGAAGACGGCCGTGAGGTCGTTGTTCATGACCGTGTAGACGTCGCTGAAGCCCGGGAAGAACGACCACGCCCGGGAGTACGGCGCCTCCTTGATCAGGACGGAGCGGCCAGCGGCGGGCGGCACGTCGCTGCGGGACGGCAGCGCGAGCCCCTGGTCGGTCCACTTCTTCATCCCCTGCGCACCCGTGAGGTACGACAGGAGCGTCCAGGCGGCGGGCTTGTTCTTCGAGTCCTTCGCCATGGAGTACGACGTCGTGAAGCCGAGGTCGCCGGTGGAGCGGCCGTGCGGCATCGCGTACGTCGCGTAGCTCACGTTCGGGAACGTGTCGTGCATGTAGGGCAGCGCCCAGTTCCCCTCGAAGATGATCGCGGCCTTCTCCTTGCCGAGCGCCTCACCGCACCAGCCCGAGCCGAGCTGATCCGGCGTGCGGGCGAGCCCGGAGGTGGCGAGACCGACATAGAAGTTGATCGCCTTCTTCGCGGCCGACGAGTTCAGCACCGGCGCGGTGCCGGCCTTGTTCAGGAACGAGCCGCCGGCCTGATAGACGAACGGCAGCAGGCGGGCCCAGTCGGCCGAGAGGCAGATCGGCGCCCCGCCGGGGACTGCATTCGTCACCTGCATCTTCTTCGCGGCCGCGATGAGGGCCGGCCACGTCGTCGGCACGCCGACGCCGGCCTTCTGCAGCATGGAGGTGTTGATCTCCATCGCGAGCGGCGACCAGTCCTTCGGCAGGCCGTAGACCTGGTTCTTGTACGTGAAGCCGCTGAGCAGGCGCGGGAAGAACGGCTTCGTCGAGAAGTGGTACTTCGAGAAGTACGAGTTCAACGGCTGGAGCACGCCCGCGGCCATCCAGTCGGGCGCGACGCTCGAGTCGACGTAGAACACATCCGGCGGCGTGTGCGACGCGAACCGCGCCAGCATCGCCTGCGGATAGTTGCCGTTGATCGGCTGGTAGGTGACGTGGATGTTCGGGTACTTCTTCTCGAAGTCCTGGACGACGTTCGTCAGGAAGTCGAACTCCGAGCCGGACGATGCCCAGCCGGACAGAACGACGTTCCCCGACGGCCCCGCGGCAGTGCGGTGCGGCCGCGCCTGGGCCGCCGTGGTCACAACGACCGCAGCGATCGCCAAGACGAGGAACGTCAGTGAGACCCTACGCATGGAACCCCCTCCATGGACATGATGAACCTGGCCCAGCCGACGACCCCGGCACGGGACGATCTCCCTCCCGCCTCCGGAATCGTGCTCGACCCCGTTTCTTGAGACGTCACCGGCGTCGATCGGTTTGTGCCCCGAGACGCGGGGAGCCTAAACGGGGTCGCGCAGGGTGCTGCGATGCGTCCAGGCGTGGACGAGCACGGAGGCGACGAGCAGCGCGTCGCCGGCGCCGATCGCGAGATCGGAGACGTTGAAGGCGATCCCGCCGCCGACGAACGGGTCGGGGACGCCGTTCCAGGCGAAACCGGAGACCGCCGTGCCGAACGCGCCGCCCGCCGCGAGGCCGGCTCCGAGCGCGACGCCGAGCGACGGCACGCGTGGCGCGAGCACGAGAAAGGCGACGGCGAGCGCGGCGGCGAGCAGGAAGACACCTGCCGGGCGGGCGTGGTGGAACGGCGTCGGCGCCAGCGCCTCGTGTGCGAGGTCTGCGACGAGCACCGCGAGCGCGGCGGAGAGCGCGAGCGCCCGCCGCCGGCGCACTACGCGCCCTTCGGGGTCTCGGCGGAGACGGGCGTCGCCGCGTCCGGTGTCTCCGGATGACCGCCGAACCCGTACTTCACGACGGGGCTCTTCGCAGCGCGCACCTCGTCGAGTCGCCGCACCGGCCGGTAGTGCGGCGCCTCCTTCAGGAGCTCCGGCTGCTCGGCCGCCTCGCGTGCGATTGCGAGCATCGCGTCGCAGAACGCGTCGAGCGTCTCCTTCGTCTCCGTCTCCGTCGGCTCGATCATCAGTGCCTCGGGGACGACGAGCGGGAAGTAGATCGTCGGCGGATGGAAGCCGTAGTCCATCAGCCGCTTCGCCACGTCGAGCGCGGTCACGCCGTGGTCGCGCTTGAGATTGCGCGCCGACAGCACGAACTCGTGCATGCAGAGCCGGTCATACGGCAGCTCGTACGCGTCCTTCAGCCGCGAGAGGATGTAGTTCGCGTTCAGCACCGCGGTCTCCGACATCTCGCGCAGGCGCGGGCCGTACGCGCGGATGTACGCGTACGAGCGGACGAAGACGCCGAACGGGCCCGTGTAGCCGCGCACCTTTCCGATCGACTTGGGCCGGTCGAAGTCGAGGTCGAACGTCCCGTCCTCCGTGCGCACGACCGCCGGCACCGGAAGGAACGGCTCGAGCATGTCGCGCACCGCGATCGGGCCGCCGCCGGGGCCGCCGCCGCCGTGCGGCTGCGAGAACGTCTTGTGCAGGTTGATGTGCACGATGTCGAAGCCCATGTCGCCCGGTCGCGAGATGCCGCACACCGCGTTGAGGTTCGCGCCGTCGTAGTACATGAGCGCGCCGGCGCCGTGGAAGATCTTCGCGACCTCTTCGATGTTCTCGTCGAACAGCCCGAGCGTCGACGGATTCGTCAGCATGAGCGCCGCCGTGCGCTCGTCGACCTTCGTGCGCAGGTCCTCGACGTCGATGTTCCCGCGCGCGTCGGTCTTCACCGGCGTCACCTCGTAGCCGGCCATCGTCACCGACGCGGGGTTCGTCCCGTGCGCGGTGTCGGGGATCACGACCTTGCGGCGCTGCTCCGACTCGCCGCGGTCCTCGAAGTACGCGCGCACGAGCATGAGGCCCGTGAGCTCGCCCTGCGACCCGGCCGCGGGCTGGAGCGAGACGGCATGGAGGCCCGTCACCTCCGCGAGGATCTCCTGGAGCCGCCACTCGAGCTCGAGCGCGCCCTGCACGTCCTCGACGTCCTGGAGCGGATGGATGTTCGCGAAGCCGGGCAGGCCGACGAGCCGCTCGTTGACGCGCGGGTTGTACTTCATCGTGCACGAGCCCAGCGGGTAGAAGCCGTTGTCGATCCCGAAGTTGCGCGTCGAGAGCTCCGTGAAGTGGCGGACGAGCTCGAACTCCGGCACCTCGGGGAGGCGCGGCGGCTCGGCGCGGCGCAGCTCGGCGGGGATCTCCGGCGCGGGCAGGCCGTCGTGGCGCGGGATCATCGACGCGCGGCGGCCGGGCTTCGACTTCTCGTAGATCAGCTTCACCGCGCCACCTCCGCGAGCACGCCGGCGAGCCGGTCGATCTCCGCCGGCGTGCGCTGCTCGGTCACTGCGACGAGCAGCACGTCGTCCATCCCCTCGTAGTCGCGGCCGAGCGCGTATCCGGGCTGGACGCCTTGTGCCCGCGCGTCGCGGATCACGTCGCGCGCGTTCCGTCCGACCCGCACCGCAAACTCCTTGAACGTTGCCCGTTCTGGAAACACGAGCTCGAAGCCGCGCTCCTGGAGCTGCTGCTTCGCGTACGCGGCGAGCGAGAGACAGGTCTCCCCCACCTCGCGCAGCCCCTGCGGGCCGAGCCACGTGAGGTAGACGAGCCCGCCGAGCGCGAGGAGCGTCTGGTTCGTCGTGATGTTCGACGTCGCCTTCTCGCGGCGGATGTGCTGCTCGCGCGTCTGCAGGGTGAGGACATAGCCGCGCTCGCCGGCGGCGTCCACCGTCTCGCCGACGATCCGGCCGGGCATGCGGCGGATGAACTCCTGCTGCGACGCGAGGAAGCCGTAGTGCGGCCCGCCGTAGGCGGGGAAGTTCCCGGCGGCCTGCCCCTCACCGAGCGCGAGCGCGCAGCCGTAGCGCGCCGGCGCCTCGAGCACGCCGAGGGAGATCGGGTCGACGTGCGCGATCGAGAGCGCCCCGGCCTCGTTCGCAGCGGCCGCGAGCTCCGGCGCCGGCTCGAGGCAGCCGAAGAAGTTCGGCTGCTGGAAGATCACCGCTGCGGCGCCGTCGGCGGCCGCGCGCAGCTCGTCGGGGTCCGTCGTGCCGTTCCGGTGCGGCACCTCGACGACCTCGAGGCCGAAGCCGGGCGCGTACGTCTTCACGACCTGTCGCACCTGCGGGCTCGTCGCCTCCGTGACGACGATCCGCGTCTTGCCGGGGCGTGCGTGCTTGGCGATGTAACACGCGTCGGCGGTCACCGTGGTGCCGTCGTAGCCCGACGCGTTCGAGACGTCCATCCCGGTGAGCTCGCAGATCGCGGTCTGATACTCGAAGATCGCCTGCAGCACGCCCTGGCTCATCTCGGGCTGGTACGGCGTGTACGCGGTGAGGAACTCGCCGCGCTGCAGCACCGTGTCGACGACCGCGGGCACGTAGTGGTCGTAGATGCCGGCGCCGAGGAACGAGAGCTCGCGCTTCGAGTCGGCATTCCGGGCGGCGAGCCCTTCCATGTGCGCGGAGAGCTCGGCCTCTCCGAGCGGGCGCTCGAGCGCGAGCTCGCCGCGGAAGCGCACTCCGGCGGGGATGTCGCGGAACAGCTCGTCGACCGACGAGACGCCGATCACGCGCAGCATCTCGTCCCGGTCGTCGTCGGTGAGCGCGAGGAACGGGTGCGTCACTGGTCGGCCAGGACGTTCTTGTACGCGGCGACGTCGAGCAGCGCGTCGACCTCGGACGGATCCGAGAGGCGGATGCGGATCAGCCAGCCGTCGCCGTAGGGATCCTCGTTCACCGTCTCGGGCGCGTCGACGGCCTTCTGGTTGACCTCCAGCACCTCGCCGGACAGCGGCGCGATCACGTCGGAGACCGCCTTCACGGACTCGACCTCGCCGTAGGAGGCGTCTTTCGCGATCGCCGCGCCTTCGGCGGGAGGCTCGAAGTGCACGAGCTCGCCGAGCGCGTCGGCGGCGAACCACGTGATCCCGAGCACTGCCTCGTCGCCGTCGATCCGGGCCCAGTCGTGCTCCTGGTGGTACTTGAGGTCGTCGGGGTACGACTCCGCGGCCGCCAATTCAGTCCTCCCTCGTGTAGATCGGTCTCTTGACGACGTGCGCCCGTCGTGGCTTGCCGCGCACGTCGATCGTCAGCTGTGTGCCGGGCGACGCGCTCTCGGCCGGGACGTAGCCCATCCCGATACCGACGTCGAGCATCGGCGAGTGCGTTCCCGAGGTCACCTCGCCGCCGCCGTCGACCGCCATGCCCTGGCGCGGGATCGCCTTCTCGTCCATCACGAACGAGACGAGCCTGCGTGTCGGCCCCTCCTCCTTGATGCGGCGCAGGACGTCCGCACCGGTGAAGCCCTTCTTGTCGAGCGCGCACGTCCAGCCGAGGCCGGCGTCGATCGCGTTCGTGTCGGGGCCGATGTCGTTGCCGTGGAGCGGCAGCGACGCCTCGAGGCGCAGCGTGTCACGCGCGCCGAGCCCGCACGGGACGACGCCGCGTGCGAGCACCGCATCCCAGAGCTTCACCGCGTCGTCGGCCATGCAGAGGATCTCCGCGCCGTCCTCGCCGGTGTAGCCCGTGCGGTTCACCATCGCCTCGACGCCGTCGATGAGCTCCTCGGAGAACGTGAACTGCTTCGCCGGCGCGAGCCCGAGCTTCTCGATCGCGTTCGGGCCCTGAACGGCGATCAATGCGTACTCGTCGGAGACGTCGCGCACGTCGGAGCCGCTGATCTCGTGCTCCTTCAGCCAGCGATAGTCCGCAGCGCGGTTCGACGCGTTGACGACGAGCAGGAACCGGAACTCGTCGAGGCGGTACGCGATCAGGTCGTCGATGATGCCGCCGCGCTCGTTCGTGAGCAGCGTGTACTGCGCGTCGCCCGGGCCGAGGCGGTCGAGGTCGTTCGAGAGGAGCCCCTGCAGCAGCTCGAGCGCGCGCGGCCCTTCGACCTCGATCTCGCCCATGTGCGAGACGTCGAACGCGCCTGCGTCGGCCCGCACGGCGCGGTGCTCCTGGATGACGCCCTCGTACTGCACCGGCATCTCCCAGCCCGCGAACGGGACCATCCGGGCGCCGAGCTCGACGTGCCGGTCGTGAAGAGGAGTGCGCTGGAGCGTCTGCGCCATGCAGCGACGATCCTAGTGAACGCCCGGCCGCGGGCCCCGGGTGAACGGCCGCGAAAACGGGGCCGCCCCGGCTCATCCGAGGATGGACCGGGGCGGCGGACCGGGTCGTGGGGTTGGCGTCAATGGGCCAACCCGTTGAGGGCATCGACTCTCTACCGCGTCGGGGCGCGGTTGAAACATCGAGGGCGGATCAGTTGTCGCGCAGGAACGAGGGCACGTCGAGCGCCTCGTCCGGGATCTCGAAGCCGCCGCCCGGGACGGGCGCGGACGGGATCGGCGCCTCGGCCGCTTCGCGGCGGCGGCGGCGGCGCTGCGTGCCGAAGCCGGTCGCGATCACGGTCACCCGGACGTCGTCGCCCATCGCGTCGTCGATCACCGCGCCGAAGATGACGTTCGCGTTCTGGTCGGCCGCGCTCGTCACGACCTCGGCCGCCTCGTTCACCTCGAAGAGCCCGATCTCGGGCCCGCCCGTGATGTTGAGGAGGATGCCGGTGGCGCCCTCGATCGACGTCTCGAGGAGCGGCGAGGAGACGGCGCCGCGCGCCGCCTCGGTGGCGCGGTTCTCGCCGGAGGCGGTGCCGATGCCCATGAGCGCGGAGCCGGCCTCGCGCATGATCGTGCGCACGTCGGCGAAGTCGAGATTGACGAGCCCCGGGACGGTGATCAGGTCGGTGATCCCCTGCACGCCCTGGCGCAGGATGTCGTCTGCCTGGCGGAACGCGTCGGTGACCGAGGTGCGCTTCTCGACGACCTGGAGCAGCCGGTCGTTCTCGATCACGATCAGCGTGTCGACGCGGTCGCGGAGGTTCTCGATCCCGAGGTCGGCCTGCTGCGAGCGCTTGCGGCCCTCGAAGCCGAACGGCTTCGTGACGACGCCGACCGTGAGCGCCTGGAGCTCGCGGGACAGCTCGGCGACGATCGGCGCGGCGCCCGTGCCGGTGCCGCCGCCCTCGCCGGCGGTGACGAAGACCATGTCGGCGCCCTTCAGCGCCTCCTTCAGCTCGTCGCGGCTCTCCTGCGCGGCGGCGTGGCCGACGGCCGGGTCGGCGCCCGCACCGAGGCCGCGCGTGGCGTTCGAACCGATGTGGATCTTCACGTCGGCGTCGCACATCATCAGCGCCTGCGCGTCCGTGTTGACCGCGATGAACTCGACCCCCGAGAGGCCCGCGTCGACCATGCGGTTGACGGCGTTCGTGCCGCCGCCGCCGACGCCGACGACTTTGATCACAGCGAGGTAATTGCCCGACTGGTCGCGCATGCTCATGGGGCCGACACCTGAACCTTTAGTGGAGCGTAGGGGCCTGAAACTGCGGTTCGCGCCGCAGGGTAGATGCGCCGCATCTGGGTGTCAATCAGAGGTCGACCGTTCACAGTATCAACCTCTACTTGAGACTTGAGGGTTGGCTCCGGCGACCGGCCTGCCGGGCACGCTGACGTCGAGGTAGAGGGAGCCGGCGGGCAGGAACCGGAGCGCGCGGCGCGCGACGGCGAGCTTGAGCCGGATGTCGTCGGGCGCCCCGAGCCGGAGCTCGATGCCCGAGCGGAGCGTGAACAGGAGCTCGCCGTGGCTCATCGCGGCGGTCGCGATCCGGGCCGGGAACCGCGCGCCGAGTGCGAGCGCGCGCGCAACGGCTCCGGCGCCGTCGGCCGGGAGGAACGCGCCCGCGGCGACGGCGGTCGCCGTCGGCACCCAGACGCGCGGGAGCAGCGCGAGCGTGTGCAGCGGCACGCGCGCGATCACCCTCCCCCGCGCCGAGAGCAGCCAGGTCTCCGCGCCACGGTGGAGGACGGCCACGGGCACCTCCGGGACGACGGTCAGCCGCAGGGTGTGCGGGAACGCGCGGTCGTACCGCACGGAGACGACGGTCGGGAGTGCCTCGACGTGCCGGATCACCTTTGCCTCGTCGAGCGCGAGGAGGCTCGTGCCGAGCAGCGGTGCGAGCGTCCGGCGCACCTCGACGCGGACCTGCGGCGACGCACCGGAGACCTCGAGGCGCGAGACCGCGAAGATCGACGACTCCCGGGCGGCGGCGTAGGCGCCGATCCCGAGCGCGAGCAGGGCCAGCCCGGCGGCAACCGAGCGCCGAGACGGGAGGAAACGGGCGGGAACGAAGCGGACCGCACGCGAGGCGCGCGGGAGGGTCGCGACGGCGGCGCGCGAGCGCGGCGCGGCACGGCGTGACGACGATCGACGCTGGGCGCCCACCTGCCCACGTTCGCCGCCGGCAAGACGGCTCCTACGTCGCGGCGTTCACGGCCCGAGCGGCGGCAGCTCGAGCTCGCCGAGGAACTCGACCTCGTGCCGCAGCTCGACGCCGTACTGCTCGTGCGCGCGCCGGCGCGCCTCGGCCATCAGCGCCACGGCGTCCCCGCTCGCGGCGCCGCCGGCGTTCTCGATGAAGTTCGCGTGCTTCGGCGAGATCTGCGCGCCTCCGATCCGGTGGCCCTTGAGCCCGCAGGCCTCGAGCATCCTCCCGGCGCTCAGCTCGTGCTCGGGGTTCTTGAAGACGCTGCCGAAGGTGCGCCGGTTCGTCGGCTGGGCTGCCTTGCGCTGCGCGTTGAGGGCTCGCACCTCTGCCTTGATCTCGTCCGGCGGCCGCGGCCGGAGCCGCAGCTCGGCCCGGAGCACGACCTGGCCGTGCCGAAGATCGGAGTGCCGGTAGGTGAGCCCGAGCTCCTTTGGCGTGAGCCACCCGGCTCCCTCGTGCGTCGCGACGAGCACGCGCTCGAGGACGCCGGCGAAGTCGCCGCCGTACGCGCCGCCGTTCATCCACACGCCGCCGCCGATCGTGCCGGGGATCGCACACGCGAATTCGAAGCCGCCGAGCCCCGCGGCGCGGGCGCGGTGGAGCACGACGGCGTTCGCGGCACCCCCGCCGGCACGGACGAGCTCACCGTCGACCTCGACGGACGCGAGTGCGCCGGCGAGCTTCACCACCAGCGCGTCGACGCCGCCGTCGGCGACGAGCAGGTTCGAGCCGAGCCCGATCGTCGCGACGGCGATGCCGTCCGTCGCCGCCGTGCGCAGGAGCTCCTCGACCTCGCGCTCGGTCTCCGGCCGTGCGAATGCGCGCGCCGGGCCGCCGGTGCCGAGCGTCGTGAAGCGCGAGAGCGGGACACCCTGCTCGGGCGTCATGCGAGCGCGTCCAGAAGGAGCTGCCCGGCGCGGTCGACGTCGCCGGCGCCGAGCGTGAGCACGGTGTCGCCGGGCCGAGCCCAGCCCGCCACGATGCGCACGCCCTCCTCCACCGTCGGCGCGAACGCGAGCCGCATCCCCGGGCGCACCTCGGCGAGCCGCTCGACGATCAGGTGCCCGGTGACGCCCGGCAGCGGCTCCTCGCGCGCGGGATAGATGTCGGTGATGCAGACGGCGTCCGCGCCTGCGAGCGCGACCGCGAACTCGTGCGCGAGGTGCAGCGTCCGCGAGTAGAGGTGCGGCTGGAACAATGCGAGCACGCGGCCGCCGTTGCGCACCGCGGCGAGATCCGCCGCGAGCTCCGCCGGGTGGTGCGCGTAGCTGTCGAGCACTGCGACTCCGCCCGCGTCGCCCTTGGGCTCGAGCCGCCTGCCGGCGCCGCGGAACTCGACGATCGCGCGCTCGGCCGCCGCGCGGTCGGCGCCCGCGAGCTCGAGCGCGGCGAGTGCGGCCGCAGCGTTGCGGCGGTTGTGCTCGCCGGGCACCGCGAGCTCGAGCGCGATGGGGTCGAGCTCCTCCGCGCGGACGACCTGCGGAACGTGCGCGAGCCACTCCTCGAAGAACGCCGCGACCTCCGCCTTCGAGCCGTACGTCGTGTGATGGTCGAGGTCGACGTTGAGGAGGATCGCGATCTGCGGGCGCAACGCCGCGACGGAACGGTCGGACTCGTCGCCCTCGACGACGAGCCAGCCCTCGCCCGCGCGCGCGTTGCCGCCGAGCTGCGCGACGTCCCCGCCGATGAGGAACGCGGGGTCGAGCCCGAGCCGGTCGAGGCAGAACGCGACCATCGCGCTCGTCGTCGTCTTCCCGTGCGCGCCCGCGACGACGATCGAGCGGCGAAGCGACACGAGCTCTGCGAGCAGCTCCGCGCGCGGCCGTCCTTCGACACGACCGGCATATGCGGTCGAGACGTACGCCTCCCACCCGTCGGGCGGCGCGGGCGGCTCGGGCGCGATGGTGACGTCGATGCCGTCGAGGTGTGCGAGGTACGGCGTGTCGACGCGGTCCCAGCCGGAGACCTCGGCGCCCCAGGCGTGCGCGAGCAGGGCGTACGCGCTCATGCCCGCGCCGCCGATCCCGGCGAGCCAGAGGCGCCTACCGGCGAGCGGTTGCGAGGGCGATGAGCTCATCGGCGATCCTCTCGGCTGCGTCGGGCTTGGCTGCATCCTTCATCGCCGCGCCGAGCGCTTCGAGCCGCTCCGGCGCTGCGAGCAATTCCGCGACGAGCGCCGGCACGCGCGCGTGCGCCTCGTCGTCGGGGACGACGAGCGCGCCGCCTGCGCGCTCGAAGTACCGGGCGTTCGCGCTCTGGTGGTCGCCGGTCGCGTCGGGGTACGGCACGAGGATCGCGGGCCGTCCGGCGGCGGCGACCTCCCACACGGAGCCGCCCGAGCGCGCGACGACGAGATCCGCCGCGCCGAGCACGGCTCCGAAGTCCTCGACGAACGGTGCGACGTGATAGCCGGGGCGCGTCACGCGACGCCGGACGTCCTCGTAGTCGCGCTCGCCGGTGACGTGCAGCACGGACGGGCCTTCCGCTCCCCACGCGTCGACCGCGAGCTCGTTCAGCGTGAGCGCGCCGATGCTCCCGCCGAAGACGGCGACGGTCGGGCCCTCGCCGTCGAGCCCGAGCGCCGCGCGCGCAGCGGCGCGGGGCTGCGCGCGCGACGCGGCGGGAATCGGGCGGCCGACGACTCGTGTCTTGCCGCTCGCGCGCTCCGCCGGATACGCGAGGAAGATCCGCTTCGCGAACGGAGCCGCGAGCCTGTTCGCAAGGCCGACGTGCGCGTCAGCCTCGGTCAGCGCCGCGGGAATCCGCCGCAGCCACGCTGCGAGCACCATCGGCCCGGCGACGTAGCCGCCGCCGCCGAGGACGACGTCGGGCCGGCGGCGGCGAAGGATGCGAAGGCACGCGAGCGGTGCGCGCAGCGCGAGCACCAGGGCACGGACGAGACCAAGCCCCGGACGCCGCGGGAACCCCGCGACGCGGAACGCATCGAACGCGTAACCGCGCTCAGGAACGAGCCGAGCCTCGACGCGATCCGGCGACCCGGCGAACGTCACGTCCACTCCCCGCGCGCGCAGTGCTTCCGCCACGGCCAGCGCCGGGGCGACGTGCCCCACTGTTCCGCCGGTCGCGATCAGGCACCGCAGCTGTCTGTCTTCCACCATGGCCACGGGCGATGTTAAGGAGGATCCCCACCGAGAGGAGCGCGACAACGAGACTCGACCCTCCGTAGGAGACGAACGGGAGCGGGATCCCGGTCAGCGGGGCGAGCCCGAGGACGGCCGCGAGGTTGATCGCCGCCTGGCCGCAGATGAGCGCGGTGATGCCCGCGGCGAGCCGCTTTCCGAAGGGGTCCTTGCAGCTGATCGCGAGCCGGAGGCCGGCGTAGGCGAACGCGCAGTAGCCGAGGCAGACGATCGCGGCGCCGACGAGGCCCAGCTCCTCGCCGATCACGGCGAAGATCATGTCGGTGTGCGCCTCGGGGAGGTAGTGGATCTTCTCGATGCCCTGGCCGAGGCCGCGGCCGAAGATGCCGCCCGAGCCGACGCTGATCAACGCCTGGACGTTCTGGAGGCCGTTGTTCGTCGGGTCCTTCCACGGGTCGAGGAACACGAGCAGCCGCGCGCGCCGGTACGGCGACGTCCAGGCAGCGATCGCGCCGAGCGCAAAGACGATCGAGTACGCCGCGCCGAGCGTCGACAGGCGCGTCCCGGAGACGAGCAGCATCGCGCCGACCATCACGACGATCGTGATCACCGTGCCGAGGTCGGGCTCGACGAGGATGAGAAGGCAGAAGACACCGACGAGCGCGCCGACCGGCCGGGCGAGGTCGCCGAGCGTCTGCGGCGGCGGCTTGCGCGCGAGATACGAGGCGCACCAGACGACGAGGGCGAGCTTCGCGAGCTCCGACGGCTGGAACGCGGCGGGGCCGAAGCCGATCCAGCGGCGCGCGCCATTGATGCGCTGGCCGACGACGAGCACCGCGAGGCAGAGCCCGAGCGCCGTGAAGATCATCGTCGGCGCGAGATGCCTCAGTTTTCGGAAGTCGCTGCGCGCGGCGACGACGAGCAGCACGAGACCGATCGCCGCGTAGATCCCCTGCCGCTCGAGGTAGCCCATCGGGTTGCCGTTGCCGAGCGCCGCCGACGCCGACGTTGCGCTGTAGACCATCACGAGCCCGAAGAACGTCAACGCGAGCGTGACGAGCACGAGCAGCTGCCATTCGAGCGTGCGGTGCTTTGCTGCAGGGCTCATGCGAGCTCCTGCACGAGCCGGCGGAACACGTCGCCGCGCTGCTCGAAGTTGTCGAACTGGTCGAAGCTCGCGCAGGCCGGCGAGAGCAGTACGACGTCGCCGCTCTCTGCGTCGGCGTGCGCATGCGTGACTGCGTGCGCGAGGTCGCCCGCGCGGACGTATGCGCGTCCGGCGGCGTCGAGCGCTGCGGCGAGCTCGTCGGAGGCCTCGCCGACGAGGTAGATCGAGCGCACAGTCGGCGGGAGCCCGCTCGCGAACGGCGCGAAGTCCTCTCCCTTGAGCGAGCCGCCGAGAATCAGGCGAATCGGCGCGTCGTACGCCGCGACACCGCGTCGGGCGGCGGCGGTGTTCGTCGCCTTCGAGTCGTTGACGTAACGGACGCCGTGGAGCTCGCGCACGAGCTCGAGCCGGTGCGGGACGCCCGTGAACGTGCGGAGCGCCTGGGCGATCGCTGCGTCGTCGACACCGACCGCGCGCGCCGCGGCCGTCGCCGCGGCGGCGTTCTCGCGGTTGTGCGCTCCAGGGATCAGCGGCTCCGCGGGCAGCGGGTCGTCGCCCGCGAACTCGATCCCGTCGAGCCCCGAGCCGCGCGGCACGACCTTGGCGTGCGCGCGCTCGAAGATTCGGAGCTTCGCATCGCGGTACGCCTCGAACGTCCCGTGCCGGTCGAGGTGGTCGGGCTCGAGGTTCAGCAGGACTGCGACGTCACACGCGAGCGTCTGCACGTCCTCGAGCTGGAAGCTCGAGAGCTCGCAGACGATGGACGTTCCCGGCTCGACCTCCTCGGCGACGTCGGTGAGCGCGCGCCCGACGTTGCCGGCGACCTCGACGCGCCGCCCGGCCGCACGGAGGATCGCGCCGAGCAGCTCGGTCGTCGTCGTCTTGCCGTTCGTGCCGGTCACGCCGACGAGCGGGTTGCCGGGCAGCAGGCGGTAGCCGAGCTCGACCTCGCTCCACACGGGGACGCCGCGCGTCCGCGCCCCTGCGGCGAGCGGCGATGAGCCCGGCACGCCCGGGCTCTTGATCACGAGCTCCACTCCCTGCAACAGCGATTCCTCCTCGGTCCCGAGGCGGATTTCGACGCCGGCTTCCGCAAGCCTGCCGGGGTCGGCGTCCGGCGACGCGTCGGCCGCGAGCACCTCCACCCCGCGCCGCGCGAGCGCGAGCGCCGCCGCCCTGCCCGACCGCGCGAGCCCGACGACGAGCGCGCGCCGCGGCAGCCAGGTCTCGTCGAGACGTGTCCCGCTCATCGCGCACGCACCCCCCCACGGGGGACGTGAGGGCCCCTGCATCGAGCGTACGCAGCGAACCGTGACCTAGATGTGCCGGCTTTCGGGGGAATGGGTCAACATTCGGCGCCGAAGCGCCGCATCCTCACCGCGCCGGGAGCACGCGGCCGCCCGGGCGGAGCACGCGGACGACCTCGGGGTCGGCCGCGTCGGCGCCGACGAGCAGGTCGACGGACGCGTCCGGGACCGGCAGCACCGGGAGCGCGCCGAGCAGGTAGTCGAGCCGCGGGTCCGCGAGCTCGCCGACGAGCCGCTCGAGCTCGGATGCCGAGGTGTCGAGCACGACGATCTCGTCGTAACCCTCCAGGTCGGCGAGAGCGGCACGCACGGCGCCGACGCCGAGTACGAGTGCGGTCGTGCTCATCGCTGCGCGAAGTAGTACCGGTAGAAGAGCGCGAAGCCGGCGGCGCACAGGATCCCGGCGACGATCCAGAAACGCACCATGATCTTCGTCTCGGACCACGCCTTCATCTCGAAGTGGTGGTGGATCGGCGCCATCAGGAACACGCGCCGCCCGAGGTACTTGAACGAGAAGACCTGGATCATCACCGAGAGCGCCTCGATCACGAAGATCCCGCCGATGAAGATCAGCAGCACCTCGGTCTTCGTCATGATCGCGAACGTCGCGATCGCGCCGCCAAACGCCATCGAGCCGGTGTCGCCCATGATCACCTCGGCGGGGAAGGCGTTGTACCAGAGGAAGCCGATCGCGGCCCCGATCAGCGCGGCGCCGATGATCGCGAGGTCGAGCTTCGTCAGGTTGCGGTGCGCGGGGTTCGGGCTCGAGCGCACGAACGATACGACCATCATCGCGGTGAACGTGAAGATCGCGACGATCCCCGTGCCCGCCGCGAGGCCGTCGACGCCGTCGGCAAGGTTCGTCCCGTTCGATGCGCCCGCGATGATGAGGAAGAGGAACGGGTACCACGCGTACGAGAGCGGGACCGAGACGTCGGCGACGGGGATGTACACGTCGGTGCTCAGCTTCAGGTGATGCGCGACGACCGCGACGACGACGGTGACGCCCGCGAGCAGCAGCAGCTTCCAGCGTCCGCGAAGGCCGAGCGAGCGCGCGCGCGTCAGCTTCACGAAGTCGTCGAGAAAGCCGATCGCCCCGCACGCGAGCGTCGCGAACAGCACCGTCAACGCCTGCAGGCGGAAGTGCGAAACCGGCAGGAACCCGATCGTCGCCGAGAAGAGGATGAGGAGGCCGCCCATCGTCGGCGTCCCCTGCTTCGAGAAGTGATGCTGCGGCCCGTCCTCGCGGATGTGCTGCCCGAACTCGTTCCGGCGCAGGAACTCGATGAACTTCGGGCCGGCGACGACCGACACGATCAAAGCGACGAGACCGGAGATGAGGACGCGCGTCATGCGGCGGGCACCCCCGCGAGCGCATCGGCGACGAGCTCGAGGCCGACCGAGCGCGAGCCCTTCACGAGCACGGCGTCACCGGGCTGCACGAGCTCGCGCACGAGCCCGACCGCCGCAGCGGCCGTCGCCGCCCACGCGTCGGGCTCGTACCCGCGCGCGAGCGGACCGACGCCGATCACGACGTCCACGCCCTCGGCGGCATGCGCGACCTCTGCGTGGAAGCGCGGCGCGTCGCCGCCGAGCTCGGCCATCTCGCCGAGCACCGCGACCGTGCGGCGGCCGCCGGCGCTCTCGCGCAGATACGCGAGCGCGGCGCGCATCGCCACCGGGTTCGCGTTCCACGCGTCGTTGATCAGCAGGCCGCCGCCGGGAAGCTCGCTCTCCTGCGAGCGCCAGCGCGAGAACTCCACGTCGACGACGCCGTCCGGCAGCGGCACGCCGAGCGCCTTGCAGACGGTGAGCGCAGCGACCGCGTTCGCCGCCTGATGGCGGGCGGCGAAGGAGAAGACGACCTCGCCGCCGCCGAAGCGCACGTGAGCATGCCCGTCGCGAACCTCGACCTCCGGCGCCGCGAACCGGCGGACGTCGAGACCCGCCGGCACGAACGGCTCGAGCTCGGGCGCGTCCTCGGGCAGCACCGCGACCCCACCGGGCGGAAGCGCGTCGAGCAGCTCCGCCTTCGCGCGCGCGATCGCCTCGATGCTCCCGAGCAGCTCGAGATGCACGGGCGCGATCGCCGTGATCACCGCGACGTCGGGCCGGGCGAGCGCCGCGAGCGCACCGATCTGCCCCGCGCCGCGCATCCCCATCTCCGTGACGACCACCTGCGTGTCCGGCTCGATGCGGCAGAGCGTCAGCGGCAGACCGATCTCGTTGTTGAACCCGGCCTCCGCCGCGACGAGCCGTACGTGCGGCCGCAGCAGCGCGGCGAGGATGTCCTTCGTCGAGGTCTTCCCGACCGAGCCGGTGATCGCGACGACCGTCGCACTGCTCCGCTCGCGCACCGAACGGCCGAGCGCCGCGAGCGCAGCGAACGCGTCGGCCGGCACGAGCGTCGCCGCGGCGCCGCGTGCGCGCGCGTCGTCGAGATATGCGTCGCCGCCGCCGACGGCGACGAACAGGTCGCCCGCGCCGACCCGCCGCGAGTCGATCTCGACGCCGGTGACCCGTTCGGCATCGCCCTCGAGCCGCCCGAGCCCGCACGCACGCACGTCGTCGAGCGAGAGCGGGATCACGCGCGCGCCCCGAGGCTCCGCAGCGCCTCGCGCGCCGCCTCACGGTCGTCGAACGGAATCGTGCGGTCGGCGAACTGCTGTCCCTGCTCCGCGCCCTTGCCCGCGATCAGCACGACGTCGCCGTCGCGCGCGAGCTCGATCGCGCGCGCGATCGCCGTCGACCGGTCCGGCTCGATCTCGACCTCGCCTGTCACACCCGCGAGGATCTCGTCGATGATCGCCTGCGGATCCTCGCTGCGCGGATTGTCGGACGTGACGATCGTGACGTCCGAGAGCTCCGAAGCGAGGCGCCCCATCACGGGGCGCTTGCCGCGGTCGCGATCGCCTCCCGCGCCGAGCACGCAGAGGACCCGCCCGCCCCGCGCGAGGTCGCGCGCGGCCTGGAGCACGTTCTCGAGCGCACCGGGCTTGTGGGCATAGTCGACGATCACCGCGAAGGGCTGCCCCTCGTCGACCGATTCGAATCGTCCGGGCACGCCGCGCACAGACTCGATCCCGCGGGTGATCGCCGCGTCGTCGATCCCGAGCAGCCGGCCCGCCGCGAGCGCGCCGAGCGCGTTCTCGACGTTGAAGCGGCCACGCAGCTTGAGGTCGATCCCGTCGAGTGCGCCCGGCCCGAGCTGCGCGTCGTCGGCGAACCCGAACGTCAGCGCGTCGGGAAGCTCCGCGGCGAGCCGGCGCCCGTACTCGTCGCCGACGTTCACCGCGGCCGGTGGCGAGCCATCGAGGAAGAGCCGCCGCTTCGCCTGGAAGTACGACTCCATGTCGCCGTGGAAGTCGAGGTGATCCTGGCTGAGGTTCGTGAAGACGAGTGTCGCGAAGCGCACGCAGTCGAGCCGGTGCAGCTCGGACGCATGCGACGACGCCTCGATCGCGCAGGAGCGGTCACCGGCGTCGAGCATCTCGCGGAACAGCCGCTGCAGGTCGATCGCCTCGGGCGTCGTCCGCTCGACACCGCGCCGCTCGCCGCCCACGCGCGCCTCGACGGTCCCGAGCAGGCCGGGTCTCCGGCCGGCCGCCGCGAGGATCGCGAAGAGCAGGAACGAGGTCGTCGTCTTGCCGCTCGTCCCCGTCACGCCCGCGACCTCCAGCTCGTGCGTCGGCTCCCCGAAGAACGCGTCGGCGGCGACGGCCATCGCGGAGCGCGCGTCGGCGACGACGACCTGCGGCACGGCGCGGCCCAGCGCGAGCGGCCGCTCGACGACGAGCGCGGCCGCGCCGCGCTCGACCGCGTCGGCGGCGAAGTCGTGTCCGTCCGCGCGGGCGCCCGGAACGCAGAAGAACAGCGCACCCGCACCGACCGACCGCGCGTCGTAGGCGAGGTCGCGAACCTCGACCGGAGCGCGATCCACGACCTCCACCGCTCCGAGCGCGGCGACGAGGCGCTCCAGATCCATCATCGCCCGGCGAGTCTACCGAGGCGGCCGGAACGAGACGCCCTTACCGAACCTTTCCGAATCGCAGCCGAAGCTTGGCCGGGCGCTCGACCTGCCGTGGCCCGCTCGGGCGTAGAACCGAGGTGTCATCCAATCGAGGAGGCACCACCCATGAAGACCCGTCGCCACGCACTCGCACTCGCCGCCGCGCTCGCGGCGACCGTGCTCACGGGCGGCGCGGCGATCCTCGGGCTCTCGCACACGCCGGCGTCGGCGACCCCGCCGACGCCGAGCGTGCTCGCGCAGCAGGCCGCGGCGCCGCAGCAGTACGAGGGGGGAGACTGATGCAACGCGTCTGGACCGTCGTCCTCTCCGTCTGGGCGATGCTCGCGATCGTCGCGGTGCTCGCCTGGTCGCACCGGCCCACGCCCGCGCCGCCGCCCCAGGCGGCCGCGCAGACGCTCGTCGTCAAGGGCCCGAACGGCACGAAGCAGCTCGTCGTCCTCCAGCCGGGCGCCGTCGGCGCACCGCACGCGACGACCCACACCTCGGGCGTGCCGCGATGACCGGCGGCCTCGAACGTCTCGAGTTCCGCGCGGTCGGCACGACGTGCGCCGTCGCGGTGCCCGCGGGGCCTCGCGCACAGCATGCGCTCGACGCCGCACGCGAGGAGATCGCCGCCTGCGAGAGGGCACTGTCGCGGTTCGACGCCGCCAGCGACCTCTCGCGGCTGAACGGTGCCGCCGGCACGTGGACGACCGTCGACCGGCGGCTGATCGACGCGCTGCGGCTCGCGACACGTGCGCGCGAGGACACCGGCGGGCGCTTCGACCCGACCGTCCTCCCCGCGCTTGCGGCCGCAGGCTACGACCGCTCGTTCGAGCAGCTCGTCCCGCGCGAGCCGCGCGTCGCCGAGGGCTGGCGCGCCGGCGCGCAGATCGACCTCGACGAGGAGGGAGGCCGTGCCCGGCTCGCCGCGGGCGCCGCCGTCGACCTCGGCGGCATCGGCAAGGGCTACGCGGCGATGCGCGCCGTCGACGCGATGCGTGACGCCTGGCCGATGCTGCCCGGCGCGCTCGTCGACCTCGGCGGCGACCTCGCGCTCCACGGGTCGAGCCCCGACGGCGGAGCCTGGCGCATCGCCG
Source organism: Gaiellaceae bacterium (assembly GCA_035999905.1). Taxonomy (GTDB): domain Bacteria; phylum Actinomycetota; class Thermoleophilia; order Gaiellales; family Gaiellaceae; genus Palsa-739. Next base: position 32,098 of record DASYGK010000047.1, on the reverse strand, counting down.
TCGCCGACCCGCGCACGCCCGGCGGCAGTGCGGGGATGCTCGTGCTCGGCTCCTGCGGCGTCGCGACCTCCGGCCGCGACGTGCGCCGGTTCGGGCCGGACCGCTCGCTGCACCATCTGATCGATCCCGCAACGGGAGCGCCGGCCGAGCCGGGCCCGCTCGCAGTCACCGTGATCGCACCGACCGCCGCGGACGCCGAGGCGCATGCCACCGCGCTCGGCATCTCGACGCTCGACGCTGCCGCTGCACACGTCGAGCGGCACCCACGGATCTCGGCCGTCGTGATCCCGTTCGAAGGCGAGCCGCTGCTGCTCGGCCGCCCGCCGCTCGTCCAGCCGCAGCGCTTCGTCGTGAGGGCCGCCTGATGACGACGATTCCGATCGCGTGGCTCGTCGCCCGTGCTGCGGGGCTCACGGCGTTCGGCCTCCTCACGCTCTCGGTGTGGCTCGGTCTCGCGATGAGCACGCGACTCCTCGGCCCGAAGCGCCAACGGTCGCTCCTCGGGCTGCACCGCTCGCTCGCGTGGGCGGGGCTGTCGATGATCGCGCTTCATGCCGGCGCGCTTCTCTTCGATCCCACGATCCACTTCGGGCTGCTGTCGGTGCTCGTCCCGTTCACGGCTCCGTGGCTGGCCGTCCCCGTCGCCGCCGGTGTCGTCGCCGGCTGGCTCGCGCTCGCGCTGACGCTCTCCTTCCGGTTCCGCAAGTGGATCGGGCAGAAGGGATGGCGCCGGCTGCACTACGCGAGCTTCGGCGCATTCGCGCTCTCGCTCGGCCATGCGCTCGTCGCCGGTACCGACCTGCACGGCGTCAACGGCCCGGTGCTCGCGCTGCTCGCAGGCGCTCCGGTGCTGTGGCTCAGCTTCTACCGTCTGCTCGTGCCGCGCGCGACGGCGAAACCGGTCACGGCGTGAGCGGGCTCAACGGAGCGCGAGGTCGGGCGGTACCTCGAGGTACTGGAGGTCGAAGGCGGCGATCTGTGCGAACGCGGGTGCGGCGACGAGGCCACCGAAGATCCCGCGGGTCGGCTCGTCGACGGTCACGAGGACGACGAGCTTCGGGTTGCTCGCCGGGACCATGCCGACGAACGTCGCGACGTACTTCCCGGCCGCGTACCCTCCGCGGGGGCTCGGCTTCTGCGCGGTGCCGGTCTTGCCCGCCACGCTGTACCCCGGGATCTCGGCGGCGGCGGCGGTGCCCGCGTCGGAGACGACGCCCTTCAGCATGCTCAGGAGCTCGTGGTCGACGCGCGGCGAGAGGATCCGCCGCGTCTTCGGCGCGGCCGGCTTCTCACCCTGCACGTGGTCGACGAGGTGCGGCTGCGTCCAGACGCCGCCGTTCGCGATCGCCGCATAGACCGTCGCGAGTTGGATCGCCGTCACCGAAACGCCCTGGCCGATCGGCACGTTGCCGATCGTCGAGCCCGACCAGTAGCCCGGCAGCAGTCCCGCGCTCTCGCCGGGGAAGTCGATGCCCGTCGTCTTGCCGAAGCCGAATCGGTTGATCCAGTAGAGCAGCTTGTCCTTGCCGAGCATCTTCGCGATCGTGATCGCACCGACGTTCGACGAGCGCTGCAGGATCTGCGCGACCGTCATCGTCTCCGTGCCGCGCGGCTCGGCATCGTGGATGACGCGATCGGCGACGTGAATGGAGTACGGCAGCGTGAACTTCGTCTGCGGGCTCACGAGCCCCTCGGAGAGGGCACCGGCGACCGTGACGACCTTGAACACCGACCCCGGCTCGAAGAAGTCCGTCACCGCGTGGTTCCGCGGCAGGCCCTTCGCCGCCGTCGGGAAGTTGTTCGCGTCGTACCCCGGCTCCATCGCCATCGCGAGCACACCGCCCGTCCTCGGATCGAGCACGATCGCGGTCGCGTCCTTCGCGCGCCACTGCGCACGCGTCGCGCGCAGCACCTGCTCGGCGTTGGCCTGGATGCGCTCGTTCAGCGAGAGGAACGCGGCCTTGCCTTCGCGCGCCGGGACGACGCCCTGGATGTCGATCGGGCGGCCGAACGGATCGCGGACGATCGTCTCGCTCCCCGGGGTGCCGGTGAGACTTCCGTCGAGTTGCAGCTCGAGGCCGGCGAGCCCCTTGTTGTCGACGCCCGCGAACCCGAGGACCTGCGCAGCCAGCGGGCCCTGCGGGTACGTCCGCCGCTCCTCCGCGTAGAAGCCGAACCCGGGCAGCTTGAGCTTCGCGAGCGCGGTCGCCTTCGCCGCGGGCGCCTTGCGCTCGACGTAGACGAAGCCGTGCGTCCGGTCGGCGAGCAGCGGATACAGCGTTCCGGCCTTCAGGCCGAGCACGCGCGCCGCGGTCTTCGCCGCCGTCGCTGGGTGGGTCACCTGGCGCGGGTCGGCGTACACCGTCGTCGCCTGCTCGCCGATGGCGAGCGGCGTGCCCATCGAGTCGAAGATGGTGCCGCGGCCCGCAGGCAGGACGACCGGTGCCTTCGTCTGCTGTTGCGCGAGCTTCGACAACGAGGCGGCGCGCACGGTGGAGATCCACGCGGCGCGGCCGAGCAGAATCGCGAACGAGAGGACGATGACGAACAGCAGCAGCCGGATGCGCGAATTCACGACCCGCGCCATCGGTCTACTTCTGCCCAAGCTCGAGATAGCTCGTGTCGTTCCCGGGCGCCGGCACGAGGCCGAGCTTCTGCGCCGTCGCCTCGATCCGGCCGGCGGACGCGGCGCTCGAGACCTGCGACGCGAGCGCCTGGTTCTCTGCCCGCAACTGCAGCTCCTGCTGGTCGAGCTTGTTCACGCTCATGTTCAGGCGGAGCACGGCGACGTTGAGCGCGACGACGCCCGTGAGCAGCACGGCGAAGACCGAGATCCAGACGATGCCGCCCGTGAGCCTGCGTCCCTGCGCGCGGCGGCGCGGTACGCGCGCAGGCGCAGCGGCCGGACGCGTCCGTGTGCGCGGCGGCCGTGCGGGAGCCGGCACCGCTGCAGTGGCGCCGAACCAGTCGACCGCAGCCATCAGTCGGCGCCCCCGGCCTTGATCGCGGCGCGCAGCCGTGCCGACGACGAGCGTGCGTTCGCTGCGATCTCCGACTCGCCGGGCCGGATCGGGCGGCGCTCGATCGCGCGCAGCTCGGGCTCGTGCCCGCAGATGCACACGGGGAAGTCGGGCGGGCACGTGCACCCGCGCTCCTTGTCGCGCAGGAACTGCTTCACGATCCGGTCCTCGAGCGAGTGGAAGGAGATCACCGCGAGCCGCCCGCCGGGACGGAGCATCTCCAGCGCAGCCGGCAGCGCCGCCTCGAGCGAGCCGAGCTCGTCGTTGACGGCGATGCGCAGCGCCTGGAACACGCGCTTCGCGGGATGTCCCTCACCGAAGCGCGCAGGGGCGGGGATCGAGGCCTTGATCGTGTCGACGAGCTCGCTGGTGCGCTCGTACGGCTGCTCCTTCCGGCGACGAACGATCGCGCGCACGATCTGCTTCGCGTACCGCTCTTCGCCGTAGCGGCGGAAGATCGTCACGAGCTCGCGCTCGGGCCACTCGTTCACGATCTCGCGCGCGCTCAGCTCCTGGGAGCCGTCCATGCGCATGTCGAGCGGCGCGTCGACGGAATACGAGAAGCCGCGCTCCGGCCGGTCGATCTGCATCGACGAGACGCCGAGATCGAGCAGGATCGCATCCGCCTGCACGCCGTTCGCCGCGAGCTGCGGCAGCACGACGCCGAAGTCACCGCGCAGCAGGCGCGCGTTCACACCGGAGCGCTTCTCGAGACGCTCGAAGTAGGTGCGCACCGTCGGGTCGCGGTCGACCGCGATCAGCTTGCCGCGGCCCTCGAGGTCGCCGATCAGCAGGGACGCATGTCCGCCTGCGCCGAAGGTGGCGTCGACGACGGTCTGTCCGGGGCGCACGGCGAGAGACGCGCGCACCTCGGCGGCGAGAACGGGAACGTGGTCAGTCGCGCTTGGCTGCAAGACGTTCGGCAACATGCTCCGCACTCCCTTCGACCTCGGCGAGCTCGAGCCGCCACGCGGCCCGGTCCCAGATCTCGAGGTGGTCGTGGACGCCCGCGACGACGACGTCGCGGCCGAGCTTGGCGTGGTCGAGCAGCGCGGCGGGGATGCCGACGCGCCCCTGCTTGTCGAGCTCCGCCTCCACCGCGCCGGCGTAGAAGAACCGCTGCATCCGGCGCCCTTCCTTGCTCAACGGGTCGAGCGACGCGAGCCGCCCCTCGACGAGCGTGCCCCAGTCGTCCGGCGTGTACGCGAAGAGACAGCCGTCCATGCCGCGCGTCACGACGATGCCTTCCGCGAAGGCCTGGCGGAACCGGGCCGGGAGCGTGAGGCGGTTCTTGTCGTCGAGGGTGTGTTCATGCTCGCCGAGCAGCATCTGGGGCCGAGCTCCTTGTCTACCACTTTCCCCCACGATAAACCACATCGTCCCACTTGGCAACCCCCTCGCCCCCCGGAAGGGGGAATTACGGCGGCCCGCGGCGGGCGGCCCGGCAGAGGCCGACGAGGTCGCCGAGCGCGCGGTCGGCCTCGGCGACGTCGCGGTCGCGGAGGGTCGCGTGGACGTTGCGTCCCGCGGTGTCGAGATGAACGGAGGCGAGCCCGAGGCGCCGCTGGAGCGGTCCCTGCACGCGGCGGAGGCTCTGGGCCTTCGCGAGCGGCACCCACACGGTCACCCGGCGGATGCGCCCGGTCCGCGTGACGACGCAGCGGTCGGAGCGCCCCCACGCGAGAAAGCGGTAGCGGAGCGGGCTCTTCCAGCGCACACGGGGCGGCGGCCGCAGCTCGGCCGCGGGCACGTCGGGGACGAGCCGGCGGAGCAGCCCGAACGCAAGCTCGCGGCTCCCCACCGGAAGCACCGCGCGCAGCGGCCTGCGCTGCGCCTCGCCCTCCCCCTTCCGCCGCTGGCGGCCCGCGACGTCGACCTCGAGCCGGCACCAGCCGAACCGCCGCCAGATGAACGGCTCGACCATCCGCACCGCCTGCACGCGCCCGGGGCGGATCGTCTCCGAGGTGAGAGCGATCAGACCCGAGCGCACGCGGAGCCCGTCGGAGGCCTCCGCCAGCGTCAGCCGGTACTCCTGGTTGAAGCGGCGCCACAGGAGCGTCGCGCTGCCGACGATCGGGACCGCGCCCCCGCCGAGGATCGCGGCCGCGACCCGCGGCGCGAAGACCGCGGCGAGCCCGAGGCCGACCAGGATCCCGACCGAGAAGAAGCCGATGTCGCTGAGCAGGATCGAGACCGCGAGCCGGACCGGCGCGACCGACGCGAGCACGACCTCGCGCTCGTCGTCGTGCGCGTCGCGCTGCTCCGCCGTGCCGTGCGCGAGCGCGAGCAGCTGCGCGCGCAGCGGCTCCGCCTCCCGCTCTGGGAGATAGGCGAGCCGCGCCGTGCCGCCGGTCGTCCCGGCCATCCGAAGGCGAAGCTCCGCGACGCGGACGACGCGCGCGAGACCGGGCCGCACGATGTCGATCGCCTGCACCTGCGAGAGCGGGAAGCGCAGCGACTGCCGCCGGATCAGCCCGGTCTCGATCTGGAGGTCGTCGCCGTCGATCCGCCAGCGCGTGACGAGCCACGAGACGAAGCCGAGCGCCGCGAGCACGCCGACGAACCCGAGCTCCGGCAGCGACGAGGAGGACGTGCGCCCGACGAGCGCCGAGGGAGCGAGCACGACGACGAGGCCGATCGTCGCGCGGCCCGCTCGTACGACCGGTGAGAGCGGATGGAGCCGGCGCCAGTCGACAGGCCCGCTCACAGGCCCTGGGCCTGCGCCTCGCCGAGCTCGGCGAGGCGGTCCCTCAGTCGGTCCGCCTCGGCGCGTACGAGACCAGGGATCCGCGCGTCGCTCGACGCCGCGGCCGTGTGCAGGCGCACGGTCGCGAGACCGAACGACCGCTCGACCGGCCCCGCCGTGACGTCGATGAACTGCATCCGTCCATACGGGACGACGGACAGCCGCGAGAAGAGCACGCCCCTGCGCACGAGCAGGTCCTCGTCGCGCTCGGCGTACGACCAGGCACGAACGCGGCGGCGGACGAACACCTCGGCGAGGCCGCCCGCGACGAGCGCGGCTGCCGCGGCGACGCCACCGGCCAGGGCGCTCGAGAGCCCGCCGACGAGCCCGCACGCGACCGCAGCGAGCGCGGTGACGACGCCGACCTCGAGCCGGCGCGCCGTGAGCAGCCGCGGCGACGGCCGCCGCCAGTCCTGATCCGTGCCGATCACGGTGTTTCCCTCCACCCCCCACCAGAGTATGCTCGGACGCGCGGCAACGGTCTGCGGCAGCCAACCGATCAGGGAGCGCCATGGCAAGCCAGACCCAGACCCGCGTCGCGGAGCAGCCGCTGAACGTCGTGCTCAGGCCGAGCTCGGAGGCGGCGGCGGCGTACCGGAGCGCGGTGCTCGCGCCCGGGTTTCCGCACGACCCGTCGCTCGACCTCCGATATCTCGGGGGGAAGACGATCCCGCGGCTCACGTTCACGAACGTCTATCTCGGCACGTGGGACGCCGCCGAGCGGACGCGCGTCGATACCGCGCTCACCGCGGCGATGGCCGACCCGCACCTCAACAACGTGCTCGTGCAGTACTTCCCCGGCTCGATCGGCTCGACGTTCGCAGGCTCACGTGTGCACGCAGGCGCGGTCGGCCCGCGCGTGTACCGCGACACGCTCGAGGCGCTCGTCACGGAGCTCGACCAGACGGGCGCCCTCGCCGCGCTCGACCTGTCGATCAGCGTCGTCTGCCTGCTCCTGCCGCACGGCGCCGTGCTCGTCGACGGCGACTCGAACGGGCACGGACAGCAGGTCGACTCGCTGCACGGCCTCGGCGGCTACCACGGGTCGGTGCACGTACGGCGCGGCGGACGCAGGCGGGAGACCGTGTACTACGCGACGTCGGTGTACTCCGAGGGCGCGAACGGCATCGTCGCGTTCCCCGAGCCGTGGCAGAACGTCTGCGCGACGCTCTACCACGAGCTGTGCGAGGCGCGCACCGACCCGGACGTCGAAGATGCGATCCGGGCCGGCGCGACGCCGGCCGCGGAGCGCCTCCTCGGCTGGTACTCGCCGCGGGGCGGTGAGATCGGCGACATCCCGATGGCGGAGTCGCACGGCGAGCTCGACCTCGTCATGCGAGAGGTGCCGCTCGCGGACGGCAGCGGCACCGTTCCCGTGCAGTTGATGTGGTCGAACGCGGTCGGCGGCCCGGAGGGCCCGATCACCCGGCCGCATCCACGCTCGACGCGGTGAGCTGGCCCGCGTAGGCGCCGCGGCCCGTCAGGACCGCGGCGCCGCAGCGGGCGGCGAGCAGCAGCGCGTCCTCGAGCGCACGGCCCGCGGCCAGCGCGAACGTGAGACCCGCGGCGAAGCAGTCGCCGCAGCCGTACGCATCCTCGATCGGCCCGGGCGGCGGCACCGCGCGGAACGGCCCGCCGGGACGCACCCAGCCCCCGAGTGGTCCGGACGTCGTGACGGCGATGCGCGGCGCGGGCTCGAGCTCGCCGGGATCGAAGCGCTCGCTCGCATCCTCCCCACTCCCGACGAGCACGTCGATCTCTTCGCCCGCGCGACTCAAGGTCGCGAGCTCGCGCGACGTGGCGACGAGCAGCTTCGCGCGGCGGGCGGCGCGAAGCGCTGCGACGTCGCCGCTGACGAAGTACACGCCATCGCAGCGCGCGAGCTCCTCCCACGGCAGCGACGCGTCGTCGCCCGACGGCACGAGCTTGCGGCCGAGCACCGTGATCGTCCGCTCGCCGTCGCCGTCGACGTACGTGAACGCGCGGCGCTGCCCCTCGCGCGCCGTCGCCGCGTGCACGACAACGCCTCGTTCCGTGAGCTCCTTGCGCGCCTGCTTGCCCAGCGCGTCGTTGCCGAGGGTCGTGAAGAACTGCACCGAGCCGTTCAGGTTCGCGAGCTGGACCGCTGCGACGGCGCCGCCCCCGGCGGGCTCTTCCCACGTCTCGAGCGCATGCACGATGTCCCCGGGCTCGGGCACGTGCTCGACCCGCGCGAACTCCACCCACTCGATATGTCCGACGACCGCGAGCCTCACAACTCACATCTTGGCGCGCGAGTACGTTTCAGGTGTCGATGGCGCCGCTCGTTCCCCCGTTCGAGTGCTTCTACGAGGACCACCGAGCAGAGGTGCTGGGCTTCCTCGGCCGCCGACTCGGCCGGGACGGAGCCGAGGATGCGTTCCAGGAGACCTTCCTCCGGGCGCTGCGCGCCTACCCCCGGCTCGAGCACGGCGAGCACCTGCGCGCCTGGGTGCTGACGATCGCGAGCCGGATCGTGCTCGACGACGTCCGGCGCCGCAGGCCGCCGACGTCGAACGACATCGACGAGCTGCCGGAGCTCGCAGACGAGTACGGGCGGCTCCCGCCGATCGAGGAGCTCGCGCCGCTCACGGACGGGCTGCCGCCGAAGGAACGAGCGGCCGTCGTGCTCCGCTACGGGTACGACCTCGACTACGACGAGATCGGCGCCGCGCTCGGCTCGACCGAGTCCGCGGCGCGACAGGCTGCTTCCGCCGGTGTGCGGCGGCTGCGAAAGGAGCATCAGTGAACGACGCGTTTCCCACCCTGCTCGACGAGCGCTTCCGCGCGGCTGCAGTCGCCGAAGACCTGCTCGACGTCGTCTACGACGTGCTCGAGGACACGCCGGTCGGCCCGCTGCTCGTCGGCGTGACCGACCACGGTGTCTGCCGGATCTGGTTCGACCCCGACCCGGCACGCGAGCTCGAGACGCTCGCACGGCAGCACGGCTCGCGCGTGCTGCGCGTCTCCGCACCGGTCGACCGGGTGCGCCGCGAGCTCGACGAGTACTTCGCGGGGCGCCGGCAGCACTTCGACGTCGAGCCCGACGTGCGCGCGATGCCCGAGTACAACCGCCGCGTGCTCGCGGAGCTCGCGCGGGTCGAGTACGGAACCACGACGACGTACGGCGCGCTCGCTGCGCAGAGCGGCAACCCGCGCGCCGCCCGTGCCGTCGGGACGGTGATGAACCGGAACCCCGTGCCGATCGTGCTGCCGTGCCACCGCGTCGTCGGCGCGTCGGGCAGCCTCACCGGCTACGCGGGCGGCCTCGACCGCAAGGTGCAGCTCCTCCGGCTCGAGGGGGCGCTGCTGTAGCTACGCGAGGCCGCCGTAGTGCACGCCGATGATGGCGAGCACGAAGCCGGCGGCGATCGCGATGCCGCCGAGCAGGCTGCCGGAGCGCCGCGCGAACGGCATCAGGTTGCCGAGCGCGATCAGCGCACCGCCGGCCGCTCCGAGCGCGAAGCCGATCTCTTCCCAGCGGACGCCCGTGTGTTGGGTCATTGCGATGAGGTTCATGCGCGGAACTGTGCACCGGGCGGCGGACGTCACGACGCGGGCCGGAGCTTGTAGCCCACGCCCCAGGCGTTCACGACCCAGCCGGAGAGCCCCGCGGCGGCGAGCTTGCAGCGCACCCTCGACGCATGCGACTCGAGCGTGCGCGTCGGCAGGTAGCTGCGGTAGCCCCAGACGTCGCGGAGCAGCTGCTCGCGCGTGAACACGCGATCGGGCTCGGATGCGAGCTTCAGCAGCAGCGCGTACTCCTTCGCGGAGAGGACGACGTCGACGCCGTCTGCCGTCACGCGCCGCGCGGCACGGTCGATCACGAGCTTCCCGACGCGGACGAGCTCCTCGCGCGGCCCGCGCCGCCGCAGGACGGCGCGGATGCGCAGCACGAGCTCCTCGTAGGAGAACGGACGCGAGAGATAGTCGTCGCAGCGCTCGAGCGCGCGCAGGCGCGTCTCCGAGTCGGCGCTGCCGAGCACGATCACGGCGCAGTCCGTGAGCACGCAGTGCTCGAGCGCGTCGGGGTCGCCGAGCAGGAGCACGTCGGGCTCCGCCGCCCGCGGGAGGTCGTCGGTGCTGCTGAACGCGAGCACGTCGAAGCCGTCGCTCGAGAGCTGCCGCTCGAGGAAGCCTCGCATCGACGCCTCGGGCTCGGCGAGCAGCAGCGCGGTCATGCGTGCGAACGTAGCGCCGCGCTCCCGGGCGCGCCAGATGTCCTTTCGCGCGAGTGTGTGACTTCTCGTCTACACGCGGCCCGAGCGGACCCGCTCGGTTACGGCACGTAGACGGGCACGCCGAGCGTGACGCCGGTGTTCGGCGGGACCGGTGCGCCGACAGGCATGTTCTTGATCACCGGCAGCGGCTGCAGCGAGGCGTTGTTGAACGTCGAGTCGAACTTGCCGATGCTCATCGGCCCCTGCAGGCTGTCGCCGTTCTTCAGGAAGGTGAGCGAGGACGAGGGCTGCGTCCAGAGCGAGCCCTGGAAGGTCTGGTTGTTGTTGTCGAAGCTGACCGCGGTCGTGTTCGACGCGAGCGACGCGAGCGTCAGCATCTGGTTGTTTCCCGTCTGACCTTGCCAGTTGCTGATCGAGCAGCTCGCCACGGCGCACACTGTCCGGCCGTTGCCGCTCACGGTGACCGTGCCGGAGACCTCGATCACGCCGACGCCGGTGTACGTCAGCGACTGGTTGATGAGCAGGCTGCCGTCGATGAACACCGATCCGGTGATCGAGAGGACGCGCGTCGTGTTGTTCCATTGCAGCTGCCCGACCGTCGCCCCCCGCGTCGAGTTGCAGGTGTAGCTGAAGCCAGGCGTCAGGGTGACCGTGCCGACGCTGTTGTCGTAGATCCCGTTGCCGTCGAACACGGAGGACGGTAGCGGTACATACGGATTGAAGCCCGCGGCGCACGGATGCGCCGGGCCCGGGTCGAAGCTCGAGTAGTCGTTCTGGATGTCCGACGTCGTCTCTTCCGGCGCGCCACGCGAGATGAACGTGTCGGTCGACTTGACGTGGAAGTTCCAGAGGCCGTTCGTGCACGGCGTCGCGGCGCTGCCGTTCTTCGAGGCGGAGCAGCCCCCGACGACGACACCGCTCGTGACCGACGCTGTGGAGCCGACGCCGCCGCCCGCAAGGTAGAGGTAGCCGCCGACCATCACGTCGACCGGCTGCCCGCTCTCGTTGATCGAGCTGCTGCCGAGACAGAGGTTGCCGATCACGTAGACCGGGACGTTCGCGCTGATGTTGTTGCCCGACCAGTCCAGCGCACAGACCCCGGGAACGAGCGGCGACGTCACGAAGACGTGGTTCCAGACCGACGCGACGTTCCCCGAGTTGAGCGGGTTGACGGCGACGACCGCGAAGACCGTGTGCGACGTGACGCTTCCGATCGCGGGGTCGGAGGCGTATCCGGTGGCGACGATGAGCCAGCTCGCGGCGGGAATCGTGCGCGAGAGATACGTGGTCGCGTTCGTCCCGCTGTAGTAGCCGTAGACGGACGCGGTGCCGGCGTTGCCGGCCAGGCAGTTCGTCGACCCGTTGAGACAGAAGAGCAGCGGTGCCGGCGTCGTGCAGTTCGACGGGCCGTTCGTGTCGGTCGCGCCGGTCGCGCCCGCGCAGCCGAGGACGTTCGCGGCCGACGGATCGAGCCCGGCCCTGATCCGCTGCGCGAGGACGGCGATCGCGTCGTTGACCGACGACTCGCTGTAGGTGCGGGCTGCAAGCCTGCCGTCGCTCATCGCGGCGCTGCGCGTGTTCGACGCCGTGTACGAAGCCGTCGCGCCGACGGTGATCGCGAGCACGACGAGGATGCCGAGCGCCATGACGAGGCTCTGGCCGCGTTCGCTGGTCCACGACGGGGTCATCCACTACGAGCATCGGCCTGCCCCGGCCGCCTGGGACCCTCCCACGGGTGCGCGGCCCTCACGGTTCCGGGTGCCGAAGACGACCGGAAGTGGGCGTCAGAGACGGCCGGAGCGGATGACTCCCCAGAGGAGCCAGAGGCCGAGCACGGCCGACAGCGCGAAGCCGATCACCGAGAGCGCGTTGATGCCGAGGATCTGCGGGCCCTTCGTCGCGAAGATGCCGATCAGGCTCGAGCCGATCAGCCCGCCGGTGACGATGAGCGCGACGACGAGCCGGTTGAACACGCGCTGCATGCTCTCGAGGAAGTCGTCGAGCCCCTTGTGGACGAAACCGACCTCCACCTGCCCGTCGCGCACCTGCTCCATCAGGTCGTGCCACTGGTACGGCGCCTCCGCGAAGATCTGCGCGTAGCGGATCGCGTCGCGGCGCGCACGTCGCGCGACCCGCTGGGGCGTGAACCGCTCGAGCATCAGCCCGCGCGCGTACGGCCGCGCGACCTCGAAGACGTTGAAGTCGGGATAGAGCTCGACGCCCACGGCGCCGACCGTCGCGATCGCGCGATCCAGCAGCAGGTAGCGCGTCGGGAGTTGCAGGCTCATCGAGTAGATGAGCTGGAACGCCTCGCGGATCACCTGGATCGGGTCGATCTCGGCGAGACTCGCGCCGTAGTAGCGGTAGTAGAGCTCGCGCAGCTCGGCGAGGAACTCCGCCTCCCGCTCCTTCGGATAGTGCACGCCGAGGTCGGAGAGCCGCTTGGGCAGCATGTCGACGTTCTCGGCGGCCGCGTCGATGAAGAGGCGCGTCAGCTTCGTCATGTCGTCGTCGGTGAGCTTGCCGACCGCCCCGAAGTCGACGAGCCCGATCGTTCCGGCCTCCTCGAGCACGAGGATGTTCGCCGGATGCGGGTCGCCGTGGAAGAAGCCGTGGCGGAAGATCATCGTCATCCACGTCTCGGCGATCAGATACGCGAGGTCGCGGCGCTCGTCGAGCGTGAGCGGTGTTGCGTCGACGTCGCGTACGTGCGTGCCGTCCAGCCACTCGAGCGTGAGCACCCGCGCGCGCGTGTACTGCCAGTAGACGCGCGGCACGTGCACGTGCGGACTGGACGCGAAGTTGCGGTGGAACGTCTGCGCGTTCCGCGCCTCGAGCCGGTAGTCGAGCTCCTGCCGGATCTGCTTCGCGAACTCGTCGATCAGCGCACGCGCGTCGATGAAGTCGAGCGCCCGTACGCGCTCCTTCACGAGCCGCGCGGCCTGGTAGAGGAGGGTCAGGTCGGCCTCGATCTGGCGCGGCGCACCGGGGCGCTGCACCTTCACCGCGACCTTGCGTCCGTTCGGGAGCGTCGCGCGGTGCACCTGTCCGATCGACGCCGCGGCGACGGGGGTGCGGTCGAACTGGAGGAAGAGCCGGTCGAGCGAGTTGCCGAGATCCTCCTCGATCACGCGCTCCGCCTGCTCGAACGGAAACGGGCGCACGGCGTCCTGCAGGCCCCGGAGCTCGGCGATGATGTCGGGCGGGACGACGTCCGGACGCGTGGAGAGGAGCTGCCCGAACTTCACGAACGTCGGGCCGAGCTCGTCGAGCAGCTCGCGCAGGTGCTGGCCGCGCGCCGTGCCGACGCTCGACTCCGCGAGCGCGAGCCGCGCCTCCGCGGAGCGACCCGGCAGGAGATCGGTGAGCTTGTGCGCTTCGAGGAAGTAGCCGAAGCCGTGGCGCACCATCACCTGCGCGATCTCGGACAGGCGGGACAGGCTGCGCGTCGCCGGCTGGGCCATCGCTCCTAGTGTGACACGAGTTTCCGCTCGCGCTTCGCCCACGGCCCGGGCGGCACGAGCAGCTGCTCGACGTGGAGATACGCGAGCCCGACGAGCGGCAGGTCGGTCAGCTTCTCGACGCAGAGGTAGCGCGGCCGCCACTCCGGGAAGAACTTGCGGTTGAACGAGTAGAGCCGCTCGAGCTGGAAGACGTTGTCGGCAGCGAGCAGGCCGCGGCGCACCGCGCGGCGCGGCAGTGTCGTCGCGCGGTCGGGGCTGATCAGGTCGGTGAGAGCGCAGAAGTTGAGCGAGAGCTCGGTCGCGCCTTCGGCTTTGGCCCACGCGAGCGTCTCGACGATGAGGAACTCCGTCAGGCCGTTCGGCGCGTCGGGCGCGCGCCGCATCGTGCTGAGCGACCAGCCGCCGCCTGCGGGCGTCGGTGCGAGATGGAGGAAGCCGCCGACGTCGCCTTCCTCCGACTCCGCGACGGCGAACACGGTTCCCGGAACGTAGAGATCGTCGATCGCCATCGAGAAGCCGCGCTCGGGCTGGTTGCCGCGCCACTGCTCCGACACTTCTTCGATCGCCGCACGGAGCGCCTCGTCGGCCTCGTCCACCGCCGTGACGCGCAGGCGGTAGCCGGCCTTCTCGAGCCGGGAGACGGACTGGCGCACCTTGCGGATCGCGCGGCCCTCCAGCGAGAACGAGTCGGGATGGAGCACCGCCTCCTCCCCCATCGCGATCGCACGCATTCCGAGCCGGCGGTAGCGGTCGAGGTTGCCGTCGGATGCGCCGAGCACCGCGAGACGCCAGCCGTGCGTGCGTGCGACGCGCTTGAACTCGGCGAGCAGCGCGTCGAACTCGTCCTCGTCGCCGACGGGATCGCCGCTGACGAGCGCCGCACCCGCGACGACCCTATACGCGAGGAATGCGCGCCGCGTCGGCGAGAAGAAATAGCTCTTGTCCTTCCGTAGCGCGAAGAACGCAAGGCTGTCGCGGCCGTACGTGTCGACGATCGCGCGCGCGAGCCTCCGTTCTCCGGTGGTCTGCGCGACGACGTGCGTGAGCGGGCGCAGCCAGAGGAAGAGCGCGGCGAAGCCGAGGAGGATGCCGGTCGCCGTCGAGAGGTCGGAGAGGCGGTCGGGAAGCTCGCCACCGTGCACCTCGACGCCGACCACCACCGCGCCGACGGCGGCGACGGCCATCGCGACGGCCAGGAGCGGCCGCGTCGCGCCGGGGTCGCCGGGCACGTCGAAGCGGCGGCGGAACCGAAGGAGCGCTGCGAGGAGTGCGAGCGAGACGGTCGCCTCCTCGAGGTCGAGGCCCTTGACGAGATGGACGACCGCCGAGGCGAGCACGAGCGCGACGGCGAGCTGCCACGCGCGGTGCCGGCGCCGCGCGAGCGATCGCGAGAGCCAGATCAGCGCGATGCCGAACGTGAGCGAGCCGACGCGGGCAGCGGCGATCCAGCCGGGCGGCAGCACGCCGTCGACGATCTGGAACCGGTGCGCAAAGCCCGGGGTCAGGGCCGAGACGACGCCGATCGCGCCGACCGCGGCGGCCGCCCAGGCGAGCAGCGATTCGGGCCTGGGCCTTCGCAGCCTCACGCACCCAGCGTAGCTCCGCCCCTGCCGCGGCGGGTACAACCTCGGTATGCGTCGCACGCAACAGGTCGAGCCGCCGCCGGGCAGGCTGCCGCTACCGCGCTGGGTGACGCCGGTGCTGGGCGTGACGGCGGTCGGCCTGCTGCCCTGGACGCTGTGGCTGACGTTCTCGCTGCCGGCCCGGCACGTGTCGCAGCACTACGACCTCGCGTGGGTCGGGTTCGACATCGCGCTGGCATCGGCGTTCGCGGCGACGACCTGGTGCACGATCCGCGCGTCGGAGTGGCTGATCCCGGTCGCCGCCGTCACCGGGACGATGCTCGTCTGCGATGCGTGGTTCGACGTCGTCACTGCCGGCCGCGCGGAGATGGGCGAGGCGCTGGCAGAAGCGTTGCTCGCGGAGATCCCGCTCGCGCTGCTGTGCCTGTTCATCGTGATCGACACGGAGCGCTTCATGCAGGCGACGATGGGCCGCTACTCGAAAGCGCGGCAGCGGCACCGCGACGCGCAGACGTCCTAGGCGGCGGCGTCGCGCTCCTGCTCGAGCAGGCGCAGACGGTGCTCGAGCTGAGCGACGCGGAGCTCGAGCTCGTCGTAGTCGTCGCGGGTCACGAGCTGGAGGTCGTCGACGAGGCTGCGGAGCGCGCCGAGCGCCTGCTCCGAGAGGCGTGCGCGGCTGCCGCGGACGCGCGCCGGCAGCTCGAGGATGAGCTCCTCGATCGCGTCGGCGATCCGTTCGCTACCGCGCGCGGCCATGCGGCCTCGACCGGCGCCGCTGGCGCCGCTTCTCGCGCCGTGCCTGTGCGGACGGCTCGGACGGCGTCGCGTCGACGATGTCCACGAGCTCCGGCGTCGGCTCGGCGGCGAGCGCCTGCTCCGACTGCTCGAGCGCCGCGGTGCCCGGGTCGGCGCGGCGGGCGCGCCCCTTCTTCCCGGCGACCGCCGTGTCGATGTCCTCGCTCGGCGCGAACTGCTTCCGCTTCGCGAACTCCGGCTCGCGCTCCTTGAGGATCGTGAGGATCGGTGCGGCGATGAAGATCGACGAGTACGCGCCCGAGGTGACGCCGACGATGAGGGCGAATGCGAAGTCCTTGAGCGTCGCGCCGCCGAGGAACTCGAGCGCGATGATCGGCAGCAGGGTGATCAGCGTCGTGGCGAGCGAACGGCGGATCGTCTCCCACAGCGAGACGTTGACGATCGTCGCGAACGGCTGCCGCCGCATCAGCGGCACGTTCTCGCGCACGCGGTCGAAGATGATGATCGTGTCGTAGATCGAGTAACCGAGGACCGTCAGCACCGCGGCGACCGTCGCGACGGAGACCTCCTTGAACACGAGCGAGTACACGCCGACGGTGACGACGATGTCGTGGAGCATCGCGAGGATCACCGGCCACGAGTACTTCGACCCGAACCGGATGCTGATGTAGATCACGATCAGGATCAGCGAGACGATGATGCCCCAGATGGCGTCGACCGCGATCTGGTGGCCGAAGCTCGACGAGACGTTCTTGACGCCGCTCGCGTACGCGCCGAGCTTCGTCTTCAGGTCCTGCGAGAGCGCGGACTGCCTCGCGCCGGCGAGCGACTTCGTGCGGATCTGCCACTGCTTGTACTTGCCGGCAGTCGATGCGCCGCGGCCCTGGACGACCGCGTCGCGCTCGCCGTTCGCGGAGGTCACGTTCGTCACGTCCGCCTGGGTGTAGGCGGTGTGCGTGTTGAACGTGATCTGGGTGCCGCCCTTGAAGTCGATGCCGAGGTTGAGGCCTCGCACCCCGAGTGACACGACGCCGGCGAGGATGATCACGCCGGACATCGCGAACCAGAGGTTGCGCCGCTTCATGAAGTCGATCTGCAGCCACTTCGCCGTCTGCTGGCCGCCGGCGCCCATGAAGCGTGGGTTGTCGAACCAGCGGAAGCCCGCGAGCAGGCCGAGCAGCGCACGTGTTGCGGCGACCGCCGTGAGCAGCGAGATCGCGGTGCCGATCAGCAGCATCAGCGCGAAGCCCTTGACCGACGCGACCGCGATCAGGAACAGCACGAGCGCGGTGATCGCGGTGACGACGTTCGCGTCGAGGATCGTGTGGAAGCCCTTGCCGTAGCCGGCGGCGATCGCGGCGCGCACGGACTTCCCCGCGCGCACCTCTTCCTTGATGCGTTCGAAGACGACGACGTTCGCGTCGGCGGCGACGCCGATCGTGAGGATCAGGCCGGCGAAGCCCGGCAGCGTCAGCGTGACGTTGAAGAGGAGAATCGCCGCGTAGTAGAACGCTGCGTAGATCGCGAGGCCGATCACCGCGACGAGGCCGAGGAAGCGATAGAGCACGAGCAGGAACAGCGCGACGACGACGAGGCCGACGAGTGCGGCGTGCCACGCCTGCGTCAGCGAGTCCTTGCCGAGCGTCGCCGAGACGTCGGTGCGCTCGATCTGCTTGAAGCTCACCGGCAGCGCGCCGGTCTGGAGGATCAGCGCGAGGTCCTTCGCCTGCTGGAACGTGCCGCCGTTCCCGAGGTCGATCTCCGCGTTCGGGCCGGGAATGCCGTCGGGGTTCTGCTGGAAGTCGATGTACGGCGTCGACTCGAGCTGGCCGTCGAGCACGATCGCGAAGTGCTGCGCGTACGGGTTGTTCAGCCGGCTGATGGCCGGTCTCCCGGCGAGCTGCCACTTCGCCTGGCCTCGCTGCGCCTCGGCGCGCGTGATCTTCTGGAACTGGTTCGAGCCGTGGTTCGTGAACTGGAGCGTGACGATGTAGCCGGCTCCCGCGGAGTTGACGTCGGCACGCGTGCCGGAGAGGACCAGGTCCGCGCCTGTCATCTCGGGAACAGGGCTCGCCTTGCGCGTCGGGTAGAAGTTGAGGAGGTAGTAGTACGTGCCGCTCGACGATGCGGCCTGCGCGCCGATGCAGCCGGTCGTCGCGAGGCAGCTGACGACGAGCATGTGCGCCGGGACCTTCAGCACCTCGTCGCCGGCCGGCACCTTGCCGCCGAACGGCTTCAGGAGCTTCGCGAGCGTGTCGGTCGGGTTCGAGCTCGACTGGACGAGCGAATGCTTGACGACGGTCTTCTTCGTCGGCTTCAGCACCGTCTTCGACTTGCCGTTCTTGCCCTTGACCGTGACCTTCTTCGACGAGGCGACCTGCACCGACTTCGTGTGGAAGAGATAGAAGGCCTGCGGGGCTCCCTTGCCCGCCTGCCTCTGTACCTGCTTCAACAGCTCGTAGAGCGCGGGCGAGGCGACCGGGTTCCCGTTCAGGTCCTTCGACGGGCCCGCGAGGTCGTTCTCGAAGTCGAACAGCATCAGCTGCGCGGTCTTGCCGATCAGCGCGGCGGCCTTCGCGGCGTCATGGACGCCGGCGAGCTGGATCACGATCTGGTCCTTGCCCTGCTTGCGGATCTCCGGCTCCGAGACACCGAGGCCGTTGATGCGGCTCTGCATGATCGCGACCGACCGGTCGAGATCCGCGGCCGTGAGCGTGTGCCCCTTCGGCGGCACCGCCTGGAGCACGACCTCGAGGCCGCCGCGGAGGTCGAGGCCGAGCGTCGGCTTCTTGTGGATCGGCGTCCCCGGGACGGCGAGCAGGACCGCGCCGACGAGCGCGATCGCGATCACGCCCATGAGAACGAGGTACTTGCGCCGGTCGGTCACGTGCCGGGGGGAAGCGTAGCCGTCGTTTTCAGCCGGCGGAGGGCTCGTCCGGGCCGGCCGCGGGCTCGTCCGGCTCCGCCGGCCCGTCGGGCTCCACGTCGCGCGGCGTGACGGCGCCGATCGCCTTGCGCGCCACGCGGACCTCGACGCCGGGTGCGATGCGGACCATCACGTCGTCCTCGTCGAGCCGAGTGATCTCACCGTAGATCCCGGCCGCGGTGACCACCTCGTCGCCGACGCTCAACGTGTTGCGCACGCGCGCCGCCTCGAGCTGCCGCTTCTTCTGCGGCCGGATGAACATGAACCAGATGAAGATGAACGCGATGACGATCAGGAAGAAGAAGCTGTTGCCGCCGCTTGCACCGAGCACTTAGGTCTCCAGAGGTTGTCGTGTGAGCCGCGCGAGCGCGTCGGCCCGCCAGCTCTCGAACCCACCGCGCTCGATCTGTTCCCGGGCCGCGGCGACGAGGTCGATCAGGAAGCGCAGATTATGCAGGCTCAGGAGCCGCAGGCCGAGGATCTCCTGCTGGTTCACGAGATGACGGATGTACGCGCGGCTGAATCGCGAGCACGCCGGGCACGTGCAGCTCTCGTCGAGCGGCCCCGCATCACGCGCGAAGCGGGCGTTCCGAAGGTTGAGCCGCCCCTCCCACGTGAGTGCGCTGCCGGTGCGGGCGGTGCGGGTCGGAAGCACGCAGTCGAACATGTCGACGCCGCGCGAGATCACCTCGATCACGCCCTCCGGGTCGCCGATCCCCATGAAGTACCGGGGCTTGTCAGCGGGAAGAAAGGCCGCCGCGTGGGTCGTCGCGTCGAACATCGGCGCGCGTTCCTCGCCGACGCTCAGCCCGCCGATCGCGTAGCCATCGAAGTCGAGCGGTACGAGCTCCTCGGACGAGCGCTGACGGAGCTTCCGGTCGAGACCGCCCTGCGTGATCGCGAAGCGGAGTTGCCCCGGCGCACGCGGAAGGTCGCGCTGGCGCTCCGCCCAGAGCGTCGTCCGCCGGACGGCGTCCTCGAGCTCGGTACGCGGGAGGCCTGCGGGTGCGCAGATGTCGAGGCACATCGCGATGTCGGAGCCGAGCTGCTCCTGGATGCGTGCGGCGAGCTCGGGCGTGAAGCGTTCGGGGCTTCCGTCGTAGACGGACCGAAACGTGACGCCGTCGTCGTCGCTCGAGATGAGGGTGTCGCGAAGCGAGAACACCTGGAAGCCGCCGGAGTCGGTGAGGATCGGGCCGTCCCACGCCATGAAGGAGTGCAGGCCGCCGAGCTCGGCGATCAGATCCTCACCCGGCCGGAAGTGCAGGTGGTACGTGTTGCCGAGGAGGATCGTCGTGCCGACCGTCCTGAGCTCTTCGGGATCGACGGACTTCACGCTCGCTTTGGTGCCGACGGGCATGAACGCGGGCGTGGGAACGTCTCCGTGCGCGGTGTGGAGGACGCCGGCGCGTGCGGCGCCGTCGGAGGCGACGAGATCGAAGCAGCTCATCGGTCGAGCGTAACGGCGTCAGCGCGGCCCGACGCGGCGGCCGGTGATCGCAGCGTCCGGAGAGCGCCAGACGCCGAAGCCGATGTCGAAGCCGCCGACCCTGAACCGCGCCTCCGGCCGAAACGTCTCGTCGAGCGCGCGCCGCACCAGCTCGGAGCGGCTCAGGCCCGTTCGGAGCGCCTCTGCGATGAGGTAGTCGACGTGCTCCGGCTCGAGCATCACATGTGATCTCACGCGCACGTCACATGTGTACCCATGTGACGTGCGCAGATGTGTGCCGACTCCGTCACAAGAGAAGCATCGCGTCCCCGAACGAGTAGAAGCGATACCGCTCCTCGACAGCGAGGCGATACAGACGCCGGGTCTCCTCGACGCCGGCGAACGCCATCACGAGCGCGAGCAGCGTCGAACGAGGCAGATGGAAGTTCGTCAGCAGCGCGTCGACGCGCGCGAACTCGAAGCCCGGCGTGACGAAGAGCTCGGTCCGGCCCGCGAGCGGCCCGCCGTGCGCCACCGTCTCGAGCACGCGGACACTCGTCGTCCCGACCGCGAGCACGCGGCTCGCGGCGCGAATTCGCTCCCAAGAGTCCGCCGCGACCTCGTACCGCTCACCGTGGATCGTGTGCTCTTCGAGCCGGTCGACGGCGACGGGGCGGAAGGTGTCGAGGCCGACGTGGAGCGTCACGCGCTCGACGTCGAGCCCCGCGAGCAGCTCCGACGTGAAGTGCAGCCCCGCGGTCGGCGCCGCCGCCGAACCCGGCTCCCGCGCGTACACCGTCTGATACCGGGCCGGATCCGCGAGCGGCTCGGTGATGTACGGCGGCAACGGCGTCGCGCCGTGCGGCTCCCCCTCGAGCCGCAGCCGCCACCGGCCTTCACCGAGATGCTCGAGCAGCTCGACCGGGCCGTACCTCCGCCCCGGCTTGAGCCGCCTGGTCGGCCGCGCGAGGCCCTCCCACACGTCGCCCTCGATCCGCTCGAGCAGCAGCACCTCGCCGCGCGGCGACTCGATCGGGATCCGCGCCGGCACGACCTTCGTGTCGTTCACGACCGCGAGCTCGCCGTGCAGCTCGTCTGGCAGCTCGGCGAACCGCCGATGGCGGATCGCACCGGTCGCGCGTTCGTAGACGAGGAGCCGCGAGCCATCGCGGCGCTCGGCCGGATGCTGCGCGATCAGCTCCGGCGGGAGGTCGTAGTCGAGCTCCGACAGATCCATCCGATCGCCACGGTAACGTCGGCACCGATGGATCCGGAAGCAATCGCACGCGCACAGGCACGGGTCGACGAAGCCGCGAGCGGCCGTGTCGAGCCGGCGGCCGTCGATGCCGCGCTCGAACGCGCACGTGAACAGGTCGAGGCGCTTGCCGCAGCCGCGGCCGAGCTCGAATCGACCCTTCCGGGCCGCGTCGGCGATGCGGTGCAGGACGGGCTGCGGGCACAGGTGCTCCCGGTCGCGCGCCATCTCGCCGAGGTCCGCGGGCTGATGAACCAGCTGATCCGCCGGCTCGAGCGCGTCGAAGGCGACCTGCTCGCCGAGCGGCACGCCCGCGTCGACGATCTCGCGCTCCTCGTCGATCTCGTCTCGTCGGGGTGGCGCAGCGTCGACCAGCGGCTCGGCCGCATCGAGGAGAGCCTCGCGCGGAACGCCGGCGCGACCGTCTACCGCATCGAAGAGCGCCGCTCGGAGCAGCTCGGCCCCGGGCAGCAGGCCGGCTAGCTCGGCGCGCTCTCGGCCGCGTCCACCGGCAGCACGAGCTCGAACCGGCTGCCGACGCCCGTCTGGCTGCGCACGAGAATCCGGCCGCCGAGCGCGAGCGCGAGCTCCCGCGCGATCGCGAGCCCGAGCCCGGTGCCGCCCCCGTCACGCGACCAGAACGGCCGGAAGATCCGGTCGAGCTCGTCGTCCGCGATCCCGGGACCGGTGTCCGCGACGATCACCGAGACGGAGCCGTTCGCGGCCGAGAGCGAGAGCTCGATGCGCCCTCCCTCCGGCGTCCAGCGAAACGCGTTCGAGAGCAGGTTCGAGATGATCTGCAGCACGCGGTCGCCGTCCGTCACGATCACCGGGTTCGCGGCGATGTCCGAGCGGTAGTCGATCGACCTGCGACGCGCGACCTCCCCGAACGCCGCGAACGCCCGCTCGCACAACTGCTCCATGTCGACTTCCTCCTGCAGCACGGTGAAGCGGCGCGCGTCGAGCTTTGCGAGATCGAGGACGTCGCCGACGAGGCGCTCGAGCCGCAGCGCCTCCTCGCCGATCACGCCGAGCGACGCCTGCTGCATCGCTGCGTCGTCGATCACTCCCTCGCGCAGGGCGGCCACGTGGCCGCGAATGGCGGTGAGCGGCGTCCGCAGCTCATGGGACACCGACATCAGGAAGTTCCGCGAGAGCTGCTCCGACTCCGCGAGCTTCGCGGCCATGTCGCCGAACCGCGAGGTGAGATGAGAGATCTCGTCGCCGCCCTTCGGTGACGGAACCTCGACCGCATAGTTGCCGCCTGCAATCTCGTCCGACGCTGCCGACAGCGCGAGCAGCGGCTCTGTGATGCGGCGCGAGAGATAGAGGCCGAGCAGGCCTGCGACGACCACGCCGCCGCCGAACGCGATGCCGAGCTGCTCGACGAGCGCGACCCAGCGGCTCCGCAGCTGCGACACGGGCTTCGCGACGACGACCGCGCCGAAGAGCTGGTCGGCGAGGTACAGCGGCTTCGCGACGGCGAGATAGTGGTGATGCTGCCAGGTGAGATCGAGCGTCGTCGACCCGCGGGACTTGAGCTGGGAGATGTTCACCGTCTTGGCAGGCAGCAACGGCAGCGGCTGCAGCAGCTGTGCACCGAGAAACGCCGGCACGAAGTAGATGCGGTCGCCGCCGATCGCGCTCTCGAGGCTCGGAGGCTTGATGATCGCCGCACCTGCCTGCCGCGCGTAGAGACGCACGATGCCCACGGACTCCGCGCGCAGCTCGTCGATCGCGTGCGAGCGCGTATACGACTGGAAGAACCGGATCGCGATCAGCGACGCGACGAGCCCGGAGAGCACGACTCCGAGCAGGAACAACGCCGGCAGACGAAAGCGCAACGACCCGAGCACGGCCCGAGCCTACTCCCCGGTCAGGCGGTCTGTTGCTCGCGCGCGGGGCTCACCTTGTACCCCACGCCCCAGACCGTGACGATCGGAGATGCGTCACCGAGCTTGCGCCGCAGCTGTCGGACGTGCACGTCGACCGTCCGCGTGTCGCCCGCGAACGTGTAGCCCCACACGCGCTCGAGGAGCTGGTCGCGCGTGAGCACGAGGCCGCGATGGTCGAGCAGCTCCCAGAGCAGGTCGAACTCCTTCGGAGCGAGCTGGATCTCCTCTTCGCCGACGCGCGCCTCGCGGCGGCCGGCATCGACGACGAGATCGCCGTGCTGGATCACCGCGCTCTCACGCTTCGCCCGCTCGGTCGTCGCTCGCCTCAGGATGGCGCGCACGCGCGCGACGAGCTCGCGCGGGTTGAACGGCTTCGTCATGTAGTCGTCGGCCCCGACCTCGAGCCCGATGATCTTGTCCACGTCCTCGTCGCGCGCGGTCAGCATCAGCACCGGCAGATCCGTGTCCTGCCGGATCCGCTTGCAGACCTCGACGCCGTCGATGTCCGGCAGCATGAGGTCGAGCACGACGAGCGCCGGCTTCTCCGCCGCGACGATCTTCAGGGCTTCGACTCCGCTCGCGGTCGTGCGCACCGCGTACCCGGCGTTCTTCAGGTACGCAGCGACGAACGATGCGATCGAGGCTTCGTCCTCGACCACGAGCACCGTCTGGGGCTTCGTGGCCATCGGCGGACGACTACCCGGTCGAGCCGTTGGAGACGCCGATCTGAAGCTGCTTCGTCGGCGTATCGGGAAGCGAACGGAAATCCTGGCCGTTCAGCGAGTACTTGCCGTCGGTCCCGCCGGCGTCGGGCGACCCGGCGAGCACGACGTTGCCCGTGCCGCTCGCGACGAGATCGACGCCCTGGCCGTAGATGGTGATCTTGTACGCACCGCCGACGGCCCGGAAGCGGAAGTTCTGGCCGACGCCACCGTACGTCGTCTCGGTCAGATCCTGGCTGTCGCGCTTCCACGAGAAGCCGGTCACCTCGGGCGAGTTCGGATCGTTGGGGACGAGGTCCTGGATCACGACCCTGCCGGCGTCGAGATGGCCGATCGCGGCGCCCTTGATCACGAGCGTGACGACCGGCGTGCCGCGCGGCGCGGTCCCGTTCGTGACGACGAGCGTCCCGTCGCCGTCCTTCAACTGCAGCGCAGACGCCGCCGCGGGAACGACGAGAGCCACGAGAAACACGCAGATGCCGAGTGTTCGCCGCACGTGTTCAGAGTATCCCCCTCGCTCGTAACCCGGGCTTGAGCGGTCCGTAAAGGTTCTGTGAGGGGGCGTGAAACGCGCATTTTCCGCCACATCAGGCGCAACCGGAGGCGCGGGAACGGCGTTGGCAGAGAGGAATGTCCGCCCGGCGAGCGAAGCTTTCGTGGATGGCCGCAGAGTCCACTGCCGTTGTGTTGACCGAGCGCCTGGACGCGCTTGCCGCCGCGCTTCGCGCCGCAGGCGTGTCGCCCGAGCGGTCTTCGGGGCTTCTCGCATCGGCCGCGACCGCGACGATGCACGCCGTGACGCTCGACGCTCTGCGCGAAGACGCGCCGCTTGCGCTCGCCGCAGCGCAGCCGTCTGCAGCCGACGTGAAGGCCGAGCTCGCGGCCGTTCGCATCGCCGCCTAGTAGGTGTAGAAGCCGCGGCCGCTCTTGCGGCCGAGGAGACCCGCGTTCCGCATCGCGACGAGCCGCGGCGGCGGCGCCATCCGCTCGACGCGCGTCTTCTCGTACAGCGCCTCGCTCGCGTGCACGTGTACGTCGATGCCGACGAGGTCGACGAGCTCGCACGGCCCCATCGGCCAGCCGGCACCGTGCTTCATGCCGGCGTCGAGGTCCTCGACCGAGACGCGCGACTCGTCGAGCACGCGGATGCAGTCGTTCAGGAGCGGGATCAGCACGCGGTTCACGACGAAGCCCGGCGTGTCGAAGCAGCGGATCGGATGCTTCCCGAGCCGCTCGCCGAGTGCGTACGCGGCATCGAACGCGGCGTCGGACGAGAGCTCCGCGCGCACGATCTCGACCAGCGGCATCAGCGGCGCCGGATTGAAGAAGTGCATCCCCACAACGCGCTCCGGCGTCGAGATCGCCGCTGCGATCTCCGTCACCGACAGCGCCGACGTGTTCGTCGCGAGGACGGCGTCGGCACGGCAGACGCGCTCGAGCTCGCGGAACAGCTCCTGCTTCGGCGCGAGATCCTCGACGATCGCCTCGATCACGAGATCGCAGTCGGCGAGATCGTCGAGGTCGGACGTCAGCGCGAGCCGGGCGACGGCGGCGTCGCGCGCATCCTGCGCGAGCTGCCCCTTTTCGACCTTGCGCGTGAGGAAGTGCGCGATCCGGCCGTGGGCCTTCTCCGCGAGCTCCAACGTGATCTCGCGGCCGACCGTGTCGATTCCCGCCTCGACGCAGAGCTGCGAGATCCCCGCGCCCATTGCGCCCAGACCGACGACACCGACCTTGCGGATCCCGCTCGCCACGACGGCAGAGCCTACCGGCCGAGCCGATGACCGAGACCGGCGATCAAGAGGCCCGCGACGGCGACGATGCCGAGCGCCGACGAGAGGCCGATGCCGCGCGCAACGAAGCCGATCACAGGCCCGTTCACGACGCCGCCGGTGTAGCCCGCGGTCGCCACCGCCGCGATGCCGGCGCCGGACGAGACACCCGGCGCGGACGCGGCGATCCGGAAGAGCGCGGGCACGATCGCCGCGCAGCCGGCGCCGACGCACGCGAAGCCCGCGAGCGCGGGAATCGGAGATCGCGTCGCCAGTGCGAGCGTCATCCCTGCGAACGTCAGCAGGCCGCCGACGCGCGCGAGCCCGGCGAAGCCCCAACGCGCGACGAAGCGATCGCCGACGAGCCGGGCGAACGCCATCGCGATCGAGAACGCGACGACTCCACCGGCCGCGAGCGCCGCGCTCGTGCGCACGGGTCCCGCGAGGAACACCGCACTCCAGTTCATCGTCGCCGACTCGACGAACATGCAGCAGAACGTCAGGAACGCCGGCAGCGCGAGCGCGCCGCGCGGCAGCGCGAAGTGCGCGGTGTCCACCGCCGCGTCTGCGGCGCCGGGCAGAAGGCGCGGCACGACGATCGCCGCCAGCAGGAGCGTCGCCGCCGCCACGACCGGGAACTGCACGCGCGGCCCGATCCCCGACGCCGCCGCGCCCGCGGCGAGCCCCGAGCCGCCGAGGAGGCCGAAGCTCCACGTGCCGTGCAGAGCCGAGAGGATCGGCCGGCCGGCGCGCTTCTCGACGGCAACGCCGTGCGCGTTCGCACCGACGTCGAGGATGCCGGTGCCGGCGCCGAGCACGCACGCCGCAGGGACGAGGAGAGCGAGCGACGGCGCGAACGCCGCGAACGTCAGCCCGACCGCGGCGACGACGAGACCGAGCCCCGTCGGCCCCCGGCTGCCGAAGCGCGACGCGAGCCAGCCTGCGACCGGCAGCAGCAGCGTCGCCGCCGCGGACACGGAGAAGATGACGAGCCCGAGCCGGCCGCTGTCGAGGCGCAGCCGGTGCTGCAGCGCAGGCAGCCGCGCAGCCCACGCGCCGTCGACCGCGCCGAGCGCGACGAACGCCGCCGCGAGCGCAACGTGCGGGCCGGTGGGACGGCGGCTCAGAGGCGTTCGACGACGCCGGCGATCGCCTGGCCGAAGCCGATGCACATCGCTGCGATCCCGTAGCGCGCGTTCCGGCGCTCGAGCTCGGAGACGAGCGTCGCGGTGATGCGGGCCCCGGTCGCGCCGAGCGGATGCCCGAGCGAGATCCCGCCGCCGTTCGGGTTCACGTCGCCGGCCTCGTAGCGCTCGCCGAGCGCGGTGTCCTTCAGGAACTGCAGCACGACCGACGCGAACGCCTCGTTCACCTCGATCACCTCCATGTCGTCCCACGAGAGGCCGGCCTTCGCAAGCGCGCGGTCGCAGGCCTGCGGGTTGCCGTGGAGCATCAGATGCGGATCGACGCCGGCGATCCCGAAGCCGAGGAAGCGCGCACGCGGCGTCAAGCCGAGCTCGGAGGCCTTCTGCTCCGACGCGACGAGCACCGCCGCGGCGCCGTCGACGATCTGACTCGAGTTGCCGGCCGTGATCTTGCCGTCCGGGATGAACGCAGGCTGCAGAGCCGCCATCTTCTCGAGCGTCGAGCGGCGCACCGCCTCGTCGACGGCGAAACGCGTGCGCACCATCGTCGCCGTGCCGCCGCCCTCACCGTCCGGCGCGGGGACGTCGAGCTCGATCGGGATGATCTCCTTCTCGAAGCGGCCCTCGTCGATCGCGCGCAGCGCGCGCTCGTGCGACTCGAGCGAATACCGGTCGAGCTCCTCGCGCGAGAGATCCCACTTCTCCGCGATCTCCTCGGCGGAGATCCCCTGCATCACGATCTCGTGGCGCTCGAGCACGGCCTCCGACATCGAGCCGTTGCCCGAGCCCATCGGGACGCGCGACATCATCTCGACCCCTCCGGAGATCACGAGGTCGAGCTGCCCCGACCAGACGGCCGCCGCAGCGTTGAAGTTCGTCTGCATCGACGAGCCGCATTGGCGGTCGACCGTCGTGCCGCAGACGGTGACGGGCCAGCCGGCCGCGAGCGCGACGTTCCGGCCGATGTTCCAGGTCTGCTCGTTGATCTGCGTGACGCAGCCCCACTGGAGATCCTCGATCGCGCCGGGCTCGACGCCGTTCCGCGCGATCAGCCCGTTGACGACCTGGGCGGAGAGATCGTCGCCGCGGATGTGCGAGAGCGTCCCGTTCTTCCTGCCGATCGGGCTCCGGACTGCGTCGACGATCAGGGCATCGGGGCGCGCGGCCACGACGCAACTCTACCGGCCCTGCTTGACCTGGGCATCCCCCCGGCCCAGAATCGAGCGATGCTCCGGAAGAACGCAAAGGTCGAGCTGCTGAAGCGCGTGCCGCTCTTCGCCGGCTGCTCGAAGCGCGAGCTCGACGAGATCGCCGCGATCGCCGACGAGTTCAACCTCGACGCGGATCGCAACCTGACGCGCGAGGGCGCCACGGGACACGAGTTCCTCGTGCTCGTGGAGGGCTCCGCCGACGTCACGCGCAGAGGCAAGAAGGTGAACACCCTCCGCTCCGGCGACTTCCTCGGCGAGATCGCGCTGATCACCGGCGCTCCCCGCACGGCGACCGTCACGACGAAGAAGCCGTCGCGGATGCTCGTCGTCACCGCACGGGACTTCAGGTCGCTGCTCCGCCGCGTCCCGTCGATCCAGCTGAAGGTGCTCGAGGCGCTTGCGTCGCGCCTGCCGGCCGAGTACGACTGACCGTGGCCGCCCCGACAACCGAGCGCAAGCTGCTGATCGACGGCGCGTGGGTCGAGACCGGCGCGTGGATCGACGTCCGGTCGCCGTATTCCGGGGAGGTCATCGGCCGCGTCGCGAAGGGCGGCGCGGAGGACGCCCGGCGCGCGGTCGACGCCGCCGCACGCGCGCTCGAGCAGCCGCTGCCCGCGCACAAGCGCGCCGAGATCCTCGTTCGTGTCGCCGGCCTGATCGGCCGCCGCCACGAGGAAGTCGCACGCACGATCAGCGACGAGGCCGGCAAGCCGATCAAGACCGCACGTGTCGAGGCGTCGCGCGCGATGTCGACGTACACGTTCGCCGCGGTCGAGGCACGAAAGCTGGCGGGCGAGATGATCCCGATGGAGAGCGCACAGGCCGGCGAGGGCAAGCTCGGCTTCACGCTGCGCAGGCCGATCGGCGTCGTCGGCGCGATCTCGCCGTTCAACTTCCCCTGCAACCTCGTCGCGCACAAGCTCGCGCCGGCGCTCGCCGCCGGGTGCCCCGTCGTGTTGAAGCCCGCGAGCGCGACGCCGCTGTCGGCGCTGCTGCTCGCCGAGCTCGAGCTGGAGGCCGGCCTCCCGGACGGCTGGCTCAACGTGCTCGTCGGCCCCGCCTCGGAGATCGGTGACGTGCTCGTCGAGGACGACCGCGTGCGGCTGATCACGTTCACCGGCTCGAGCGGCGTCGGCTGGGGCATCCAGGAGCGCGCGCCGCGCAAGCGCGTGAAGCTCGAGCTCGGCAACTCGACGCCCGTGATCGTCGCCGCCGACGCCGCCGTCGAGACCGCCGCGGTGAAGCTCGCGGCGAACGCGTTCTCCTTCGCCGGCCAGAGCTGCATCTCGGTCCAGCGGATCTACGTCGAGCGGCCTGTGTACGACGCGTTCGTCGAAGCCTTCGTCCCGAAGGTCGAGGCGTTGACGGTCGGCGACCCCGCGCACGACGACACCGACGTCGGCCCGGTGATCGACGAAGGCGCGCGCACGCGGATCCTCGAGTGGATCGAGGAGGCGAGGTCATCGGGCGCGAAGCTGCTCGCCGGCGGCGAGGAGAACGGCCTCATCCGGCCGACGGTGCTCGCGGAGGTCGGCGACGAGCAGAAGGTGAGCTGCGAGGAGGTCTTCGGCCCGGTCGTGATCGTCAACCCGGTCGACTCGGTCGCGGACGCGATCGAGCGCGCGAACGGCACGAAGTTCGGCCTGCAGGCGGGGATCTTCACCGCCTCGATCGACACGGCTCTCGGCGCCGCGGAGTCCCTCGAGTTCGGCGGCGTGACCGTCAACGAGGCACCGACGTTCCGCAGCGACCAGATGCCGTACGGCGGCGTCAAGGACTCCGGCAACACGCGCGAAGGCCCCGCGTACGCCGTCCGGGAGATGACCGAGGACCGGCTCGTCGTCATCCAGCGCTGAGCGTCGGCCGATCCCGGTCGTTAGAGTCGCGGCCGATGCCGCGTCTGCCGGGCTTTCGCCGAACCTCCGACAGCGAGCCGGCCGCGCCGCCGTCGCAGGCCGCACGCACCGCGCGCCGCGCGCTGCCGCCGGCGGGCCAGCTCCGGCGCGAGCGCCGCGCGCTCCTGCAGCTGCGTGAGGACCGGCTCCGCGACCTCGGCGGCCTGATGCTCGAGATGTACCGGCGCGACCAGTTCCGCCAGGACCTGCTCGTCGACCGGTGCACCGAGCTCGCCTCCCTCGAGGAGCGCCTGACGGAGCTCCATACGCTCCTCGCCGCGGCCGTCTCACGAGGCAAGACGCACCCGGCCGTCCACTGCGCCTGCGGCGCTCCCGTCTTCTGGGGCTCGAACTTCTGCCCGCAGTGCGGCCGGCCCGTCGGCGCGGCCCCGCCCAACGGCGGAGTGGGCCGGTGACCGACGGCGGCGACGCACCGCGCGACTACTGCCCGAGCTGCGGCGCCGCGTACGAGCCGCTGCAGGAGTACTGCCTCGAATGCGGCGCGCGCCTGCCGACCAACCGCGGCGTCGTCGGCTTCCTCGCATCCGAGTGGCAGCGGCGCCTCGCGTGGTATCCGGGCGACTGGATCTGGCCGGTGCTCCTCTTTCTCGTGATCACGGTCGTCGCGACGGCGGCCGCCGTCGCGGCCGCATCGACGTCGAAGCCGCACGAGTCCGCGATCGTCGCGACGACGCCGTCGGTCACCGTCGGCCCCGGGGCCCCGCAGCCGACCGTCGTCACCCAGACGCCGACGAGCACGCTGCCGACGGCGCCGCAGCCGACGATCACGACGGGGACGCTGCCGGCCGCCCCGGGCGCGCCGTCGACGAGCTCCACGACGACGCCTGCCCCGACGACCAATCCCAACGCACTCACGAGCTGGCCTGCCGGGCGGAGCGGCTACACGAACGTGCTCGAGTCGCTGCCGGTGACGGCCGGCCGACCCGCAGCCTTCGCCCGGGCCCGGGCGGCGAAGCGGGCCGGCCTCCCCGACGTCGGCGTGCTCATCTCCGCGGAGTACTCGAGCCTCCACCCCGGCTATTACGTCGTCTTCTCCGGCGTCTACGGGTCGCAGTCCGAAGCATCCGCCGCCGTCTCGGCCGTCCACGCGCACGGCTTCCCCGACGCGTACCAGACCCGCGTCACCCGCTGAGACGGAGGTGTAAGTCTCGCGAAGACGGGCAGGGCAGTCTCTGTCACACTCCCGGAGCGGCGGATCCGTTCACTGATCGGACAACATTGGAGCCCACTTTGTAACAGCCGCCGGGAGGGTGTAGGATCGACCGGTAGCGGTACACGATCCCGACTTAACCCGCTGTTAACAAAGCGTTGGCGCGAACTTCACAGGAGACGAGCAGACTAGTGATCGAAGAGCGGACTCTCCAGTTGCAACACTGCATGTATCAGTACTCGCGAGCCATTTATCGATCGGTCAAGGATCTGATCGACCCCTACGGCGACCGCGAATCCCAGATCGAGTCACGGCGGGCGGTGCTCATGTCGTGCGAGCACACGATGGAGCGGCTCGCGAACGACCCGCTCTACTTCGCGAAGCCCGACCGCGCGCTCTTCCAGGACATCCGCCGCTACTTCCCGATCACCGCGCAGGCGCAGGTGGCCTGGGCCGTGCAGGCGGGCGTCAATGCGGCGACGACGTTCATCGAGGAGCAGATCGAGGCCGGCGCGCTCGATGGCGGCGTCGCCCGCTGCCGCGCGACGACGCGCAAGGGCAAGCCGTGCCAGCGCACGCCGCTGCCGGAGCGCGACTACTGCCCGTCGCACCAGCACCTCGAAGCGAAAGCCGCCGCCTAGCAGCCGCCGCCTAGCGCGGTTCTCCACAGCTTTCCCACGCCGCTATCCACAAACGTCCCCGTGTAGTGTGACCGCGGGTGTCTCACGATACGGACAAGCTGATTCGTCAGCTCTCGCTGGTGGCCTTCCTGATGGCGGAGCGGCGCGCGCTCACTGCGCGCGACGTCAAGTCGAACGTCGAGGGCTACTCGGAGATGTCCGACGAGGCGTTCGCGCGCCGCTTTTACTCCGATCGCGCGGAGCTGCTCTCGCTCGGCGTCCCGCTGCA
>DASYGK010000033.1:0-19435 GCA_035999905.1 Gaiellaceae bacterium | reverse complement strand
GAGCGAATCCGCCAGATCGAGCACCAGAGCCTGCGCAAGCTGCGCGCGCTCCCCGCGTGCGACGCGCTCTCCGACGTCGCGTAGACGCCCCGTATGATCGGCGCGTGGCGGACGGAGACGAGCTTCGCGACCTGATGCGGCTCTGGCCGCACGGCGTCTCCGTGCTCGCGGTCGACAACGACGGCGACCGGATGGGCGTCACCGTGTCGTCGCTCGTCTCGCTCTCGCTCGAGCCGCCGCTCGTCGGCATCTCGGTCGGCAAGCAGGCGTCGCTCTACGGGCTGCTGCGCAGCGCCGGCCGGTTCGCGGTCAGCATGCTCGGCTCCGGCCAGGAGGAGGTGGCGCGGCGTTTCGCCTCCGGCTTCCCCCCGATCGTGCACTGGGACGGCGTCGTGACCCGCGAAGGCCGTTTCGCGCCGTTGATCGAGGGCGCGCTCGGGTGGATCGAGGCGCGCACGATCGCCGAGCACGACGCCGGCGACCATACGTTCTTCATCGCGGAGGTCGTCGTCGCCGAGCACGGGCCGTCGACGAGCGCGCTCGTCTACCGCGACCGCGAGTACCACGCGTTGTGATCGATGCCGTCGTCTTCGACCTCGACGGTGTGCTGATCGAGTCGGAGGAGGTGTGGGACGCGGTGCGAGAGGCGTACGTGCGCGAGCGCGGCGGTCGCTACGACGCCGAGATCCAACGGACGATGATGGGGATGAGCTCGCCCGAGTGGTCGCACTACCTGCACGAGACAGCCGGCGTGCCCGACGAGCCCGGCGAGATCAACGCCGAGGTCGTGCGGCGCATGCTCGCCTCCTACCGCGAGCATCTGCCGCTCTTCGACGGCGCGGCCGGCGCGGTGCGACGTCTCGCCGCGAGCTACCCGCTCGCCGTCGCGTCGTCGTCGAACCGGCCGCTGATCGACACCGTGCTCGACGTCTCGGGGCTGGCCGCGTGCTTCCGGGCAACCGTGTCGTCCGAGGAGGTGGCGCATGGCAAGCCGGCGCCCGACGTCTACCTCGAGGCGGCGCGCCGGCTCGACATCGCACCGGCGAACTGCGCGGCCGTCGAGGACTCGCACGGCGGCATCCGCTCCGCGAAGGCTGCGGGAATGTGGGTCGTCGCGATCCCGAACCCGAGCTATCCGCCGGACGACGACGCGCTCGCGCAGGCCGACGTCGTGATCCGGTCGCTCGATGAGCTCACGCCCGAGCTCTTTGCGTCGGCGTGACGCCCGAGAGGCGCGCGCCCGCCGCCACGATCGCCGCGTGGAGCGCACGGACGTCGTCCGAGGTCGTCCGCCAGGACACGAAGGCGGCGCGCTGGCAGAAGCCGTTCACGAGCTGCGCCCCCGTGTGGAACACGTCGCCGTCCGCGGCGACCTCCGCCTGGATCCGCCGGTTCAGGTCGTCGAGCTCCGCGCCGTCGGCCCAGCCGGAGGGCCGGTAGCGGAAGCAGACGATGTTCGTCGGCGCCGGGGCGGTCGGCTCGAGCTCCGGCGACTCCTCGACGAGCGCCGCGAGCTCCTGCGCGAGCTCGCAGCAGCGCGTGACGAGCTCGGCGACTCCGTCGCGGCCGAGCTGCTTGAGCACAGCCCAGACGCAGGCGCCGCGCCACGAGCGGCTCGCCTCGATCCCGAACTCGTGCAGGTTCGCGCCGGAGCCGGGCGTGAGGTACCCCGCGGTGCCGGCGAAGGTCTCGCGGTGGAGCGCGCCGTCTCGGAGCAGCACGAACCCCGCGCCGTTCGGGACGTTGAGCCACTTGTGCGCGTCGACGGCGAGCGAGTCCGCGCGCTCCATCCCGGCGACGAGCGCCGCGCCGGGCTCCCACAGGCGGAAGAACGCGCCGAACGCACCGTCGACGTGCAGCCAGAGATCGTGCTCGCGGCACACGTCGGCGATCGCGTCGATCGGGTCGCACGCACCGGTGTTCACCGAGCCGGCCTGCGCGATCACGATCGCCGGCGTGACACCGGCGGCGCGGTCCGCGGCGATCGCCTCGGCGAGCAGGTCGACGCGCATCCCGTACGCGTCGTCCATCGGGATCGCACGCACGCAGCCCGACCCGAGCCCGAGCGTGCGCAGCGCCTTGTGGTCGGAGAGGTGCAGCTCCTCGCTGCCGTAGACCGCAAGCTCGGGCAGCGCACGGACGCCCTGCTGCATCACGTCGACGCCGTGCTTGCGGCCGAACCAGTGGCGCGCGACGGCGAGCCCGACCGTGTTCGCCATCGTCGCACCAGAGCCGAAGTACCCCGACTCCGCCGGGAAGCCGAGCAGGTCGGCGAGCCAGCCGATCGTCACCTGCTCGAGCTCGATCGCCGCCGGCCCGAGCAGCCACATGCCCGTGTTCTGATCGACGGCCGCGGTCCACGCCTCGACGATCGCCGCCGCCGGCAGCGTCCCACCGGTGACGTAGCCGAAGTACCGGCCGCCGGTGCTGCCCGCGAGGCCGCGGTGCGACTTCGCCTCGAGCTCCGCGAGGATCCCCTGCAGCGGCTGCCCGTGCTCCGGCAGCGGCTCGTCGAAGCGCGCGCGCAGCTCGGCCGAGTCGACGAACCCGGCCGCGCGCTCCGGTGGCTCGAGCGCCGCGCGGAACCGTGACGCGAGGTCCGCGACGGCGGCGTCGAGCTCTGCGGCGTCGAAGGTCAGCTCATCCACTCGAGCATGTGCAGGTAGTCGCCGCGCGCCGGTGCGAACACGTCGATGTTCTCGACGACCTCGTCGCCGACAGGCTCGATGTAATGCTCGACGCCGGCGGGGATGAGCATGATCGAGCCGGGGCCGACCTCGTTCGGCTCGTCGCCGATGTGGTAGATCGCGCGCCCCTTCGTGATCATCGCTATCTGGTCGAACTCGTGTGAATGCGGGCGCACGTCCATCCCGGGCTCGCAGTCGTTGCGGACGAGGATCACGTCCTTCGTGCCGAAGCCACGGCGCCGGACGCCGGGGCGAACGGGCTCGTCCGGGATCTCGTCCCAGTTGAAGGCTGGCATCAGCCGGCGCTCCTTTCGTCGGAGAGGAAACCGAGCTCGGCGGAGAGCGCCTCTGCCGCCGCGCGCAGATGCGCGGCGACGTGCGAGTTGGGCTTCTCCGGAAGCGAGACGCTCGTTCCGACCACGGCCATCGCCGCGGTGACCTCGCGATCTTGGAAGATGGGCGTCGCGATCGCGCGGATGCCGTCCACGACCTGCGAGTTGACAGCGACGCGCGTCTTCAGGATCTGGGCGCGCTCGACATCGTCGAGCTCTCCGGCGCCCGCGCCGAAAGCGAGGAACACCTTGCCCTGCGCCGACGTTGCGCGCGGAAGCCGCGCGCCGGTGCGAACGACGATCCGCACAAGACGATCGGTGTTGTCGTCGACACGGACGACGACCGGCGACTCGCCGTCCCAGATCGACAGCACGACGGTCTCGTTCAGGGTCGCGACGAGCTGCTCCATGTGCGGCCCCGCGATGCGCAGGATGCGGAGGCCGGCGAGCGCGGTCGCCGCGAGCTCGACGATGCGCGGGCCGAGCGAGTACACCCCGGCCGACGGCTCGAAGCGGAGGAGACCGACCCGGCGGAGCGCAAGCGTGTACCGGTGCGTCGTCGCCTTGCTCGTCCCGAGCCGCTCCGTGAGCTGGGTGAGCGTGAGCTCGGGCTCCTCGGGGCTGAAGAAGCCGAGCAGGCGCACCGCGCGCTCGACGCTCTGGTTGACCGGAGCCTCGGCGTTCAGTGCCTGGCTCACAGCCTGCCCAGCTCGTCGAGCAGGACCGCCACGATGCGGTCCGCCTGCTCGTCCTCGATCACGAGTGGCGGCGACATGACGATCTTCTGCCCGCTCGCGCGCACGATCACCCCGTTGCGTCGTGCTCCCGCCGCGACGGGCGCCGCATCGCGGTCCGCAGCGAGCTCGACGCCGAGCATCGCTCCGACACCGCGCACTTCGGCGACCGCGTCGAGCTGCTCCGCGGGCTTCAGGCCGTCGAGCATCCGGGCGCCGACGTCGACGGCGCGCGCGAGCAGCCCCTCACGCTCGATGATCGCGAGGTTCGCGAGCGCGACGGCCGCGCCGACCGGATGCCCGTTGTACGTGAAGCCGTGCCGGAACTGCGTCCCGTCGAGCCGCGCCACGAGCCGGTCGTGCACGAGCACCGCCCCCATCGGGACGTAGCCGCTCGTCAGCGCCTTCGCGGTGACGATCACGTCCGGGTCGAGGCCGTATCGCTCCGCCGCGAACCAGTGGCCGGTGCGGCCGTAGGCGGTCACGATCTCATCGAGCACGAGCATGATCCCGTGTGCGCGCAGCACCTCCTGCACGCGCGGCCAGTAGCCGTCGGGCGGCGGGATCATGCCGCCAACGCCCATCACCGGCTCGCCGATCATCGCCGTGATCCGCTCCGCGCCGACCTCGTCGATCGTGCGCTCGAGCTCTGCGACGAGCTCGTCCGCGCTCGACTGCGTCGTCGGCGTCGAGAGATGCACGAACCCCGGCGCGAGCGGGCCGAAGCCCTCCTTCAGCGGCGGGATCCCCGTCGCCGAGAGCGACGCCGAGCCGACCCCGTGGTACGCAGCCTTGCGCGAGAGGATCACCGTCCGCTCCGGGTCGCCCTGCGCATGGCGCGCGAGACGCACGAGCTTGATCGCCGTCTCGATGCCTTCCGAGCCGCCGTTCGTGAAGAACGCGCGCGCGATCCCCGGCGGCGCGAGCTTCGCGAGCTGCGCAGCGAGAAGGATCGACGGCTCGTTCGAGAAGTCCCAGAACGACGCGTAGAACTCGAGCGTGCGCATCTGAGCTGCTGCTGCGTCGGCAAGCTCTGCACGCCCATGACCGATGGCGCACTGCCAGAGGCCGCACGTGCCGTCGACGTATTCGTTCCCGTCGGTGTCCCAGAGGCGCGCCCCCTCGCCGCGCACCCACACGATCGGCTCCTCCGGACGGCCGACGACGGCGTGCGGATGGATGACGTGCGCCCGGTCGAGCTCGCCAAGACGGCTCATACGGCGTTCCTGACGGTCTTCAGCGTCGTGTACTCATCGATCGTCTGCGGGCCTTGTTCATAGCCGTATCCGGAGAGGCCGCGGCCGCCGTACGCCGCATAGGGATCGAGGCCACCGTACATGTTGACCCACACCGTTCCCGCGCGCAGGGCGCGCGCTACGCGGTGTGCGCGCGCGCCGTCGCGGGTCCAGACCGCGGCGGCGAGGCCGAACGGCGTGTCGTTCGCGATCCGAACTGCCTCGTCGGCGTCGGCGACCTCGATCACCGCGACGGCCGGCCCGAAGATCTCCTCGCGGTTGATGCGCATGGCGTTCGTCGTCTCGACGAAGATCGACGGCTCGACGAAGAACCCTTCCGGCGCGGACGGAACCGTCGCAGCTCCACCGCCGACGAGCGCCCGCCCGCCCTCGGCGACTGCCGACTCGTACAGCTCGAGCACGTGCGCGCGCTGGCGCGCGGAGACGATCGGCCCCATCTGCGCGTCTCCGTCGTCGTAGGCGCCGAGACGGATCCGGGAGACCTTCTCGGCGAGCCGCTCGACGAGCGCGCCGGCAACGCGCTCGTGCACCACGAGCCGCCCGCCTGCGGTGCAGACCTGGCCCTGGTTGCGGAACGTCGCCCGCAGCGCGCCGTCGAGCGCCAGGTCGAGGTCCGCGTCCTCGAGCACGATGTTCGCCGACTTCCCACCGAGCTCGAGCGAGAGTCGCTTGAGGTTGCCGGCGGCGGCCACCTGGATCTTCCGCCCGACCTCGGTCGAGCCCGTGAACGACACCTTGTCGACGTCTGCGTGCGCGACGAGCGCGGCACCCGCATCGGCCTCGCCCGTGACGACGTTCCAGACGCCGGGCGGGATGCCGGCCTCGAGACCGAGCTCCGCGAGGCGCAGCGCGGAGAGCGGCGTCTCCTCTGCGGGCTTGTGCACCACCGTGTTGCCGCACGCGAGCGCGGGCGCGAGCTTCCACGACGCGATCAGGAGCGGGAAGTTCCACGGCGTGATCGCCCCGACGACGCCGATCGGCTCGCGCAGCGTGTACGAGAAGACACCGGGGTCGGCCGGGTTCGTCGTGCCGGTCAACTTGGTCGGCCAGCCTGCGAAGTAGACCCACGAGCGTACGGCGAGGGACACGTCGCGCTCCGCCTCGCGCAGCGGCTTGCCGACGTCGCGTGCCTCGAGCCGCGC
The DNA here is from genome assembly GCA_035999905.1 of Gaiellaceae bacterium. Lineage (GTDB taxonomy): Bacteria > Actinomycetota > Thermoleophilia > Gaiellales > Gaiellaceae > Palsa-739. The sequence continues at coordinate 13,284 of DASYGK010000033.1, read as the reverse complement.
GAGCTCGTCGCCGTGCGCCTCGATCAGCTCGCCGACGCGCTGGAGGATCCGCCCGCGCTCGTAGGGGTCGAGCGACGCCCACGCGGCATGCGCGGCGCGCGCGGCACGCACCGCATGGTCGACGTCCTCCGCGTCTCCGAGGGCGAGCGTCGCGAACGGCTGCGCCGTCGCGGGATCGACGTCCTCGAACGTCGCGCCGGACGCCGCGGGCACCCGATCGCCGCCGATCAGGTGCCCCCGGCCTTCCAACGCAACCGTCACAGTGCGGGCGTCAACTCCGCGAGCTCCGCTTTCTGCTCGATGTCGGCGACACGCGTGCGCGTCGCGGCGCGGACGACGATGCCGAGCGCGAGCCACCCGAGCATCACGTACGGCGCCCAGCGGAAGATGCCCTGCTGCCCGTAGAACTCCGTCACCTCTGCGGTCGCGGTGACGATGATCGCGAGCAGCGGCGCGAGGTAGCAGTCGACGGCGCTGCCGTTCGTGCGCCGCGCGAACACCGCGCCCGCAACTCCGACCGCTGCGTACACCGGCAGGATCCCGGTCGCACCGACCTGGAGCAGCCAGCTGAAGAACGTCACGGCGCCGTTCAGCGTGTGCCCCTGCCAGGCCAGTCCGCCGGCGAACACGGCGGCCGTCACCACACCGAGCGCGCCGATCGCGACGTCCGGGCTCTTGAAGCGCGGGTGCGTGCGGGCGAACGCGCGGGGCAGGTACCCATCGTGGCCCCAGCTGAACGCGACGCGCGTCGTGAAGTTCGCCGTTCCGAGCGCCGACGCGAAGGCCGAGATCGCGAGCAGGAGCAGCAGGAGCTTGCCGAACCACAGCGACATGTACTGCGCCGAGAGGCCGACGACCGCGCCGCCGGAGTCCTGCGGCCACTGCGAGCCGGCCTTCTGCATGCCGTAGCCGGTGACGATCGCGAACGTCGTGACGATGAAGAAGACGATCGCGAGCACGATCGCGCCGAGCACCGCCTTCGGCACCTGGCTCTTCGGCGTGTGCGCCTCCTCGGCGAGGAAGACGGCGGTCTCGAAGCCCGAGAAGCCCGTCATCGCAATGCCGACGCCGAGCGCGAAGAAGCCGAGCCCGAATCCGTGCGTGCTCCACGGCGACACCGACGCCCACGCCCAGCCGTGCACGCCGCCTTTCGCGAGGATGACGATGTCGAGGATCAGGAGGAGCGTGACGCCGATCGCCGTCAGCGCGAGCAGGATGCGCGCGGAGATCTGGATCCCGAGGTACGACACGATCAGCAGCGCCGCGCCGAGCACGAGCGCCCAGCCCCACCAGCTCGTGTAGAGGAGCGGGTGGTGCGACGCCACGAGCCCGAAGAAGTTCTGCAGCAGGAACGCCGAGGCGATCAGGAGCCCGGGGACGAAGACGACTCCGACGGCGAGCACGGCCCAGCCGGTGAGGAACCCGACGTCACGGCCGAGGCCGGCGCGGACGATCGCGTAGGTGCCGCCCGCGCTCGGGACGTAGCGCGCGAAGCGCCCGTAGACGAGCGCGAGGCCGATCGCGCCGATGCCGGCGACGAGGAACGCGAGGGGCGTGAAGGCCCCGACCTTGGTTGCGACGACCGCCGCGATCACGACGGCGGAGATCTCCGGCGCGGTCACGCCGAGCGACTGTGCGACGAGACCGGGAAGGCCGACGGCGTTCCGGCGGAGCCCGCGCCCTCCCTCGTGTCCGGAAGCTTCCACTCTGTTTCCCTCCTAGCGCGGTGGATTCGGACCGCACGAAGTTGCGGTCCACCTCACAATGTGAGATAACGTCCCACATGAGCGAACGCCTGTCAAGCGTGCGGGCCGTGCTGCACGAGGGCCGGCGCGTCCGCGGGACGTTCGTGAAGCTGCCGGCCGTCGAGGTCGTCGAGATCGCGGCGGCGGCGCTCGATTTCGCCGTCGTCGACCTCGAGCACTCACAGCTCTCGGAGGCCGACGCGCTCCGGCTCGTCCACCATGGGTGGGTGCTCGGCTTCCCGGTGCTCGCCCGGCTTCCGGCGCTCGACCGCGGCCTCGCGAACCGGCTGCTCGAGGCCGGAGCCGCGGGGCTCCAGCTCTCGTCGGTCCGGAGCGCGGCGGAGGTGCGCGCGCTCCGCGACGCGTGCCTCTACCCGCCGGAGGGCACGCGCTCGATCAGCCTCGCCCACTCGCTCGCCGGCTTCGGCGCGACGTCGCTCGGCGCCTATCTCGGCGCAGGCGATCGACCGCTCTTCGTGATCCAGCTCGAGACGCCCGAGACGGACGACCCGCTCGACGAGATCCTCGCGGCGGGCGCCGACGTCGCCTTCGTCGGCACGACCGATCTCGCCGTCGGTTACGAGCTCGACCAGGAACGTGTCCGCGCGCGCGTCGACGAGATCGCGACTGCCGCGGAGCGTGCCGGCGTCGTGCTCGGCGGCTTCGGCGCCGACGAGCGCTTCACGTACGCGATCGCATCCTCCGACCTCGCGCTCCTGCGCGACGCATATGCGGATGACTGATCTCCGCGTCACGGTCGCGGGTCTCGAGCTCAAGAGCCCCGTCGTCGCGGGCTCCGGCGAGGCGACACAGACCGCGGAGCAGATCCGAGCGTGCCTCGATGCGGGCGCGGCGGCCGTCGTCGCGAAGTCGACGAACGAGTCCGACGCGGCGAAGGCGCAGCTGCGCGGCGCCGAGTATGCGCTCCTCGACGAGGACTTCGTCGCGCGCGCTCTCGGGCCCGCGCGCCGCGGAGACTCGCTGTTCTGCCGCTCGGGTCTCGTCGACGAGCCGTTCGAGCAGTGGGTCGAGACGCTCGCCGCACTCGACCGCGCCGCGGGTGACGCCTACGTCGTGCCGAGCCTGATCGTCGCGGACGCCGGCGAGGCGGTGCGCATGGCGCGCGCCTTCGAGGCGGCGGGCCTGCGCTGGCTCGAGCTCAACGTCGGCGCGCCGCACGCCGGGGAGGCGCTTCCGGGGGCGATTCGCACGGGGGCGGCGCTCGTCGGCCCGGTGCGCGCGGCGGTCTCGATCCCGCTCAGCGTGAAGGTCGGCGGCCTCGACCCGGTCGCGGACGCCGTCGCGGCGCTCGACGCAGGCGCGGACGCCGTCGTGCTCGCGACGCGCGCGCAGGGATTCGTTACGGATCTCGAGACGCGAAAGCCTGTGCTCGGCACCTTCGCCGCGATCGGCGGCGCCTGGGCGCTGCCCGTGACGTGCAGGCATCTCGCAAAGACGCGGAACGCGCGGCCGAATGCGTGTCTCGTCGGCACGAACGGCGCGCGCAACGGACGCGACGTCGCGCAGATGCTGCTCGCGGGCGCGAGCGCAGTGCAGCTCACGACCGCGGTGATGACCGACGGGCCGCTCGTGCTCGCGCGTGCAGTCGACGAGCTCTCCGCGTATCTCGACGAGCAGGGCGTCGCCGCGCGCGAGATCGTCGGCGAGGCCGCAGATGCAGTCCTGACCTACGAGGAGGCAGCCGTTGAGCGTCGGAGCTGAGATCACCGTCGAGCAGCTCGAGGCGGATCCGTACCCCATCTACGAACGGCTGCGCAGCGATGCGCCCGTCTGCTTCGTCGAGTCGGTCGGCCTCTGGCTCGTGACGCGCTGGGACGACGTGCAGCACGTCGACAAGAGCCCGGCGGTCTTCACGGGCGAGACCGACCCGTCGACGCTCGAGCGCACGTTCGGCAAGAACCTCCTCGCCTCCGAGGGCGCGTACCACGATCGCATCCGCTCGATCATCTATCCGTGGTTCCGCGTCGGCGCGATCGGCGACTACCCGGACAAGGTGATCGCGCCGGTCGCAGCGCAGCTCATCGACGGCTTCGAGGCGGACGGCGGCTGCGACCTCGTCGCCGACTTCGCGGAGCCGCTGTCGGCGCGCGTGCTCAAGCAGGCGCTCGGGCTCGAGTTCGTCGAGGAGGCCACGCTCCGCCGCTGGTTCGCCGAGCTCGCCGAAGGCGCCGCGAACTTCGAAGGGGACCCGGCCAAGCAGAAGATCGCGGACGCGGCGTCGGCAGAGGTGAACGAGACGCTCGCGCCGGTGATCGAGCGCCTCGGCCGCGAGCCCGACGACACGCTCCTCTCCTCGATGGTGCACACCGAGGTCGACGGCGGCAAGCTCACGCTCCAGGAGATCCAGTCGAACCTCAAGGTGATGATCGTCGGCGGGCTCCAGGCGACGACGGATCTCATCGCGCTGTCGATGTGGGCGCTCCTCTCGCACCCCGACCAGCTCGAGCTCGTGCGGGCCGACCCGGCGCTGATCGACCCCGCGATCGAGGAGGCCGCACGCTGGCACTCGCCCGTCGGCACCTCGACCAGGCAGACGACGCAGGACACCGAGCTCGCAGGCGTGGCGCTGGAGAAGGGAGCACTCGTCGCCGCGGTGCTCGCATCGGCGAATCGCGACGAGCGCAACTGGACGGAGCCCGACCGCTACGACGTGTGTCGCAAGGAAGGCTCGCACCTCGCATTTGCGACCGGCCCGCACCTCTGTCTCGGCGCGCGGCTTGCTCGCTACGAGACGCGCGCGGCCTGGCGGCTGCTGCTCGAACGCCTTCCCGGCCTGCGACTCGATCCGGAGCATCCGATCGAGATCTCGGGCTGGGAGTTCCGGTCCCCCCACCACCTGAAGGTGAAATGGAACTGACACAGGACTACCTCGCACGGCTGGACGCGGTCCAGCCGAAGGACCTCCCTGCCGAGCTCGACCTCTTCGACGAGACGACGGCGACGCGCGGCATGCGGTTGAACAAGGCGGCGTACTCGCTGAAGGACGAGGAGCAGCGCACGCTCTTCGCGCAGGACGAGGACCGCTGGATGGAACAGTTCGCGCTGACGGCGCAGGAGAAGGAGCTCATGCGTGCACGCGACTGGATCGGCCTCTGGCGGAACGGCATGTCGATCTACGTGATGGTGAAGCTGCTCGGCGTCACGGGGACCCCGCTCCCCGAGGTCGGCAGGCAGATGCGCGAGAGCGGAGGCGCGAATGGCTAGGGTCATCGGAGGTATCGGCGCGTCGCATGCGCCGTCGATGGAGCACACGTACGACGCCGGCGAGGAAGTACGCGAGTCGGATGAGTGGCAGCCGCTCTTCGGCCCGTTCAAGGAAGTGGCCGGCTGGCTCGAGGAGCTCAAGCCCGATCGTCTGGTCGTGATCTACAACGACCACATGGACCAGTTCTTTCTCGACGCCTATCCGACGTTCGCGCTCGGCGTCTCCGACCTCTACCCCGTCGCCGACGAGGGCTTCGGCGCGCGGCCGTTCCCGCCGGTGCCCGGCGACGCGAAGCTCGGCTGGCACATCGCGCGCTCGCTCGTCGCCGACGAGTTCGACATCACGATCTGCCAGGAGCTCGAGGTCGACCACGGCGTGATCTCGCCGCTGCCGATGGTCGACTTCAGCGAGGGCGCGGGCTGGAAGATCCCGATCGTGCCGCTCGCGGTGAACGTCATCCTCCATCCGCTGCCGTCGCCGCTGCGCTGCTGGAAGCTCGGGCAGGCGCTGCGACGCGCGATCCTCTCGTACGAGGAGGATCTCGGCGTCGTCGTCGTGGGCACCGGCGGCCTCTCGCACCAGCTCACGGGCCCGCGCTTCGGCCGCGTGGAGGAGGAGTGGGACCGGGAGTTCATGCGCCTGCTCGCCGAGGATCCGGAGGCGTTGACGAAGTACACGTACGAGCAGCTGATCAAGCTCGGCGGAACGGAGTCGGTCGAGGTCGTGAACTGGCTCGCGATGCGCGGCGCGCTGCCGGCCGACGCGAAGCCGCTCGTCGAGGCGTACTACGCGCACAAGATCATGGGCTACGGCCTGCAGACGTTCGAGGTGGCCGCATGAGCGACGTGATCGATCGGCTGCTCGACGGCGCCGTCGACCTGCACGTGCATCCATATCCGTCGCCGTTCCCGCGGCGGATGGACGCCGCGGAAGCCGCGCAGCGCGCCGCGGACGCCGGAATGCGCGCGATCGTCGTGAAGTCGCATCACCACGACACGTCCACCGACGTCGCCGCGCTGCGCGCACACGGCATCGACGCGGCAGGCATCGACGTGTTCGGCGGCATCGCGCTCAACACGCAGGTCGGCGGCCTCAATCCACATGCCGTGAACATGTCGCTCGCGATGGGCGGGAAGGTCGTCTGGTTCCCGACGATCGCGTCGCCGAAGCACATCGAGCATCATCGCGAGCATCCGCAGCTGAAGTTCCCCTCGCTCGCGGTCGACCTCATCCCGGAGGAGGAGATCGACGTGTTCGTCGACGGCGGGACGAAGCTGAAGCCCGAGGTGCACGCGATCCTGAAGATGATCGCCGAAGCGGATGCAGTCCTCGCGTCGGGGCACATGCCCGCGCAGTCGATCATCGCGGTGTTCGCGGCGGCGAAGGAGCACGGCGTGCGGCGGATGATCGTGAACCACCCGAACTTCGTGATCGAGGCGACGAAGGACGAGGTGAAGCAGCTCGCGGAGCTCGGCGCGCTCATCGAGCACTCGCTCTGCATGTACGACGAGGAGTCGAGCTTCCACAACTGGGCGATCGACACGCTCGTCGACTGGATCCGCTGGGTCGGCCCCGAGCGCTCGTCGCTCGGCTCCGACCTCGGACAGGCCGGCAACCCGTTCCCGGCCGACTCGTTCCGCAAGATCTGCTCGCGGCTCCTCGAGTCCGGGATGACGGAGCGGGAGGTGCGCATGCTCGTCGCCGACAATCCCGCGAAGCTGCTCGGAGTCGATGGATGAGCTGATCCTCGTGCGGCACGGCGAAAGCGAGTACGGCGCGAAGGGGATCCTGAACGGCGATCCGTCCGTCCCGGTCGGGCTCTCCGCGCGCGGCCGCGAGCAGGCGCTGCGGCTCGGCGAGACACTCGCGGACGTCCCGCTCGACCTCTGCGTCACCTCGTCGTTCCCGCGCGTGCGTGAGACGGCGGCGCTCGCACTCCAGGGCCGCGACGTTCCGGTCGAGGTGGTGCGCGAGCTCGACGAGAGCGGCTTCGGCGACTATGACGGCGGCCCCGCGGAGGCCTACCGCGCCTGGGCGCGCGACGCGGGCCCCGCCGACGTCGTCCCGGGCTCGAGCGGCGAGAGCCGCGCGCAGATGGCTGCGCGCTGGGCCAGCGCGTACCGCGCGCTCGTCGCGCGCCCGGAACGCACGATCCTCGTCGTCGCGCACGGGCTCACGGTGCGCTACCTGCTGAACGCGGTCGCCGGCGAGAAGCCGACGCCGGTGCTCGACGACGTGCCCACCGCCGAGCCGTTCCGCGTCTCGCACGCCGACGCGGCGCGCGGCGTGGACTGGCTCGAGCGTTGGTGCGAGGCTCCGTCCTGGTGATCGTCGAGCTCGGATCGGCGCCGCTCGAGCGCGTCGGCGGCAAGGCGCACGGGCTCGCGCGCCTCGTGGAGCTCGGCCTGCCGGTCCCGCCCGCGGTCGTCGTTCCGGTCGGCGAAGAGCTCGAGGACGGCGCAGAGGTCGTGCGCCTCCTCGGCGAGCCGCTCGCGGTGCGCTCGTCCGCCGTCGGCGAGGACGGCGCCGACCGGTCGTCGGCCGGCCAGTACGACACCGTGCTCGGCGTGCGCGCGGACGGTCTCGCCGCCGCGGTCGAGCGGGTCCGCCGCTCCGCGGACAGCGAGCGCTCGCTCGCGTACGGCGCGTCCGGCCCGATGGCGATCGTCATCCAGCGCGAGATCGAAGCGAGCCGCGCCGGCGTCGCGTTCTCGCGCGACCCGGTGACGGGGGAGGACGCAGTCTTCATCGAGTGCGCGGCGGGCGGAGGCGAAGCGGTCGTCTCCGGCACGGTGACGCCGGACCGCTACTGGGTTGCCGGCTCGGTGCGCGCCCGCGCGGCCGGCGCGGTGCGCACGCTCCGCGACGACGAGGCGCAGATGGTCGCAGCGCTCGTCCGCACCGCGGCCGCGGGCTTCGGCGCGCCGGTCGATGTCGAGTTCTGCTTCGAGGGGCGCAACGTCTGGCTCGTGCAGTGCCGCGCGGTGACGACGCTGTGACGACCTGGCTGCCCGATCCGTCGCACTACCCCGAGCAGATGACACCGCTGTCGGCGACGGTCTGGTTCGAGGCGCTCGGGAACGGGCTGCACGAGGCGATGCGAGAGCTGCGCGGGCCGTTCGGGGGATTTCGATCCCGCACCGACCTCGGCTGGGCGTACGAGTGCGTGCTCCCACCAGAGTGGGAGCACGAGCCCGAGGGCGTGCGCGCAGCGGCGCTGGCGCTCGGCGAGACGTGGGAGGAGCGCTACCGCCCGCGCGTCTGGGAGATCACGCGAGAGCTCTGGGATCAGCGGCCCGAGCTGCCGGCGCCTCCGGAGGCTGCGGCGCTGTTCGACCGCATGTGGGAGCTCGTGCAGGAGCAGTGGACGATCCACTTCCTCACGGTGGTGCCTGCGCAGATCGCCGCGGAGATCTTCAACGACCGCTACGTCGAGTTGTTCGGCGCCGGCGACCCACTCGCGCCGTATCGCTTGCTCGAGCGGGCCGCGGCCGAGCGCGGCGACGACGAGATCGATCAGCTCGCCGGCCGCGCGCGCGAGCTCCGTGTCGATCACCTGCTGCGCGAGCACGCGCCGGAGCACGCACTCGCGCGCCTCGCCGAGCTCGCATCCGGTCGCGTGTGGCTCGACGAGCTGCGCGCGTATCTCCATCCGCTCGGGGGCGCTGCCGGCCGCGTACGGTGGCACGAGCTCTCGCTCCCTCGGGAGATCGAGTTCCCTGCGCTGACGCTCGAGGCGGTGCGCCTGCGGCTCGACCGCGAGCCGCCGCCCGTCCTTCCACCGCCCCACGTGCCGGAACCGCTCGCGGAGCTCTTCTCCCCCGTCGCCGCCGCCTACCGGCTGAAGGAGACGCACAGCTACCACATCGACTATCCGGGGCTGCTGGCGACGCGCGACGTTCTGCGCGCGTTCGGGCGGAGGCTCGCCGCCGAAGGGCTCGTCGCAGACGTCGACGACGTCTGGATGCTCGAGCGAACCGAGCTGCGCGAGGCACTCGTCGCGCCGGGCCGCGGGCTCCGAGCCCTCGTCGTCGCGCGGCGGGCAGAGCTCGAGCAAGGCCTGCGCGACGGCCCGAAGCCGTACCTCGGCGATCCGCCGGCGGAGACGGAGCGTCATCTCGCGCTCGAGAAGTTCTACGGCTCGGCGGGCGCAAGCCTGGCCGGGGCCGGTGCGTCGCCCGGAATCGGCGAGGGCATCGCGCGCGTCGTCTCGAGCATCGGCGACTTCGGTCGCGTCGAGCCGGGCGACGTGCTCGTTGCGGCAACGACGACGCCCGCCTGGACGCCGCTCTTCGACTCGCTCGCCGCGCTCGTCACGGAGACCGGCGGCATCCTGAGCCACGCGGCGATCGTCGCGCGCGAGTACGGGATTCCCGCCGTCGTCGGCGCGGCCGGTGCGATGTCCGCGATCCCCGACGGCGCGCGCGTGCGCGTCGACGGGGCGACCGGCGAGATCACGATTCTCTGAGCGTCAGTCGACGCGGCCGACGAGCACGCAGCCGTTGTGGCCGCCGAGGCCCATCGCGTTCGAGAGCGCGACGTCGACGCGCGCCTCGCGCGCGACGTTCGGGACGTAGTCGAGGTCGCACTCCGGATCGGGGTGCTCATAGTTGATCGTCGGCGGCAGCACGCCGTCGTGCACCGCGAGCACGCACATCATCGCCTCGATCGCGCCGGCGGCGCCGAAGCAGTGGCCGGTGACCGACTTCGTCGACGACACCGCGAGCGAGTACGCGTGGTCTCCGAACACCTCCTTGATCGCCTTCGTCTCCGCTGCGTCGCCGAGCGGCGTCGAGGTGCCGTGCGCGTTGATGTAGCCGACGCGCTCGGGTGAGACCTTGGCGCGCTCGAGCGCGCTCCGGATCATCTCCGACACGCCCGTCGACTCCGGGTCGGGCTGCGCCATGTGATGCGCGTCGTTCGACGCGCCGTAGCCGAGGATCTCCGCGTAGATCTTCGCGCCGCGCCTGCGCGCCGCCTCGAGCTCCTCGAGCACGAGGATGCACGCGCCCTCGCCCATCACGAAGCCCGCGCGCGTCGCGTCGAACGGCCGGGACGCGCGCGGCGGATGCTCGTCCTCGGCGACCAGACCGCGCATCGCGCAGAAGCCGGCGAGGATCAACGGGTGCACGCACGCCTCGGTGCCGCCGGCGAGCACCGCGTCGGCGTCGCCGCGGCGCACGAGCTCGGCCGCCTCGCCGACCGCGTGCGAACCGGTCGCGCAGGCGGAGACCGGCGCGTAGTTCGGGCCGCGGAAGCCGAGCGAGATCGCGAGCTGGCCGCTCGCCGTGTCGACGAGCACGCTCGGGATGAACGTCGGCGACACGCGCGTGTGCCCGCGATCGCGGAGGATCTCGGCCTGCTCCGCGATCCCGATCAGGCCGCCGATCGCCGAGCCGAAGAGGATCCCGACCCGCGCGGGGTCGTAGGCGCCCTCGAGGCCGGCGTCCGCGACCGCCTCGCGGCCGGCGCCGAGCGCCAGGAGGACGTTCCGCTCGAGCTTCCGCACCTCCTTCGGCGAGGCGACCGCGGAGGCGTCGAAGTCCTTCACCTCGCCCGCGATCCGCACCGGGAACTCGGAGGCGTCGAAGGCGCGGATGAAGTCGATTCCACTCTCCCCCGCGACGGCGGCGCGCCACGTTGCCGGTGCGTCGTTCCCGATCGGCGTCACCGCGCCGAGACCTGTGACGACGACCCTCCGCACCTTGGCCAGATTAGACGGCAGACCGCGAGCGGAGTTGCGGTGTTGTCCGGCTGAAGTCTGTCCTTTCCTTCAGCCGATCCTGAGCGAAACGGGGTTAGCCAATCCTGGCAACGGGTAGGACGCAGATCCCGAGGGCACGGCAGGGCGCCCTCTGGATCGATTCTCCCCGCAGCAGGAGGTAGGTCATCAACAGCACGGCCAGCATTGCCCAGAGGCAGCCGGGCCTCGTCTTCTTCTACTCCCCGGTGTCCGGCGCCTGCCGGCGTGCGGAGGGCTTCCTCGCGCAGGTCCTCCAGCGGCGCCGCAACCACGGCACCTTCAAGCTCTACCGCGTCGACGAGCAGGAGCGTCCCGACCTCGTCGAGCGCTTCGAGGTCGCGACGATGCCGACGCTCGTCGTCGTCGAGGACAAGATCGTGCGGGCCCGCCTCGAGCGGCCGCGCGGCTGCCGCGAGATCGAGAGCTTTCTCGCGCCGTGGCTCAAGTAGAACCGTGGGGGAACCAGGGTTCCCCCACGGACCCCCTCCTTCTTCGCGGTGATTGACGCGGCGTGACTGTGCGCTGCGGGCAGAGCGTGGTCTGCCCTCCGCGCCGACAGCCGCGGTTCTCCAAGAGCGGTCTTGACGATCTCGCGGTGCCGCGCGGCCGGTGGTGGCTTCGCCATCCCCGGCACGCTGGGTCGCCTCCGTCTAAGCCTGCTGCGCTCGGCTTAGCCTCCGGCTTTGGTCGGCGTCTTGAAGGAATGGTTCGAGCCGGTTGACAGCGATGCCGCGACGGTAGGCTCGCGCAATGCCCGACGCGCCCGGTCCCGACGTGCCGTTCCCGCCGATGGAGGCGGAGCTCGTCTCCGACCTGCCGGAGGGCGCTTGGCGCTACGAGCCGAAATGGGACGGCTTTCGCGGCGTGCTCGAGAACGACGGCGGCGAGCTCGCGCTCTGGTCGCGGAACGGGCGACCGCTGCTTCGGTACTTCCCCGAGCTGCGGGCGGTCGGCGAGCTGCTCCCGCCCCACTCCGCGCTCGACGGCGAGATCGTGATCGCACGCGACGGCAAGCTCGATTTCGACGCGATGCAGATGCGGCTGCACCCGGCCGAGAGCCGCGTGCGGAAGCTCTCGGGCGAGATCCCGGCGACGTTCGTCGCGTTCGACCTGCTGCTCTGGAAGGGCAAGAAGGTGCACGAGCTGGCCATCGAGAAGCGGCGCGCCGAGCTCGAGCGCGTCGGCGACGGCATCGCCCTCTCGCCCGTGTCCGACGACGTCGCGCAGGGACGCGACTGGCTGCAGACGCTGCAGGCCGCCGGCTTCGACGGCGTGATCGCGAAGAAGCTCGGGCTGCCGTATCTCCCGGGCTCGCGCGACGGCGTCGTGAAGATCAAGCCGCACAAGACGGCGGACTGCGTCGTCGCCGGCCTGCGCTGGAAGAAGGGCGGACGCACCACGATCGCGACGCTCCTGCTCGGGCTCTATCGCGACGACGGTCATCTCGACTACGTCGGCTCGTGCGCCGTCGGCGCGCGCAACCAGGAGGAGATCGCCGCGAAGGTGCTTCCGCTCCTCGACCAGGGCAGCGACCGCCGCTTCTCCGAGCCGAGCCGCTGGGGCACCGGCGACCTCGAGGAGGCGCCGTTGAAGCCGGAGCTCGTCGTCGAGGTGCGCTACGACAAGCTCGAGCGCAGCCGCTTCCGGCACGGCACGAAGCTCGTGCGCTTTCGTCCCGACAAGGACGCCGCACAGTGCACGTGGCGCGAGGTGCGGCCGGCACGGCGGCCGGACGACCTCGCCGTCGAAGACCTGCTGCGCTAGACGGCCCCCGACCAGGTCGGAGGACGTGGCTCAGGGGGACGCGTCTGACTTCTTCGCGCGCGAGGGCTGGACGCGTTTCGGCTCGCCCGGCATCTTCGGGAAGTTCGGCGGGTACGGCGCCTCCCCCACGCCCTGCGACTCCTCGCGCTCGACCCACTCGAGCAGCACGCGCAGGTCGCACACCGCTTCGTCGATCCCGTCGTGGAGGTCGCCGCACTCGGCGAAGCGCGGCGGCATCGTCGCCAGGGTGAAGTCCTCCGTCTCCGCATCTGGCAGCTCGTCCCATGCGAGCGGCGCCGACACCGTCGCGTCCGCGCGGCCGCGCACGGAGTACGCGGAGAGGATCGTCCGGTCGCGCGCGTTCTGGTTGTAGTCGACGAACACCTTCTCGCCGCGCTCCTCCTTCCACCACGCGGTCGTGACGAGCTCGGGTGCGCGCCGCTCGATCTCGCGCGCGAACGCGAGCGCGCAGCGGCGGACGACCTTGAAGTCCCAGTTCGGCTCGATGCGGCAGTAGATGTGGATGCCGCGGTTGCCGCTCGTCTTCGGCCAGCCGACGTAGCCGATCTCGTCGAGCACCTCGTGCACGATCGCCGCGACGCGCTTCGCCTCCGCGAAGCCCGTCCCCGGCTGCGGGTCGATGTCGATGCGCAGCTCGTCGGGGTGCTCCGGGTCGGCGCGCCGCGACGGCCACGCCCCGAACTCGAGCGTCGCGAGGTTCGCGGCCCACACGACATGCGCGAGCTCGGTCACGCACAGCTCGTCCGCATGCCGCCCCGACGGGAACGTCACGCGCGCCGTCTCGA
>DASYGK010000122.1:0-13583 GCA_035999905.1 Gaiellaceae bacterium | reverse complement strand
CGCGTCGGGCCGAGCGGCTGCGAGTCGGCGGTGCCCCACGCATGACAGCCACGCAGGACATGCATGATCGTGAGCCGGACCGTGGGAGAGGCGATCGCGGCCGGGACGACCGCGAGTGCGGCGGTCGCGACCGCGAGCAGGATGAGCCTTCGCATCCCGGCATTGTCGAGGCGTGCGTCACCGCTCGTAACCGCGGAAGCTACGGATCCGCTCCGCGGACTACCCTCAGCGTGTGCCAGAGCAGTGGACCCGGGGCGTCCTGCGCCTGCGCATCCCCGTCCTCGCCTGCTGGCTCGCGATCCTCGTCGTCGGCGTCCTCGCCGCCGGCCGCCTGCCGGCGCTGCTCTCGAACACGTTCACGGTGCCCGGCACGGACTCCGACCGCGCACGCGTCGTGCTCGCGCGCGACTTCGGCGAGCGGCCCGACGGCGTGTTCACCGTCGTCTTCCGCGCGAACGCGGCGCAGCTGCCCTCGCTCCAGCGTCGCGTCGCCGCTGCGGCCCGTGCGGTGCCCGGAGCTCATGCGTCCCTGCTGAGAAGCACCGGCGGCGTCGCGTACGGCGAGATCGACTCGACGCTCGACCTCCAACACGCAAAGGGCTACACGCCCGCGGTGCGCCGCGCGCTCGCCGGCACGCCGCGCGCGTACGTGACGGGGCAGCCGGCGATCCAGCACGACCTGGAGCCCGTGCTCGCGTCCGACCTGCGCCGCGGGGAGGCGATTGCGCTGCCGATCGCGCTCGCGGTGCTCGTCGCCGTGCTCGGGCTCTCGCTCGTGATCCTCGTGCCGTTCCTCTTCGCCGCGTGCACGATCACCGCGGCACTCGCCCTCGTCTACGCGATCGCGCAGGGCATGACGATGGTCAGCTACGTCACGAACCTCGTCGAGCTCGTCGGCCTCGGGCTCGCGATCGACTATTCGCTCCTCGTCGTCTTCCGCTTCCGCGAGGAGCTCGAGGGCGAGGGAACGGTCGACGACGCGATCGTGCGCACGATGGGGACGGCGGGCCGCGCGGTCATGTTCTCCGGCGCCACCGTCGCGATCGGGCTCGGGCTCCTGCTCTTCGTCCCCGTGCCGTTCGTCCGCTCGCTCGGCATCGGCGGCTTCCTCGTCCCGCTCGCGTCGATCGCCGCCGCCGCGACGCTGCAGCCGGCGCTCCTCTCGCTCTTCGGACGCAAAGGCACGCGCCGCGTGCCCGTCGCCGCACTCCTGCGCCGCAGGCTCGGCGTGAGCCTTCCCGTCCTGCCCGGGACGCTCGACGTCGAGCGCGGGTTCTGGGCGCGCCTCGCGCGCGCGATCATGCGACGGCCGCTCCGCTTCCTCGCCGTCGGCGCAACCCTGCTCGTCTCTGCGGCAGTGCCCGCATTCTTCCTCCAGGTCACGCCGGGCTCGATCTCCGCGCTGCCGCACGGGAACGAGTCGGTCGACGGCATGTCGCTGCTGCGGAGCGGTGCGGGCGCCGGTGCGCTCACGCCGACGGAGCTCGTGATCGACACCGGCCGCGCGGGCGGTGCGCATGCGCCGGCGGAGCGCGCCGCGATTCGCCGGCTCGCGAACCTCGCGTTCCACGAGCCCGAGGCACTGATCACCGCGTCGGGGCCGTCGGCTCCCTACGTCGACCGGACCGACCGCTTCGCGCGCGTGTACGTCGTCGGCCGGCACGAGTACGGCGACGAGGCGAGCCAGGCGCTCGTCCGGCGGCTGCGCCGCTACGACGTTCCGCGCGCACGCTTCCCTGCGGGCACGCACGTGTGGGCAGGCGGCGGGCCGCCGCAGGGCGTCGACTACCTCGACCGCTCGTACGGCTGGTTCCCGTGGCTCGTGCTCGGTGCGCTCGCGCTCACGTACCTCGTCCTGCTCCGCGCGTTCCGTTCCGTGCTGCTGCCGCTGAAGGCGGTCGTGCTGAACCTGCTGTCGGTCGCTGCCGTCTACGGGCTGCTCGTCGTGATCTTCCGCTGGGGCGTCGGCGCCGACGTGCTCGGGCTCTACCGCGTGCAGCAGATCGAGGGATGGATCCCGATCTTCCTCTTCGCGATGCTCTTCGGCCTCTCGATGGACTACGAGGTGTTCCTCGTCACGCGCATGCGCGAGTCGTGGGACGAGGTGCACGACAACGCGCGCGCCGTCGCACACGGCCTCGAGCGCACCGGCCGCATCGTCACGGCCGCCGCGCTGATCATGGTCGCGGCGTTCTCGGGCTTCGTCGCCGGGAACGTCGCCGGCCTGCAGGAGTTCGGCGCCGGCCTCGCGCTCGCGATCCTGATCGACGCGACGCTCGTGCGCGCGATCCTCGTCCCGTCGCTCATGGCCGTCTTCGGGCGCTGGAACTGGTGGCTGCCGGGCCGGCTCGCATGGCTTGCGCCACGGAGCCGGCCCGGCGGGCGCCTTACTTGACGATCGTGATCGCCAGGCGCATCGCGGGAAGCTGATACCCGAGTGCGAGGCCCGGCACGTCCTGCGCGAACGTGAGCACGGGAATCATCCCGTACGGCGTGTTCGAGTAGGACGGCTGCTGCGTGTAGAGCAGCGGGTACATGTCGATCAGATGCGTTCCGGGACCGCCGGTCGCGACGAGATTCATGACCGTGTCGCCCTGGCTGTTGAATCCGCAGCCGTAGCCGACGTAGCTGTTGTCGTAGTCGACGGCGATCGTGTTGTCGAGCTGCGTCCAGCCGAGGCCCTTGAGATGCACCGTGAAGCGCTGGCCCTCGTGCAGCACGAGCGAGGAGACGCCCTTGCCGTCGATGCTGCGCTTGACGTAGTACGGAGCCTGCGTCTTCAGCTGGCCGTTCTGGAAGAACTGGACGACGTGCCAGCCGCCGAGCCCGTCGGGCACGGTGATCGCGCTTGCCAGCGAGCCGTCGGCCGTCGTCGTCGTGTTCCCGAGCGGAACCGAGACGAACGTCCAGCACGTGCCGGTGCAGTTGACGCGGTTGCCGACGACCGTCGACCACTCCATGTCCACCGCGGCGTTCGGGGTGAGGCCGTGTGCGGAGACGTCGACCTTCGTGTTCACCGCACCTGCCGACGAGGCGAGCTGCGCGGTTGCAGCGGAGCCGGCTGTCGCACTGTTGAGCTGCAGCGTCGTCTTCGCGTCGAGCGTCGGCGCGACGTTCTCGGGCCAGTCGATCTGGGGCTTCGGCCGTCCTGCGTCCTTCGTGACGAGGAACGACATCTTGTACCCCGTTCCCCACGGGATCGGCGACTGCTGGATGTTCAGGTACTTGAAGCTGATCGCGTCGGCGACCTCGATCGTGTGCGTCCCGACCGGGCCGGCCGCGCGGATGTGCATGACCGCGGTGCCGCGCGTCCAGTTCGCCATGATCGCGCCGGTGTAGTGGTTGTCGTAGAGCAGCGAGCCGCCGCCCTCGTATAGCGATGCACCGAGGCCGTTGTAGGTGACGGTGACCATCGTGCCGATCGGCCCGCTCTTGGGGCTGATCGTCGCGGTGCGCGAGAGCAGCAGGCCGCCCTTCGCGACCTGCACGCCGTTCACGACGGCGAACATGTCGTGGATGCCGCCGAAGTCGCGCGGCGCCTTCAGCTTCAGGGAGAGCGAGCCCTGCGCGTCGGTCTGCCCCTGCGCGAGCACGACCTGGAGCTTGGTGGCCGAGCGGCCGAGATAGTCGACGCTGTCGGGCCGCGCGTCGACGACCCAGGTCACGTTCGACGTGGCCCAGACGATCGAGACCGCCTGGTTCGCGGGCAGCCCGCTCCCGCTGATCGTGATCGGGGTGCCTGCGGGTGCGACGTCGGGCTTGACGCTGAGCGTCGACATGGTGGCGGCCGGCGTCGCGGCGGGCGCGAGCGGACCGGGGAGGGCAGCGACGCCGGTGAGCGCCGGGATGACGAGCGGGGTGGCGGCGGCGGCGGCGAGCGCCGGCAGGAGCAGTGCTCCTGCCAGCGCCGCGAGAGCCGCAACCAGCTTCGTATGGGTTCCCATGGTTACGACTCCTTCTCCTGTTTTACGTGCCTACGGAATGACGTTGATCGGATAGTCGTACGACGCGGTCTTGCCGCTCTCGAGGTTGAAGACGACGTGGATCGTCGACTCGCCGAGCGGATAGTCGGCGGGCAGGATGAACGCACCGCTCCAGAAGAAGATCTGGTTGCCGGTGGCGCCGTGCGCGCCGTAGTTGAGCGTCACGTCCGGAACGCCGGCGAGCGAGTAGTGCGCCGAGCTGACGTTGTCGGACGAGAGGACGTTCGTCGTCGCGAGGTCGGTGCCCCACGTGCGGACGACGACCTGCTCGCCGCGCTTGTACACGTTCGTCTGCGAGCAGCCGATCGCCCGCGGGGCTGCGCCGACCGGGCGCGTGCCGTTGACCGTGTCGACGTAGAGCGACGCGTTCAGCGCACCGACGCCCGATCCGCCGGCACCTGACGGCGCGGCCGGAGCGAACGCTGCCGGGGCGGTCGGTGCGATGTTCAGCATCGCCGTCGCGACCGGCATCTGGACGAACTGGCCCTTCTGCTGCTTGCCCGTGTTGTCCTTCAGCTGGATCAGAACCTTGAAGGGCACGACCCCCGTCGCGAAGCTCGCGGGAACCGACCACGAGCCGGTCCAGGGCATTCCGGTCGAGGCGCCCGGCGCCTTCGCGCCGAACTTCAGCTTGACGTTCGGCTGCCCCGGGATCGTGACGTAGAAGTACTTCACGAGCTTCGGGTCGACGACCTTGTGCGACTTCGGATCGACGGCGTACGCGCGGAACACGACGTTCGAGCCTGGGGTGAACCAACTGCTCATCGCGCCGTCCGCCGTCACGGTGTGCGCAGCGACGAACACCTGCTGCACCGTCGGCGCCGGGAACGGGAGCGGCAGCGCGGCGGACGCGAGCGACGTCATCGTCGCAGCGGCGGCCAGCGCCACACCGAACATCAGGAACTTCTTCATCGTTCTCTCCTTACTTCGTGAGCTTGCCGCTGACCTTGACCGAGAAGCTGCCGTCGTCATGGCTGTACACGCCCGTCAACTTGAGGGTGCCCTTCGCCTTGGCGAGCTTCCCCGTCGCCTTCAGGACGGTGAGATGTGCGGTGATGCTGAACGTGTGACCGCCTTCGTCACCGCAGCCGCTCGAGCCGGGGACGAGCTTGAAGGCGATCGTGCCGGTAGCACCCTGAATGAGGCCGGTGCCGCCGAACGGGATGCACGGCTGCTGGCTGCTGTCGCCGGTGCCTGCGCCCGTGATCGTGCCTGCGCCGATGAGCGTGCCCTTGCCGGCGCCTTTCGCCGAGATGGTTGCGACGTTGCCGGCGACCTGCGTCGAGGCCTGGCCGGCGTACGTGCCGGCGAAGGTGATCGACGTGGCCGGAGCGGCAGCGGCGGAGCCCGCCGCAACGGCGGCGACCGCCGCCACCAGGGCGAGCATCGAGATCCGGAACTTCTTCATGTGACTCCCTTCGAACCTGAAAGCGACCTTGCGAACATGCGTCGAATGGTCGTTTCCAGGCCTCGCCGCTCCATCGGGGGCGGCGCGGGAAGCCTCTTCGGTGAACTACGGGGCTTGGGTCAGCCCTTCCCGCGCCTCGCCCGCGGGGACACCCCCGCGGGCGAGGCCGGTGTCGCTACAGCGTGCCGCCGCCCCCGCCGGACGAATCCGGCGCGAGCGATCCCTGCACGAGTGCGAGCAGCGTGGTGCAGGTGCCCCGGAACTGGAACCGGATCAGCGACAGCGTCGCGGTCAGAGCCTCGGGGCCGTTCGTCGTCGAGAGGCTCGCGCTGACGGCGAACTGCTGCCTGCCGCACCCCGGAGCCTGCGAGGTCAGCACGACATTGCCGCCGGTGACGTCGCCCGTGATGCTCGAGCCGTTGTTGCTCGAGAGCGCGAACGTCCCGCCCGTGATCGCACAGCTCGCGCCGACGGCCGCGCACGCGCTGAGCGGGTCGTGGCCGATGCTCGCCTGCCAGCGGCCGCGATCGCCGGCCGATCCGATCGCAGCGCCGGCGAACGACGTCGTGGTCGTGCTCGCCTGCTGGAAGCCGGCCTGGAACCCGGCCATCTGATAGGTCGGCGAGGGTGCGGGCGCTGCGCTCGCCACCGCGGCGGCGGCGAGGGCTGCGGCCGCCGCGAGGCCGATCGTGAGAGTCCTGCGCATGGTGCGTCTCCTTTTCGTCGAACCGGATGAACGCCGCATGCCGCCCTTCGGGAATTAGCGGTGTCCGGCCGGCGCGGCGTCCCCTGCCCGGGGGAGGTGCGCTCAGCGCTTGTTGACGGTGGCCTGGGCGCGCTCGATGCCCTCGGCCTCGAGACGCTCGACCGCCTGCGCCGCGTTCCACACGATCGACTCGGCGTCGTCGTGGGGCTCGAAGTCGGCGAGGACGTAGTCGGCAAGCGGCCGCGGGTCGCCGCGCTCGGGGCGGCCGACGCCGACGCGGAGCCGGAGGAACTCCTGCGTCTTCAGGTGCGCGGCGATCGACTTGAGCCCGTTGTGGCCGCCGAGCCCGCCGCCGAGCCGGAGCTGCAGGCGGCCGCGCTCGAGGTCGCCCTCGTCGTGGACGACGAGCACCGCGTCGGGATCGACCTTGAAGAAGCGGGCGGCCGCGCCGACGGAGCGGCCCGACTCGTTCATGTACGTCTCGGGCTTCAGCAGCGCGAGCTTGTGGCCGTCGATGCGGATCTCGGCGACCCGCCCGGAGAACTTCGAGCGCCACGAGCCGTCGTGCCTGCGCGCGAGCTCGTCGACGACCATGTGCCCGACGTTGTGCCGGTTGCGCTCGTACTCGCGCCCCGGGTTGCCGAGCCCCACGACGAGCAGGTCGAGCGAGGCACCCTGCCGTCGCGGCCACAGCCGCATGGCTTAGCCCTCGCTGGAGGAGGAGTCGCCGGAGCCGTCGGCGTCCGAATCGGCGCCGGCCTCGGCACCTTCCTCGGCCTCGCCCTCGGCGCCTTCGCCTTCCTCGCCCTCGGCACCCTCGGCGCCCTCGACCTCTTCGGGCTCCTCTTCGCGCATCGGCGCGGTGACGGTGGCCGCGACGGTCTCGAGGTCGTCGAGCAGCGTGACGCCCTCGGGGACGAGGATGTCGGAGAGCCGGAGCGTGTCGCCCATCGCCATCTGCGAGACGTCGAGGTCGAGATGCTCGGGAACCTCGAGCGGGAGCGCCTCGACGTTGAGCTCGCGGAGCGGCTGCGAGAGCACGCCGCCCTCGCGCACGCCCGGCGCGTCCTCGCCGCCGATGAGGTGCACCGTGACGGAGGCGTGGATGGCGCGGTCGAGCCGCACCTCCTGCAGGTCGACGTGCGTGACGCCGCCCCGCACCTTGTCGAGCTGGTAATCCTTGAGGATCGAGGCGTGCGAAGAGCCCGTCCCGTCGATCTCGACGTCGAGGATCGAGTGGAGACCGGCCTTGCCCGTGAGAGCGCGCCGGAGCTCGCGTGCCTCGACGGCGATCGCGATCGGCTCCTCACGCCCGTAGAGGACGCCCGGGACGATGCCCTGCTTGCGCAGGCGCCGCGTCTCACGCGAACCGAGGGTCTCGCGCTTCGTGACGGTCAGCTTTGTCCGCTCTCCAGCCATTCCGGCGGCGGAGTGTAGCGGAACCCTGCTTCCAGCCTGCACACTCCGGGGGTGTTCGAAGATCTCCTCCAGGCCTGGGACGGCGAGGAAGCCGTGATCCGCTACGACGCGGAGAGCGGCGCGTGGATGTTCCTCTGCGTCCATTCGACGGCGCTCGGCCCGGCCGGCGGCGGCACGCGGATGCGCGTCTATCCGACGCCCGGCGACGGCCTCGCCGACGCGATGCGGCTCTCGCGCGCGATGACGCAGAAGATGGCGGCGGCGAACGTCGAGCGCGGCGGCGGCAAGGCGGTGCTCGCGGTGCCGGAGCTTCCGTCGGGCGAGGCCCGGCGCCGGCTGCTGCTGCGCTACGGGCGGCTCGTCGCCTCGCTCGGCGGGACGTATCGCACCGCCGGCGACATGAACATCTCCCCCGCCGACCTCGACGTGATCTCCGAGACGTGCCCGTATGTCTACGGCTCGACCGCGCACGGCGGCAACAGCGGCCGCGGTACCGCGCGCGGCGTGCTGCACGGCATCCGCGCGAGCGTCGAGCATGCGTTCGGCTCGCCGGAGCTCGCGGGGCGCAGCGTGCTCGTGCAGGGCGTCGGCGCGGTCGGGCACGATCTCGCACGTGCGCTCGCCGACGACGGTGCGCGCGTGCTCGTCACCGACGTGGATGCCCCACGCGCACGCGCGGTCGCGGACGAGATCGGCGCGGAGGTCGTCGAGGCGGACGGCGCGCTCGCGACCGAGTGCGACGTCTACGCGCCGTGCGCGGTCGGCGGGACGCTGAGCGCGGCGACGATCCCGGCGCTCCGCTGCCGCATCGTCGCAGGCTCGGCGAACAACCAGCTCGCGGAGGACGCCGACGCGGACCGCCTGCACGCCGCGGGGATCCTCTACGCGCCCGACTACGTCGTGAACGCGGGCGGCGTGCTGCAGCTGATCGGAAGCCAGGACCTCGGCCGCGACGAGGCCGGGCTCGAGCGGAGCTACGAGGGCATCGGCGCCACGCTGCGCCGCATCTTCGGCGACGCGGAGTCGGCCGGGATCACGCCTGCGCTCGCGGCGGAGCGGCTCGCGGCGGAGCGCGTCGCCGCAGCGAGACCCTAGAAGAGCTGGTTCTCGCCGCCGAAGATCGCCGAGACGGAGTCGTCGGCGAAGACGTTCATGATCGTCTCGGCGAGGAGCTGCGCGACCGGGAGCACCGTCATGTTCGGCGGCATCTCGAGCTTGTTGATCGGCACCGTGTCGGTGACGATGATCCCGTCGATCGGCGCGTTGTGGAACTTCTCGAGCGCGCCTCCGCAGAAGACGCCGTGCGTCGCGAACACGTAGACGGCCTTGACCTCTTTCTCGCGCAGCGCCTCGACGTTCGCGATCAGCGTGCCGCCGGTCATGATCACGTCGTCGCCGACGATCGCGATCTTGTCGCGCACGCGGCCGGTGATCTCGGTCACTTCGACCATGTCGCGCTCGGGGCGGGTCTTGTGCATGATCGCGAACTCGGCCTCGATCATCTCCGCGAAGCGGACGGCCATCTTCGCGCGGCCCTCGTCGGGCGCGACCGAGACGATGTTCGGCCCGGTGAGGCCGAGGTCGCGGAAGTGGCGCGCGAAGAGCGGCAGCGCGGTCATGTGGTCGACGGGAATCGTGAAGAAGCCCTGGATCTGGCCCGCGTGCAGGTCCATCGTCAGCACGCGGTCGGCGCCGGCGAGCTGGAGCATGTCGGCGACGAGGCGCGCGGAGATCGGCTCGCGCGGCTTCGCCTTGCGGTCCTGCCGTGCGTACGGGAAGAGCGGGACGACCGCCGTGATCCGCTTGGCCGACGCGAGCTTCGCGGCCTGGATCATCAGCATCAGCTCCATCAGGTTCTTGTCGACCGGCGTGCAGCCGGTCTGCACGAGGAAGACGTCGGCGCCGCGGATCGACTCCTCGTAGCGCGCGTACGTCTCGTCGTTCTTGAACGTCTCGAGCTCCATGTCGCCGAGCTCGACGCCGAGCTTCTCGGCGATCTGGCCGGCGAGCTCCGGGTGCGACCGCCCGGAGAAGACCATCAGCCGCTTCTGCGGTCCGCGTTCGATCCAGTGACCGGTTCTCGGTTCGCTCACTACCGCCCCCTCCATTCCCGGCAGGGCAAGCTCAGTCGGCGTCGTCAGGCTTTCCATGGTTCTCGTAGACCCAGCCTTCCTTGGTTTCCTGCCGCGGCGCGAACCCGGCGAGCGAGCCGGCGGCGACATCATCCGTGATGACCGCACCCGGCGCAATCCAAGCATCGTCGCCAATGCTGACAGGAGCACTGAACGTATTGTCGACGCCGGTCCTGACGTTGCTCCCGATCCGGGTCGTGCCCTTCGGCTTGCCCTGCTCGTGCGGGAAGTTGGCGGTGATGTTCCCGGCGGCGATGTTCGTATCCTCACCGATCTCGGCGTCGCCGATGTAGGAGAGGTGCGGCACCTTCGAGCGCGCGCCGATGCGGGCCTTCTTCAACTCGACGAACGTGCCCGCCTTCGCGCCCTCGCCGAGCACGGTTCCCGGCCGGAGATAGGCGAACGGGCCGACCGTGACGGCCGGGCCGATCTCGGCGTCGACGGCGACGACGTGCGGGCCGACCTCGGCGCCCGTCGCGATCGACGTCGAGCCGCGCAGGACGGTGAACGGGTGGATCGTGACGTCGGGCGCGATCGCGACGCCGTCCTCGATCCACGTCGAGGCGGGATCGACGATCGTGACGCCGGCGAGCATGTGCCGCTCGTTGATCCGGTCGCGCAGCGCGGCAGCCGCCGCGGCGAGCTCGACACGCGTGTTGATCCCCTCCACCTCCCAGGCCACGGGCGCAGTGTGGACTGCGACCGGGTTGCCGTCACCGACCAGCAGCCCCAGGGTATCGGTCACGTAGAGCTCGCCCTGTGCGTTGTGCGGCTCGAGGCGCTCGAGCGCGGGCCAGAGCAGCTCCGCGCGGAAGACGTAGATGCCGGAGTTGACCTCGCCGAGCGCGAGCTCCTCGGGGGAGGCGTCCGCGGCCTCGACGATCCTCGCGAGCCCGCCGTCGGCGTCGCGGACGATCCGCCCGTACGCGCGAGGGTCGGGCGGCTCGAAGGAGAGGACGGTGCCGCCTGCGCCCGAGCTGCGATGCGTCTCGACGAGCGCGCGCACGAGCTCGGCGGTGAGGCCGGGCACGTCGCCGTTCAGGACGAGCACGTCGCCGGCCGTGCCCTCGAGCGCCGAGCGCGCAGAGCGGACTGCGTCGCCGGTCCCGAGCGGCGTCTGCTGGATCGCCACCTCGAAGCCGTCGAAGAAGCCCGACGTGTCGGGCGACGCGACGACGACGACGCGGCGGACACCGGCGTCCTGCGCGGCGCGGATCACCCAGTCGACCATCCGGCGGCCGAGGAGCGGATGGAGGTGCTTCGGCGTCGCGCTCTTCATGCGCGTGCCGAGGCCGCCGGCCATTACGACTGCTGCGAGATCGTTCGCCATGTGTGTCAGCTGAAGATGGCTGGGGCGCCAGGATTCGAACCTGGGATCACGGGACCAAAACCCGTTGCCTTACCGCTTGGCCACGCCCCATCAAGGGGAATGCACTCTACCGCCGGTCGGTGAAGACGAAGAACAGGGCGATGAGGGCGAAGACGCAGACCGCGATGATCGCCGTCCAGAAGACGATGAACGCGAGGATCGCGGCGATCACGGCCAGGAGCTGCGACGCCGCGAAGATCCAGGTCGCCTGCCGCGCGGTGTCGGAGCGCGTGTGGCGGCCCCAGCTCCAGTAGACGACAGTCGCGAGAATCGCGAGGCCGATCACGCTGAAGCGCGAGACGTCGTGGAAGATCGCGACGAGGATCGCCTCGATCGCGGCGATCGTCAGCGCGATGCGGTTGCGGCGCGCCCGGAGCCAGCGGCCGGGCCGGCTCGTGCCGTGTTCGATCACGTGCGCCGAGTCGCTGAGCATGTGTCAACCGTACCACGCTGGTGTCGTGATCCACGTGCGCCCGCGCTGCTTCAGCGCCCGCTGCGCGGCCTGTGCGGCGGGCCTGTGGTGGAAGAGCCCGTACACCGCCGGGCCGGCGCCGCTGACGTCGGCACGGAACGCGCCGAGCGCGCGCAGCTCGCCGGCGAGCGGCGACGACGCGAGGTCGTTCGGCGGCAGCGCCGCGAGGTGGCGCGGGCGGCGGAGCTGCGCGAGCGCGGCGTCGAGCGCGGCGCGGCGCTCGGCGAATCCGGCTGCTCCGTCGCGCGCGTCGAAGTCGGCGTAGACGGAGCCGGTCGAGAGCTTCGCCGTGTCGTGCGGGAGGACGAGCAGGATCCAGAAGTCCTGCGGCACGTCGAGCGGCGCGAGCTCGGTGCCGTCGCCGGTGCCGAGCTGCGGCCCGTCGGCGAGGAAGAACGGCACGTCGGCGCCGAGCTGCGCGGCGAGCGCGTGCAGCTCGGCCGGGGGAAGCGGCTCGGGGAGCGTCGCGTTCGCAAGCCGGAGCGCCGTCGCGGCGTC
The DNA here is from genome assembly GCA_035999905.1 of Gaiellaceae bacterium. Taxonomy (GTDB): domain Bacteria; phylum Actinomycetota; class Thermoleophilia; order Gaiellales; family Gaiellaceae; genus Palsa-739. The sequence goes on along the minus strand of DASYGK010000122.1, from coordinate 1,596 downwards.
GGAGCTGCCGCCGCCGAGCCCGGCCGCGACCGGGAGCCGCTTCTCGATGTGCGCGCGCCAGCGCGGCTCGACACCCGCGCGCGCGGCGAGCGCCTCGAGCGCTTCGCGCACGAGCGTGTCGGCGATGAAGCCGTCGACGCGCAACGACGCGGCCGGCTCGACGTCGATCCGGTCGGCGAGGCCGATGCGCTGGTAGATCGTCACGAGCTCGTGCTTGCCGTCGTCGCGGAGCGGCCCGACAACGAGCGCGAGGTTGATCTTCGCAGGCGCGGGCGCTCTCATGCGAGCGCGGCGGTGAGCAGGACGAACTCGTGCGGCGCGAGCGCCTCGGCGCGCACGGAGGCGTCGCGTCCGATCTCGGCGAGCGCGGCGACCGCATGTTCGCGCGAGGCGAGCCCGCTCAGCTCGAGCGAGTTGGGAAGCGTCTTGCGCCGGTGCGCGAACGACGCGGCGACGATCTTCTTCACGCGTGCGAAGTCGTCGGGCAGCCCGATGCGGCGGAAGGCGACGAGTGCGGAGTTCACGTTCGGCTGCGGCCGGAACACGGAGCGCGACACCGGATGGAGGCCCGTGCGCTCGCAGACGAGCTGCACGAGCACCGAGACCGCGCCGTACGCCTTCGTCCGCGGCGTTGCGAAGAGGCGGTCTGCGACCTCGCGCTGCACCATCACGCACCACGTGTCGATGTTCGGAAGCCCGTCGAGGCTCTCCGCGATGATCGGCGTCGCGACGTTGTACGGCAGGTTCGCAACGAGCTTCGTCGCGTCCGGCGCGAGCGCGGCAAGGTCGAGCCGCACGGCGTCGCCGAGATGGAGCGTGACGTTGTCGCCCGCGTCTGCGAGATGCGGCGCCAGCGACGCGTCGAGCTCGACCGCGTGCACGTGCGCGACGCGCGCCGCGAGGTAGCGTGTCAGCACGCCGAGACCGGGGCCGATCTCGAGCACGACGTCGGCGGCGTCGAGCGCCGCGAGGCGGCCGATGACGCCGAGGATGTTCTCGTCGACGAGGAAGTGCTGGCCGAGCTCCTTCTTCGGCGCGACGTTCATGCCGGGAGCTTGAAGCACTCGGCGGCGTTGCGGTCGATCTGCGCGGCGAGCTCCGCCGCGTCCTCGCCCCGCGCCTGCGCGAGCGCGGCGACGGTGTGCACGACGAAGGCCGGTTCGTTCCGCTGCCCGCGCACCGGCTGTGGCGCGAGGTACGGGCAGTCGGTCTCGGCGAGGATCCGGTCGGCCGGAACCTGCGTCGCCGCGAGCCGCAGGTCGACGGCCTTCGGGAACGACGCGTTCCCCGCGAAGGAGACGTACCAGCCGCGCTCGAGCGCGGTGGGCAGCAGGTGCGGCGACGAGAAGCAGTGGAGCACGACGTCGCCGTCGAAGCGCGCGAGCGCGGCGAGCGTGTCGTCATCGGCCGCGCGCGTGTGGATCACCGCCGGCTTGCCCGCGTCGGCTGCGAGCTCGAGCTCGCGCTCGAAGAGGTGCAGCTGCTTGTCGCGCGGCGCGTAGTCGCGGAACCAGTCGAGCCCCATCTCCCCCACGCCCACCGCGCGCGGGTGGTCGAGCAGCGCGCGCACCGCGTCGACGTCGGCGTCGGTCGCCG
>DASYGK010000149.1:0-6705 GCA_035999905.1 Gaiellaceae bacterium | reverse complement strand
CTGCAGGCTGACCGCCTCGCGGCCGGCGGCGCCGTTGATGCCGTTCCCGTTGAGGACGAGGACCGAGAGATGGGAGCGTGCGCGCAGCGGCCGCGCCGGCGGCGCTACGACGTGGAGGACGACGTGCTTGTGCGCGACCGGAGCGGTTCTCGCCGCGTGGACGGCGGACCTCGCGTGCGGGCGCAGCGACGAGGCGACGTGCGTCGCGCCGATCCCGATCAGCGCGAGGAGCTCGACCGCGGCGACCGCTCCGACGACGATCGTCGCGGTGCGCCAGGGGAAGCTGCGTGGGAGCTGATGGGCGTGTTCCACGGCGGAACGTGATTCGCGCCGCCGCTTCCTGCTCCTTCTTCTGCCGTCAGGCGTTCGTTGCGACTACGAGGCAGGCGAGCAGGATGAACACTGCAGCCGGCATCCCGTACCGAAGCTTTGCGACCATCTTGTGGCTGCTGATGCCGTCGAGCCCGAGTCCGGGCCACAACGGCGAGAACGGCGTTCCGTCCGGAGAGACGTAGGCCCTCGTGCGCGCCGCGTCCAGGTCCAGGATGCCGCTCGCGCGAAAGTTCTCATCGTCGCTTCCTGCTTCGGCGGCACGCAGGAAGTGGTACATCCCGAGCTGGATTTCGAGTCTGTGAAGCGTCTCGTTGCGAAGGTTGTAGAGGCTGCGGTGACGCGTGAAGGTCTGGTACCACGCCTCGAGCGGCACCCACGTGAACACCGCAGTGGCGGCGGCTACGAGCATTCCAAGCCAATCGAGCTTGACGACGAGCGTCCCTACGAGCCCGATCAGAACCGCATTGGCGCCCATCACGATCGATCCGATCTGCCACGTGATGATGTCGTAGTGCTTGAGCATGTCCTGTGCATGGCTGTATTCGGCGAGCTTGACCGTTGCCTCTGAATTGAGATCGCGGAGCGGCGGGCGATCCGGCGTCATGGTGTGACCCCGTAGCCATCGACGAACCACCGCCATGTCGCCGCGAGCCCGGCGCCGAGATCGGTTCGCGCCGACCACCCGAGCTCGCGACGTGCCCGTGCGGCGTCGAGGACGTTGTCGTGGATCTCACCGGCTCTCGCCGGCATGAACTCCGCCGCGGGCACGGAGTGCGCAATCGCACAGCAGCGGTCGTAGAGGTCGAGCACCGAAACGGAGACGCCCGTGCCGACGTTGTAGACGCCCGTTCCGCGCTCGGCGGCCCGCAGCATCGCGTCGACCGCGTCGCCGACGTAGACGAAGTCGCGTGTCTGCGAGCCGTCGCCGAAGATCCGCGGCTGATCACCCCGCGCGAGACGGGTGAGGAACACCCCTACGACCGCAGCTTCCGTGCCGGGGATCTGCCGCGGGCCGTAGACGTTCGCGAAGCGCATCGAGACATGCTGCACCGATGTGAGGCGACCGTAGGTCGCGACGTATTCCTCCGCCGCGAGCTTCGCGCAGCCGTAGGGCGAGAGCGGCAGGCGCGGGGCATCTTCGTCGACGGGAACGGGAGCTTCGCCGTAGATCGCTCCGCCGCTCGACGCGAAGACGACTTTCGCGCCGACCTGTGCAGCGCCCGCGAGCGCGTTGACGGTCCCGACGACATTGACCGCAGCGTCGTCGTGCGGCCGCTCGACGGATGCGTTCACGTCGACCTTCGCAGCGAGGTGGAAGCAGACCTCCGGGCGATGCTCCGCGAAGACGTCCGGAAACGGCTCGCGCACGTCATGGCGTACGACGTCGGCCGTCGCGGGGAGGTTCTCGATGCGGCCGGTCGAGAGGTCGTCGACGACGATCACGTCGTCGCCCCGCGCCAGCAGGGCGTCGACGAGGCTCGACCCGATGAATCCGGCGCCCCCGGTGACGATCGCCCGCATGCGGCTCGTATCCTAGGCGGCGATGGGACTGCTGCTCGCGTTCGAAGGGATCGACGGCTCCGGCAAGGGGACGCAGGCGGCCCGCCTCGCGGAGACCGCCGCGGCCGCCGGGCACACGGTCGCGTCGTTCAGCTTCCCGCTCTACGACGACAACCCGTTCAGCCGCGCGATCGGCGCGTACCTCAACGGCGACTACGGCGGCCTCGACGAGGTGCACCCGGCGCTCTCTGCCCTTCTCTATGCGTGCGACCGCTACCACGCACGCCCGCGCCTCGAGGCCGCGCTCGCGGAGCACGACCTCGTCATCTGCGACCGCTACGTCGGCTCGAACCTCGCGCACCAGGGCTCGCAGCTCGAAGGCGAGGAGCGCACGGCGCTGCTGCGCTGGCTCGTCGACGTCGAGTACGGCGAGTTCGCGCTCCCGCGCCCGGGCCTCATCGTGCTGCTCGACGCTCCCGCGACGCTCGCCCGCGAGCTCGTCGCGCGGAAGGGCGCGCGCTCGTACACGACGCTCGAGCACGACATCCTCGAGTCCGACACCGCGCACGGCAACGCGTCGCGCGAGATCTACCTCGAGCTCGCCCGCGAGGAGGGGTGGCACGTCGTGGCCGCCGCGGGAGACAATGGCGACGTGCGCGGCGTCGACGAGATCGCAGACGAGGTCTGGGCCGCCGTCGAGCCGCTCCTCGCATGAGCGCCTTCGACGCGCTCCCCGAGCAGCTCGAGGCGAAGCAGCTCCTCACCTCCGCGCTCGCCGAAGGGCCCGCTCACGCGTACCTCCTGCACGGGCCGCCGGGTGTCGGCAAGCGCGACCTCGCACTCCTCTTCGCCGCCGAGCTGCTCGGCGACCATGCGCGCGTCGCACGGCGCTCACACCCCGACCTCTACGTGCTCGAGCCGCTCGGCGACCAGATTCGCATCGACGACATCCGCGAGCTTCGCCGCGACCTGCACATGCGTCCGTTCGAGGCTTCGCGCCGCGTCTACCTCGTGTTCGGCGCCGACACGATGAACGAGGACGCCGCCGACGCGCTGTTGAAGGATCTCGAGGAGCCGCCGCCGTACGCCGTGATGCTGCTCGTGGCCAACGACCTCGGCCCCCTGCCGGAGACGATCCGGTCGCGCTGCCAGCCCGTTCCGTTCCGCCGCCTCTCCGAGCGAGCGGTCCGCGACGCGATCCGTGCGCGCGCGCCCGAGCTCCCCGACGCCGAGGTGACGACGCTCGCCCGGGTGGCCGGGGGGCGCCTCGACCGCGCCGCGCGCCTGCTCGACCCGGCCGCCGCGAAGCGGCGCGAGGCGCTGCTCGCGGTCGCGCGGAACGTCTACCTCGACCCGGGCTTCGACGCGGGCGACGGCGCGCAGGCGCTCCTCGCCGGCATCGCCGAGCGCGGGGAGGAGGCGAAGGCCAAGGCGGAGGAGTCGGTCGCCATGCTCGAGCTGACCGGCCGCGAGGCCGAGCAGCGCGTCCGCCGCGCCCAGCGCGGGGCCGAGCGCGACGAGCTGCTGGCCGTGCTGGAGGAGCTCGAGTGGTGGTACCGCGACCTCGTCGTCCTCGCCGCCGGCGCGGAGGCCGCCGCCGTCCACGTCGACCGCCTCGACGAGTTGCGGGCGGACGCGACCCGCGAGCGGCTCCTCGGCGCGGAGCGGGCCTGTGAGCTCGTCCGGGCCGCCTGGCGCCAGGCCGAGGAGCTCCAGCTCTCGACGCCTCTCGCCCTGGAGGCTCTGCTCGTCCGGCTGCGGCGGGAGCTCGGAACCCGGGCTATCGTGTCCGTGTAGCGCAAGTTTTCCGACGCCCGGGACTCTCACCTACTGCAAACCGCCCCATCGGGGTCTTTCGTAGGAGGGAGTTCAGACCAATGAAACGTCTTTCGCTGATCGCAGCAATCGTCGCCGTCGCGGCCGTCTGGCCCGCAGCGTCGGGCGCCGCCACCTTCAAGGGCATCGTCGTCGCGAAGCAGCACGGTGCGCTGCTCGTCGCCTCCCCGTCCGGCTCCGTGACGTCCGTCTCGGGCCGCGCCTCGATCGGCTCGCGCGTGTCGGTCTCCGGCGGCCGCGCGTCCGTCGTCGGTCGCGCCCACTCGGCGCGCATCCGCGGCGTCGTCGTGAAGCGCGTCGGCTCGACGCTGTTCGTCTCGAGCAACCGGCACCTCGTCGCGCTGCACACCGGCCGCGTGCTCGCGTCCGCGAACGACACGGCGCCGATCCCGACCACCCCCGCCCCGACCACTCCCGCCCCGGCCACGCCGGCGCCGGGCACGATCGTCTCCTCGCAGGTCGCGATCCAGGGGAACGGCGAGCTCGACCAGGAGAGCTCCGAGGACGTCGGCCAGTCCAGCTCGAACACCCTCCAGGTGCAGGCGGTCGTGGCGTCGGTCGGTGTCGGCACGGTGACGCTCACCGTCGGCACGCAGACGCTCACCGTGCCGCTGCCCGTCGGCCTGACGCTTCCCGCCGCCATGGTCGGCCAGACGGTCACGCTCTCGATCGACCTCAACGGCCAGAACGGCCAGGGTGGCGACGACTCGAGCGGCAACGGCGGCGGAGACAACGGCGGAGGCGGCGACGACTAGCGCCCCCGAGTCCTTCCGCGGCGACGGCCGCCCCCTCGCGGGGGCGGCCGCCGCGCGGACCGAGGAGCTCTACGCCCGCCACGGGCGCCTCGTCTCCGGTCTCTGCCGTGGCCTCCTGCGCGACCGGGCCGAGGCCGAGGACGCCGCACAGCAGACGTTCCTCGCGGCGCATCGCGCGCTCATGAACGGCACGTCGCCGCGCGAGCCGGCTGCATGGCTCGCGACCATCGCGCGCAACGAATGCTGGTCGCGCATCCGCAGCCGCATGCGGGAGCCGCTGCCGACCGACGAGCTCGAGGCCGAGAGCGGCGGCGTGGATCCGCTCGGCGAGGCGATCCGCAACGCCGATCTGGCTGCGCTGTGGCGCGCGATCGCGGAGCTCCCGCGGCCGCAGCGCGACGCGCTCCTGCTGCGCGAGTTCGGAGGCCTGACGTACGTCGAGCTCGCCGAGGCGCTGGCCGTCACCGGGCCCGCGGTCGAGTCCCTCCTCTTCCGTGCGCGCCAGGGCCTGCGCTCCCGGCTCGAGACGGTGTACGCCGCGGTGAGCGGCGCGTCGCTCGTCGAGGCGCTCGCGCGCCTGCTCGCAGGTGCATCGGGGACGGCGGCACCGGTGCTCGCGAAAGCCGTCGTCGCAGCAGGCGTCGGAGCCGCGGTCGCGACCGGCGGCGTCGTCGTCGCACCGCACGTCTTCGACCTCCAGCGTGCGCCGCGCGCGCACCATGCGGTGCACGGCACCGCAGGTGCCGCAGCGCCGCCTCCCGCGCAACCCTCCGTTGCGGCCACACCCCCGCTTCCGAGCCACCCGGTGCTCGTTCTCGCCTCGCTTCCGGCCAAGCACGACGGGCGCGACGGCGGGTCGAGCTCGGGCGACGAAGGCACCGGGGGAGGCGGCTCCGGCGACGGGCACGGTGCCGTCTCCGGCGGCGAGCGCTCCTCGGCGACGCGGCCCGCAGAGGGCGACTCGCACGACGGCGCCCGGGGCATCCAGGGCTCCGACGAGGGCGGGTCCGCCTCGAGCGGCGACTCGGTGCAGCGCTCCGGCTCGGACGGCGGCGACGGGGGCCGGCCGTCCGGCGACGGCGGCCGGCCGTCGGGCGACGCCGCCCCGCAGCCCTCGGGCGACGGTGCAGGGGTCACCGTGACCGTGCCGAATCCGGCCGTCACGGTCACCGTCCCGTCGGGGGATCCCTCCTCCGACGGCGGCGACTGACCCGCGTAAAGTCCCTGTAATACGACTTTCAAATGGGTTGCCGGAACAGGCAACCCGGTCCACGATGTGACTTCGGCGCGCTCGGGCGGGGCGGCCGTTCCGCTTCCGGGGGAGTGAACGAGTGGCCGCAGTTCCGTCCATAGGTCGTGCAGCACACATCGAAGGGGCTCCCGCCCACGAGGCCGACCTCACGCGCGCCCTCTACGAGGAGTACGCGGCGCAGATCTTCCGCTACTGCCTCCACCAGCTCGGCTCGCGCGAGGAGGCCGAGGACGCCGTCCAGAGCACCTTCCTGAACGCCTTCCGCGGCATCAAGCGCGGCATCGTCCCCGAGCTCGAATCGGCGTGGCTCTTCAAGATCGCCCACAACGTCTGCCTCTCGCGGAGGCGCACCACCTGGCGGCGCGGGAGGATCGAGTCGCCGACCGACTTCGAGGTGGTCGAGGAGCTGACCGCCGCGCCCTCGCGGCGCGCGGACGAGCTGATGGGCCTCCAGGACGTCCTCGAGGAGATGCCCGAGAGCCAGCGGCGCGCGATCCTCCTCCGCGAGTGGCAGGGGCTCTCGTACCGCGAGATCGCCGAGGAGCTCGACCTCTCCCAGGCGGCCGTCGAGACGCTGATCTTCCGCGCGCGCCGGGCGCTCGCCGCCGGGCTCGAGCAGCCGCCGGAGCGGAAACGCCGCGTGCGGGGCGCCGACTTCGGCAACGTGCTCATGGGCCTGAAGTCGCTGCTGCTCGGCGGCGGCGCGGCCGTCAAGGTCGCGGCCACCGTCGCGGTCGTCAGCGCGAGCACGGTCGTCGCGGCGGCGCCCGTCACGCAGCTGCAGCATCACCTGCGCAAGCACCCTGCCCGTGCGCGCGGCACCGCCGGCTCGCTGCCTGCACAGAGCGCCGGCACGCCCGTCGTCGCGACGAGCGCCGGCCCCGCCGCCCGTTTCCCGGGCGTCACCGTGCAGAGGCAGCGCTCCCAGCCGTTCGTCGCGGTGCGGCCGCTCGCCGCGGCCGGCCCGGCCGACGGGCGCCTGACGCCCGACCAGGCGGCGGTCGTGCCGGCGCCCGCTCCCGCTCCCGC
>DASYGK010000114.1:0-21663 GCA_035999905.1 Gaiellaceae bacterium | reverse complement strand
GGTGAAGGTCACCGCGACGACGCCGGACGGCTCGACCGCGCCGCTCGCGACCTGCCAGGCGATGCGGCGCGTGATCGTCGTCGTCTTGCCCGTCCCGGCGCCGGCGAGGATGCAGACGGGGCCGCGCGTCGCCTCCGCGGCGGCGCGCTGCTCCGCGTTCAGTCCTCCGAGAATGCGCTCGGCGTCCACCGCGCCACCGTACCGGCGCGGCCGGTCGGCCTCGTCACGCCCGCTGCGCGGCTTCGCTACGGAAGCTGCACGCCGGGCGCGGGCTGCGCCTCGACGGGTGCGCCGGTCACAGCCGGGGCCGAGAGCGTCTCGCGCTTCGGCTCTCGCACGATCGAGCCGAGCTTCGCGACGACCTCGAGCGTGTCGCCCTCGTCGGCGAGCCGGGAGAGCTGCTCGAGCTGCTCGTGAAGCCAGGCCTCGTCGATCGGCGGACGGCTCAACCGCATGATCTTCGGGTGCACCGTCTCCCCGACGGACTCGTCGTCGCCCCACAGGGTCTCGTGGAGCTTCTCCCCGGGGCGCGAGCCGACGAAGCGGACGGCGATGTCGCGGGGGCCCGTCTCGGTGTCGCTCGGGAGGCGCGGCTCCTTGCCCGAGAGGCGGATCATGTTGCACGCGAGATCGACGATCTTCACGGGCTCTCCCATGTCGAGCACGAAGATCTGCCCGCGGCCGCCGATCGCGCCCGCCTGCACGACGAGCGACACGGCTTCGGGGATCGTCATGAAGTAGCGCGTCATCTCCGGATGCGTGACGGTGACCGGGCCGCCCTTCTCGATCTGCTTGCGGAACGTCGGGATGACGCTGCCGGACGAGTTCAGCACGTTGCCGAACCGGACGCCGACGAAGCGCGTCTCCACGTCGCGCCGGTGCCCGAGCGACTCGACGATCCATTCGCAGATCGCCTTCGACTGGCCCATCACGGTCTGCGGCCGCACCGCCTTGTCGGTCGAGATCAGCACGAACCGCTCGACGGAGAACTCGGCTGCCAGGTCGCTGACGATCTTCGTCGCGACCACGTTGTTGCGGACGGACGCGAGCGGGTGCGTGTTCATCAGCGGCACGTGCTTGTACGCCGCCGCGTGGAAGACGACGGTCGGCCGGTATTTCTCGAACACCTCGCGGCGCATCGCGCGGCCGTCCTTCACGTCGATCAGCTTCGGCACCGCTGCGGTGAAGTCGCGCTCGTCGACGAGCTCGCGCTCGATCTCGAACAGGGGCGTCTCCGCGTTGTCGACGAGGATCAGCCGCGCGGGCTGGACGCGCGCGATCTGACGGCAGAGCTCGGAGCCGATCGAGCCACCGGCGCCCGTGACGAGCACGGTCTGCCCCTCCAGATACGACGCGACCTGCTTGAAGTCGACCTCGACCTGCTCGCGGCCCAGCACGTCCTCGACCTGCACCGGGCGAAGCTGGCCCGCGAGGTTGACGTCGCCCGAGATCAGCTCGTAGAGGCCCGGCAGCGTCTTCACCGGGACGTGCTCCGTCTGGGCGGCCTCCACGACGCGGCGGCGGGTCTCGCCGGACGCGGACGGGATCGCGATCAGCAGCTCGTCCGGCTTGAAGTCGCGGACGATGCGCGGCAGCTCGTCCATCGTCCCGAGCACGCGCACGCCGAGGATGCGCGTGTTGCGCTTGCGCGGGTCGTCGTCGACAAAGCCGATCGGCGTGTACGCGAGCATCCGCGAGCGCTGCATCTCCTGGACGATGAGCCGTCCCGCGTCGCCCGCGCCGACGACGATCACTTCCTTCCCGCGTGCGACGACGCCGAACTTCGGCCGCTCGATCAGCGTGCGCGCCGCGAGCCGCGCGCCGGCGACGAGCGCGAGCGTGATCAGGAGATCCATCACCGCGACGGAGCGCGGCAGCCGCACGTTGTGCACCGGCGAGACGAAGTAGACCGTGACGTACGCGATGATCGACGCGACGAAGACGCCGCGCGCCGCGGCCCACATGTCGCGCACGGAGACGTACCGCCACCAGCGCCGGTGGAAGCCGAACATGAGGAACACGGTGAGCTTGATCGCGACGACGATCAGGATCGTCCGGCGCAGCAGCGTGTCGTAGTAGACCGGCAGCCCGTTGTCGAAGCGCAGCTCGAACGCGAGCACCCAGGACACGGCGATGATCGCCGCATCCGCCAGCAGTTGCAGCAGCCTGTGCCGCCCGATCCCGCTCATGTCAGGCGCGTGCGGCGACGCCGACTGCAGAGCGGACGACGTCGACGACCCGTTCCTGCGCGTCGGCCGGGATCCCCGGCCAGAGCGGAACGGAGAAGTTGACCTCGGCGACCGCCTCCGTCTCCGGCAGCGAGCCCGGCTCGTAGCCGAGGAAGCGCAGCGCGGGCTGGAGGTGCAGCGGCGTCGTGTAGTACTCCGCGTTCCCGATCCCCGCCTCGCTCAACGCGGCGCGGATCCGGTCGCGCTCGGGCGAGCGGCAGACGAAGAGGTGATAGATGTGGCCCGGCTCGTCGACGGGCAGCTCGACGAGGTCGCCGAGGCCGAGCTCGGCGTAGCGGGCGGCAGCCTCGCGCCGGCCGCGGTTCCAGCCGTCGAGCTGCTCGAGGAACACGCGGAGCATCGCGGCCTGGAGCTCGTCGAGGCGCGAGTTGTAGCCGACGAAGTCGAAGTCGACCTTGTCGCGCGACCCGTGGAACGCGAGCATCCGCACGCGGTCGGCGAGCGCGTCGTCGTTCGACGCGACGAGGCCGCCGTCGCCGAGACAGAAGAGGTTCTTCGTGGGGAAGAAGCTGTAGGTCGAGAGCACGCCGACGGTGGCGACGCCGGGGGCGCCGAACGCCTGCGCAGCATCCTCGACGATCGGGAGGCCGAGCTCCGCGAGCCCATCCAGCGGCATCGGGCGGCCGAAGAGGTGCACGGGCATGAGCGCGCGCGTTCGCGCCGTGACCTTCGCGGCGACGTCCTCCGGGTCGAGGTTCATCGTCGCCGGGTCGATATCGGCGAACACCGGCGTCGCGCCGCGCCGCGCGATCGACTCGGCGGTCGCATAGAACGTGAAGGCGGGGCAGATCACCTCGTCGCCGGGGCCGATCTCGAGCGCGTCGAGCGCGAGCACGAGCGCGTCGGTGCCGTTCGCGACGCCGATCGTCCGCTTGACGCCGAGGAACGCCGCCGCCTCCTCCTGGAACGCGTGGTAATGCGGCCCACGGACGAACTGCCCGCTGCCGAGGACCTCGCGGAAGCGAGCCTCGAGCTCGGGCATCAGCGGCGCGAACTGCGCCTTGACGTCAACGAGCGGAATCTGCACGACGACTCACTCTAGCGGCCCTTACCCACCGATAGATGAGATACGCCGCGAGGAGCAGAACGCCTGCAACGACCGCGTATTCCGCGTACTTGAAGCCGTGGTTGAACCGCTCGTAGCTCCGGCCGAGCCCGTAGCCCGCTCCGGCGATCGCGAAGGCCCAGACGGCCGAGCCGACGAGGGTGAAGAGGCTGTACGGCGCGAGCGGCATCTCGAAGACCCCGGCGGGGATCGAGACGAAGGAGCGCACGACCGGCGTGACCCGGCCGACGAGCACGCCGAGGTTGCCCCATTTCGCGAACCAGCGCTCGGCGCGATCGAGCTTCTCCGGCGCGAGGTGGAGCCAGCGGCCGCGGCGCTCGAGGAGCGGCCGGCCGCCGAAGCGCCCGATCGCCCAGCCGATCAGCGCGCCGGCGAAGTAGCCGAGCGTGCCGGCGAGCGCGAGCGCGATGAACGCGGGCATCCCGTAGCCGAGCCGGATCCCGAAGGCGGAGACGTGGTGCGCATTGGCGAGGACGCCCGCCGCGACCGCGCCCGCGTAGAGCATCACGATCTCGCTCGCGGCAGGGAAGACCGCGTCGATCGCCATCAGGCCGAAGACGGCATAGACGCCGTGCGAGGCGACCTGCGAGGTGAAGCTCGAGGAGATGCTGGCCAGCATTGGCGCCACTCTATTGCCGGTGGGCGACGAACGGGGAGATCACGGAGACCTTCCCGATCGAGTTCGTCGCCACGACGTGGAGCTGGTAGGCGCCGCTGAAGGCGAGCGCGCCCGTCCACGTGCGTCCGTTCCAGAGCACCTTCTGCGGGCCGGGCGGGAGCTGCTGGTCGAGCACGGTCGCGATCACGATGCCGCTCCGGGTCTCGACGGTGACGGTGACGCGCGCGGGATGCGCGAGCTCGAAGGTCGCGGCGACCGAGCCGCGCGCGTGCGGGACGAGCTGCGCGTCGGGAGGCACCGCGTGCAGCGAGCCGAGCGTGTCGTTGAGCGAGAACTGGCGCTCGGCGGTGCTCGGCACGCCGCGGTCGTCGAGTGCCGACACGCTGAGCTTCCAGTTCCCTTCCGCGGCCGGTGCGCCGGCGGCGGTGAGCCCGCTCCAGGCGACGGTGTGCTGACCGGGCTGCTCGGCGTCCTGTGCGAGCGTGATCACGGAGCGGTCGGGCCCGACGAGCGTCGCCTTGACCTGCGCCGCGCGTACGAGGCGGTAGGTGAACGTCTCGGTGTCGTCGGCCCCGTCGCCGTTCGGCGAGACGACTTCGGTCGACGGCGGTGCCGCGTACACGCCGGTGTACGAGAGAAGCAGCGCATCGGAGATCGGCTGCTCCGCGGGGCCCGACGGGCGGGTGAGCAGCGAGCCGTCGAACGCCATCGCGGCCGGGTCGCCGCTGCCGAGCCCCATCGCCGTCACGGCGCCGAGGTGCGCGAGCGCGACCGCGAGCTCGTAGCTCGTCATGCCCGCGCTGTACGCGAGGCTGCCGCCCTCGACCGTCACGAGCAGGATGCGGCCGTCCGAGAGCTGTGCGACCGCGCTGCGTGCGCTGCGCGTGTTGAGGACGGGGTCGCCGAACGACTCCTTCGCGCGGAACACGGGCTTGCCGCCGGCGACGAGCAGCGGCCCGCCGCCGATGGCTCCGGTCTTCGAGCTCCAGTCGGGCGTCAGCGTGAGGCGGATCTCGACGTTCGTGCCGGGAGGCGCCTCGGCGGTGAGGTGCGGCGCCTGCGCACCCCGGGCGACGAGCACCGCGCCGCCGGCCGGGATCGGGACACCGCCCTGCGGGGCGGTCGCGGTGACCGTCCCCGCGACGATGCGGTTCGGCGTCGTCGGCGGCAGCGACCCGATCGTGTCCTCGACGACGTTGCTCTCGGCCGGTGTCGTCGGCCCCCACGCCGACGTGTAGAGCGTCGTGTGCCCGGCGACCGGCGACGCGTTGAGGTCGAGCTGGCGGCGCTGGTCGGTGCCGCGCCAGGTGCCGTCGAAGCCGAGCTGCGCGACGGAGAGCGTGCCGTCGGGCGCGATGCCGAGGCTCGAGCGGCCGCCGGCAGGCGCGAAGTCGAGCGCGCCGCCTCGCATCAGCATGCCGGTGGGCGAGCCCGGGTTCGCGGCGAAGAAGTCGCCGTTCACGCCGACGACGGTCGCCGCGGTGCTCGCGTCCTTCTCGATGTCGGTGAGCTTCTCCGTGCCGACGATCGCGTTGTTCGAGAGCGCAGGCGCGAGCGTGTACAGCGTGCCGTCGGGGCGCGGCGCCGTGACGACGTCGAGCACGACGGGGCCGTGCGGCGTGTACTCGACCTGGCGCTGGTAGGAGACGCCGGGCAGGAGCAGCGCCTGCGTCACGGTCTGCGTCGACGCGCCGCGCGTCGACGGCGCGGCCGAGGCGGGCAGAGCGGCGAGACCGGCGACCGCGGCGGCGATGAGGAGCTTGCGAAGCACGACCCTGGACCAGGGTAGCCGGGGTCCCGGCGGGCCGAGCTAGTTCCAGACGCGCACGTCGCGGTACAGCGTGTCGCGCTGCACCGGGATCTTGCCGAGGCTCTTGATCAGGTGGACGAACTCGTCCGTCGACGCGCGGTACGTCGTGCCCGCGGCCGAGACGACGTTCTCCTCGATCATCACCGAGCCGAGGTCGTCGGCGCCGAACTGGAGCGCGACCTGGCCGATCTTCTTGCCCTGGGTCACCCACGACGAGCCGATGTGCGGCATGTTGTCGAGGAAGATGCGCGACACCGCCTGCGTCAGCAGGTAGTCGAACGACGTCGGGCGCGTCTCGGGCGGCACCTTCTCGCCGAGCCGGTTGCCGTCGTCCTGGAACGTCCACGAGAAGAATGCGCGGAAGCCGCCGGTCTCGTCCTGCACCTCGCGCACGCGGCGCATGTGCTCGACGCGCTCCTCGAGCGTCTCGACGTGCCCGTACATCATCGTCGCCGTCGTCGAGATGCCGAGCCGGTGTGCGTGACGCATCACGTTCAGCCACTCGGACGACTTCGTCTTCTTCGGCGCGATGATCTCGCGCACGCGGTCGACGAGGATCTCGCCGCCGCCGCCCGGGATCGAGTCGAGCCCCGCGTCGCGCAGCCGCGTCAGCGTCTCGGGCACGGTCAGCTTCGACCGGCGCGAGATGTGCTGGATCTCCGGCGGCGAGAGCGCGTGGAGGTGGATCTTGTACTTCGCCTTGATCGAGCGGAAGAGATCCTCGTAGTAGTCGATGCCGAGATCGGGATGGTGGCCGCCCTGCATCAGCAGGCCCGTGCCGCCGATCGCGAGCGTCTCCTCGATCTTCTTGAAGATCACCGGCTTCGGCAGCAGGTAGCCCTCGCGCATGTCGCCGGGACGGCGGTAGAACGCGCAGAAGTCGCAGTCCGTGACGCAGACGTTCGTGTAGTTGAGGTTCCGGTCGATGATGAACGTCACGCGGTCCGGATCGTGCTTGCGATTCCGGAGCTCGTTGGCCGCGCGGCCGACCGCGACGAGGTCGCGCGAGCGCAGCAGCGCGACGGCGTCCTCCTCGCTGATCCGCTCGCCGTCGAGCGCCTTCTCGAGGATCGGCGCGGTGCGCGACTCGGCGACGGCGCTCATGCGACCGCCGCGCCCTTCGTCGAGACGAAGCGCAGCTCTGGGACGGTGTCGAGGAGATCGTGGTCGCGCGCGAGCTCGAGGAAGGTGTAGAGCCCCGCGCGCTCGCGCGGGCCGAAGCGGTAGCGCAGCTTCTCGAAGTAGCGCGCGAGGAAGCCCGGCGGATAGCCGTAGCGCTCGGCGGCTTCGAAGGCGAGGTTCTCCGGCTCGGCACGCGCCATGCGCACGGACGCGACGAGCGCGTCCTCGAGCTCGGCGAGGCCGTCCGCGATCGGCTCCGGGCACGCCCACACGGCGAACACCATCGGGAGGCCCGTGCGCTCGAGCCACAGCCGGCCGAGGTCGTAGTGCGGCGTCGGATCCTCGAATGCGGACTTCAGCGCGGCATCGCCGATCAGCAGCTTCGCGTCGGCGTCGCCGGTCTCGTACGCCTCGAGCGGCATCTGTCCCGCCTCGGGGATGAGCACCTTGGTCAGCACGACCGACGTCGCAGACTCCGGCGTGACCGCGACCATGCGCACCTGCTCGAGCGGCTTCCGGGTCACGAGCTGGATCGAGTCGACGGCGCCCTCGCTCGCGACGCAGAGCCGCGGCAGCAGGCGCAGCTTGTCGGCGTTGCGTGCGTACTCGATCGACGAGATCGGCGCGGTGTCGAGCTCGCCGTCGACGAGCATCCGGTTCAGCTCCGTCGGCACGCCGGAGACCTCCTCCACGTCCATCTCGACGCGGTAGAAGATCGGCGCCATGTTCACGTAGCTGATGCGGCCGAGCTTCACCATCGGTGCAGCTCGTTGTAGAGGGAGTCGCGCTGGACGGGAATGCGCCCGGCGTCGCGCACGAAGCGCACGAGCTCCGGGATCTTCTGCTCGGTGCCGCTCGTGGCGCCGGCCGCCTGGAAGATCTTCTCGCGTACGACCGTCCCCTGCACGTCGTTTGCGCCGAAGTGCAGCGCAAGCTGCGCCATCGGGAGGCCCATCATGATCCAGTACGCCTTCACGTGCTCGATGTTGTCGAGCAGGAGCCGCGCGACCGCGATCACCTTCAGGTCGTCGGCGCCGGTCGTGAAGCGGAAGCCGCGCCGTTCGAACACCGTGTTCTCGGGATGGAACGCGAGCGGGATGAACGAGAGGAACCCGCCCGTCTTGTCCTGCTGGTCCCGCAGCCGAAGCAGATGGTCGACGCGCTCCTCGTAGGTCTCGACGTGGCCGTAGAGCATCGTGCACTGCGTCGTGATCCCCATCCGGTGCGCGGTGTCGTGCACGTGGAACCACTCGTCGGCCGACTCCTTGCCGGGCGCGATCAGCGCGCGGACGCGCGGCGCGAAGATCTCGGCGCCGCCGCCCGGCATCGAGCCGATGCCCGCGTCCTTGAGGACGCGCAGCACCTCCTCGTGCGAGCACCCCTCGAGCTTCGACATGTGGTGGATCTCGGAGGCGGTGTAGAACTTGAGGTGAACGTCGGGCAGCGCGCGCTTCAGGGCGCGAATGCCGTCGGCGTAGTAGGCGAGGTCGACGTGTGGGTTCTCGCCGTTCACGCAGTGGATCTCCGTGAACTTCGAGATCGCGTACTGCTCGAGCGCCTCCTCGACGAGCTCCTCGGCCGTGCCGGTGAACGCGTCCTCCTGCTTGCGCGTGCGTGCGAACGCGCAAAACTTGCACTTCACGCGGCAGACATTCGTCTGGTACATGTTGAGGTTCTGGACGAAGTACACCTCGTCGCCGCCGCCGCGGACGCGGCGCGCGAGATCGGCGAGCTCGCCGAGCGCGAGGAGGTCGTCCGACTCCATCAGCGTGACCCCGTCCTCGAAGTCCAGGCGCGCTCCGGCCTCGATCTTCTCGCGGATCGGTGCGAGCGCCTGCTGGATGTCGAGGACCGCCACTTATCTCTCCCTGTTGACGACTGCGTGCGTCAATGACTCGAGCTCGTCGCGATGCAGCGCACCGTTGAGGTGTTCCCGAGCCTGCCTAGCGTAGTCCAGGGCAACGTCGCGGGAGCGCTCGAGGGCGCCGGTTGCGGCAACCCGCACGAGCGCGCCGTCGGCCGGGCCGCCCGCGAGCGCCGCGCGCACGACCTCGTCCTCCTGCGCGGCGAGGAGCAGCGGCAGGGTCGGCGTGCCGTCGCGGAGGTCGGTGCCGGCGATCTTCCCGGTCTCGATCGTCGAGCCCGCGCAGTCGAGCACGTCGTCGGCGATCTGGAAGGCGACGCCGAGGGCGAGCCCGTACGGGCCCGAGCCGCCGCCGAGCGCGCAGGCCGCCTCGAAGAGCTTTCCCGTCTTCAGCGCGCACCGCTCGAGGTACGCGTCGACGGTCGTCGTGGGGTCGTGCGTCTGCGTCCGCTGCAGCGCCTCGCCGCGGGCGAGGCAGAGGGTCGCGTCCGCGAGGATCCGCACCGCGTCGACGTCCCCGGTCGCGGTCAGCTCGGCGAATGCGCGCGCGAAGAGGTAGTCGCCGGTCGCGCGGGCCGCCTCCGGGCCGTACACCGACCAGGCCGCGGCCTTCCCCCGGCGGAAGTGCGCCCGGTCGATGAGGTCGTCGTGGACGAGCGTCGCCATGTGCACGAGCTCGACGGCCACGCCGGCCGCGATCGACGGCTCCCGTCCCTCCGGCGTCGAGAGGAAGACGAGCACCGGCCGCAGCCGCTTGCCGCCGGCGGCGAGCGCCTCGTTCCCGACCGAGGCGACGAGCCCGGGATGGCTCGCGACGGTGCGCGCGAGCCGCTCCTCGATCGCGTCGAGGTAGTCCCCGAGCCCCGGGGTCTCGCGGATCGCGGCGAGGGTCTCGGTGGCGGTCTCGGTCAGCGCGCGCTCCCCACGTGGAGGGCCACGATACTTCCTGCAAACAGGCGGAACCGCACGTCGCCGAAGCCGTGCTCGGCGAGGAGGCGGGCGAGCTCCTCGGGCGGCGGGAAGCGGCGGACGCTCGCGGGCAGGTACGTGTACGCGTCGCCGCCCGGAAGGACGCGCCCGAGGAGCGGCACGACCCGGTCGAACCAGACGCGGTAGAAGGGCGCGAGCGCGCCGCGGGGCGTCGTGATCTCGAGGATCGCGAGGCGGCCGCCCGGCCGGAGCACCCGCCGGAGCTCGGCGAGGCCCGCGTCGAGGTCGTCGACGTTGCGGATGCCGAAGCCGACGGTCGCGGCGTCGAAGGACGCGGCCTCGAACGGCAGGGCGAGGACGTCGCCCTGGAGCCACTCGATCGCCGGCTCCTTGCGGCGCGCGCGTTCGAGCATCGCACCGGAG
This sequence comes from Gaiellaceae bacterium, assembly GCA_035999905.1. Taxonomy (GTDB): domain Bacteria; phylum Actinomycetota; class Thermoleophilia; order Gaiellales; family Gaiellaceae; genus Palsa-739. Next base: position 11,580 of record DASYGK010000114.1, on the reverse strand, counting down.
AAGTCGAGCCCGACGACCTCGCCCGCGCCGTGGCGGCGGGCGGCGATCGCGAGATCGCCGGTGCCGCAGCAGGCGTCGAGCACGCGGTCGCCCGGCCGCACGGCCTGCTCGACGGCGATCCGCCGCCAGCGCCGGTCGAGCCCGGCGGTCATCACGCGGTTCATCGCGTCGTAGACCGGGGCGATGCGGTCGAACATCCGCCGGACGCCGTCGGCCGGGAGCCGGCCGGTCTCGACCATCAGCGCGTCATCCCGAGGAAGCTCCGCATCCCCGGGATTGTGCCCGTTCGCTTACCGCTTGCCCTTGGAGGCTTCGAGGAAGAGCGCGAGCTGCTTGAGCCGCGCGTCCCCGAGCGAGGCGAACTTCGGCATCGGCGAGCCGGCGTTCACGCAGGACGGGCACTTCAGGTGGTTGATCTGGAACTGGACGCCGAGGTTGCGCGTCCCGATCGCCGTCAGGTCGGGCGCGCCGAGCTGCGCGCCGCCCGTTCCGAGATACGTGTGGCAGGCGGTGCAGCCCGAGACGGCGAAGAGCTTCGCGCCGGGCAGCGCGGCCGCCGGCAGCTTCTCCGCCTTGACCCAGCTCGGCACGTCGTTGATCACCTCGGAGGCGAGCGCCTCCTTCGCGGTCGCGCCCTTCCACGTCAGCACGCCCATCGAGACGATCGTGAGGACGGCCGCGACGAGCGCGACCGGGCGGCGCGTGATCCGCCGCTCGAGCCGCAGGTCGACGAACGGCAGCGCGAGCAGCAGCACGAGCAGGATGTTCGGCACGCCGACGGTCCCGAGGAAGACCGACTCCGGCCACTTGAAGATCCGGAGGAGATAGAAGAGGAAGTAGAAGTACCAGTCCGGCCGCGGCACGAAGCTCGTCGTCCCCGGGTCGGCAGGCGCCGTGTACTCCGGCCCGAGCAGGCCCTGGTGCGTGCCGTCGTGGTGCGGGCCGAACGACGTCCACTTCCAGATCGCGGCGAGCCCGACGATCACGGACACGACGACGAGGCTCATGACCGTGTCGTGGAACATCGCGTACGGGTAGAACGGCTTGCCCCGCTTGCGGACGTCCTCCTTGTAGCGCTTGAACTGCGCGCGGCGCTGATCGAGCCCGCTCGGCTTGCCGGCGCCGGCCATCAGTCCGACGCTCCCGGTGCAGGCGCGCGCGTCAGGCCCTTGCGCACGTCAGCCGAGGTCTCGGCGCGCGGGGATCCGGCTGCCTCCTTCGACCACGGCGGCGAGGTCACGCCGAGCCGGATCACGAGATACATGTGCAGCGCGATCAGCCCTGCGATCGCGCCGGGGAGGACGAGCATGTGCAGGGAGTAGAAGCGGGTGAGCGTGTCCGCACCGATTTCCTGGCCGGACCGCAGGAATTGCGCGAGGAACGGCCCGAGGAACGGCGCCGTCCCGTTGAGGTTGATGCCGACGACGCTCGCCCAGTACGCCGTCTGATCCCACGGGAGCAGGTAGCCGGTGAAGCCTTCCATCATCCCCATCGCGAGCAGGAGGACGCCGACGATCCAGTTCAGCTCGCGCGGGTACTTGTATGCGCCGAACAAGAACACGCGCCCCATGTGCAGGAACATGAGGATGATGAAGACGCTCGCGCCCCACTTGTGCATGCCGCGGACGAGCCAGCCCATCGTGACGTGGTCGGTGATGTTCTGGATCGACGAGTACGCGTCGTGCGGCGTCGGCTTGTAGTACATCGCGAGGATCACGCCCGTCAGCGCCTGGACGATGAACGCGGTGAACGTCGCCGACCCGAGCGTCTGCATCCAGTTCGTGTCGCCCGGGACGTTGCGGAAGAGGAAGTACTTGACGCCGCCGACGAGGCCCGACCGCTCCTCGAGCCAGTCGAGCGGGTACTCGACGGCCGCCTGCATCTTCTGCCGGCGGACCTGCGCCTTGCTCGGCGGCCTGCGCATCGCCATCAGTGATGCGGCGGCTGGAGGGGATACAGGATCTGCTCGATCCCGGACACGTGCTCGCCCGGGCCGGCCAGCTTGTACTTGTGGATCGCGGCCTGCGCGCCCGTGCCGTCGACGTGCGAGACGGAGTACTGGCTGAGCAGGACGAGGCGGCCGTTCTTGATCTCGAAGTCGTAGCGGTCGAGGCCGCGTACCGGCGGGCCGGCGGTGCGGTTGCCCTCGGTGTCGTACTGGCCGCCGTGGCACGGGCAGCCGAAGCCGGCCGGGACGACGGGCTCGAGCTTGAGCGGGCCGTTCGCGGTCTTCTCCTCGATCGTCTTCAGGCCGAGGATCGCGCCCGTCGGGCCGTTCGCCTGCACCGGGCAGCCGAGATGCGCGCAGCGGTTCGAGATGATCGTGAAGCTCGGCTCCGTCTTCCCGTTCACCGTCGCGGTGCCGTTGTTGCGCACGAACGCGGTGCGGCGGGAGACCTCGGCCTCCGCAGGGTCGACCGTGAAGGTGGCGACGTACCACTGGCCTTCCTTCAGCTCCGAGACCGGGCCGAGGTCGACCTCGTGGCCCTTCTGCCCGAGGAAGGACGGGAGGATCGCGAAGCCGGCGACCGGGACGGTGAGGATGCCGCCGATCACGCCGCCGAGCCCGAGGGTCGCGCCCTCGAGGAACTTGCTGCGCGGGAACCTGTCGCCCGTCTCCGCGTGCGGGACGTCCGCTGCGGGCGCCGGCGCGGCGGCGGCGCGATGCTCGGCCTCGACCGGCCCGGCGTGCGCAGCGCGCAGCCCGGAGGTCGCGCCGCGCGCCCAGAGCCCGCCGAACGCGATCGTGATCACCGCGCCGATCGTCGAGATCCAGAGCGGATCGACGATCAGGCCGACGAGGACGACGACGATCCCGATGGCGAAGCCGACCGGCCAAAGGGTCGGCGCCGGCAGCTGCTCGTCGTGGACGGGCCCGTCTCCGGGGTCCACTAGCTCGGTACCTCGCGCATCCAGCCTGGATTCAAGCCACACCCTCCCAAGGCGTCAACGTCGTAGCAGTTGGCGCAACGACCGCGAAGTCTTATCGAATCCGCCGTCGGCTGCAGAAGGAACCGCCTCGATGCCGTATTCGCTCCAGCGCGCGGTCACGAGCGCGCGGATCTCGGCGCTCATCTCGATCTCCTCCGGCCACTCCCGCGCCCCTTCCTCCGGCAGCTTCGCGGTCGCGTCGATGCCGAGCTTCCCGCCGACGAACTGCCGCTGCGGCGCGTGGTCGAGGTGGTCGAGCGGCCCCTCGCCGATCGTCACGTCGCGCGCGGGATCGACGTTCGCACCCGCGTAGAACATCACCTGCTCGTAGTCGTGCACGTCGACGTGCGCGTCGACGACGATCACGCACTTCGTCAGGCTGAGCATCCCGAGGCCCCAGATCGCGTGCATGACCTTCTGCGCCTGTCCCGGGAACGCCTTGTCGATCGAGACGATGCAGCAGTTGTGGAACGCGCCCGCGACCGGGAGGTCGTAGTCGACGACCTCTGGCAGCGTCGCGCGCACCGCCGGGAGGAAGATGCGCTCCGTCGCCTTCCCGAGCCAGGCGTCCTCCTGCGGGGGCTTGCCGACGACGATCGACGGATAGATCGCGTCGCGGCGCATCGTCATCGCCGTGAGATGGAAGACCGGGAACGGCTCGGGCGCCGTGTAGTAGCCGGTGTGGTCGCCGAAGGGGCCCTCGGTGCCGAGCTCGTCCTTCTCGATGTAGCCCTCGAGCACGATCTCCGCGTGCGCGGGCACCTCGAGGTCGACGGTGACGCCCTTCACGAGCTCGACCGGCTCGCCGCGCATGAACCCCGCGAGCATGAGCTCGTCGATGTGCTTCGGCAGCGGCGCGCTCGCGGAGTACGCGGTGATCGGGTCGAGCCCGAGCGCGACCGCGACCGGGATGCGCCCGTCGGTCGCGAGCCAGTCGGCGCGGCCGTCCTTGTGGATCTGCCAGTGCATGAACGTCGTGCGCTTGTCGATCACCTGCATGCGATACATGCCGACGTTGCGATTGCCGTTTCGCGGGTCGCGGGTGATCACCGCGGGGAGCGTGATGAACGGCGCGGGATCGCCGGGCCAGCAGCGCTGCACCGGCAGCAGGCCGAGGTCGATGTCGTCGCCCTGCAGCACGATCTCGTGCACCGGCCCGCGGCGCACGGTCTGCGCGCGCGAGTCGGCGATCGACTTCAGCTTCTGCAGGCCGCGGACCTTGTCCATCAGGCCCGACGGCGGCTGCATCTCCAGCACCTCGGCGACCTTCCGGCCGAGATCGTCGAGCCGCTCGACGCCGAACGCGAGGCACATCCGCCGCTCCGTGCCGAACTGGTTGATCAGCAGCGGGTGGCGCGCGCCCTTCGGGCTCTCGAAGAGAAGCGCGGGGCCACCGGCGCGCACGGTGCGGTCGACGATCTCGGTGATCTCGAGATCGGGGTCGACCTCGGCCGCGATGCGCACGAGCTCCCCCTCGCGCTCGAGCAGGGCGATCCAGTCGCGGAGATCGCGGCAGAGGGGCACGAGGAATCAGTCTAGAGACGTTGTCCGGTCCGACAGCCGCGGTACGCTCGCCCCCATGAAGACGGTCATCCTCGCCGGCGGAATGGGCACCCGGCTCACCGAGGAGACGAACGTCCGGCCGAAGCCGATGGTCGAGATCGGCGGCATGCCGATCCTCTGGCACATCATGAAGATCTACTCCGCCTACGGGCTGAACGACTTCGTGATCTGCCTCGGCTATCGCGGCTACATGATCAAGGAGTACTTCGCGAACTACTACCTGCACACGTGCGACGTGACCTTCGACGTCGCGCACGGCGCGATGGAGGTGCACCAGTCGAGCGCCGAGCCGTGGCGCGTCACGCTCGTCGACACGGGCACCGACACGCAGACGGGCGGGCGGCTCAAGCGCGTGCTCTCCTACGTCGGCGACGAGGACTTCTGCCTGACCTACGGCGACGGCCTCGCCGACGTGAACGTCACGAAGCTGCTCGAGTTCCATCGCGAGCAGGGGCGGCTCGGCACCGTCACCGCCGTGCAGCCGGGCGGGCGCTTCGGCGCGCTCGACGTCGACGGCGCGCAGGTCGCGGGCTTCCGCGAGAAGCCCGCGGGCGACGGCAGCTGGATCAACGGCGGCTTCTTCGTGCTCTCGCCGAAGATCGGCGACTACATCGACGGCGACGACACGGTGTTCGAGCAGGAGCCGCTCGGGCGCCTCGTCACGGAGGGGCAGCTGTCGGCGTACGAGCACGGCGGGTTCTGGCAGCCGATGGACACGATGCGCGAGAAGAGCCGGCTCGAGGAGCTGTGGCGGACCGGCAGCGCGCCGTGGAAGGTCTGGTCGTGAGCTTCTGGCGCGGCCGTCGCGTCCTGCTCACCGGCCATACGGGATTCAAGGGCAGCTGGCTCGCGCTCCAGCTCGCAGAGCTCGGAGCCGAGCTCGTCGGCTACGCGAACGGCGTGCCGACCGAGCCGTCGCTCTACGAGCTCGCCGAGGTCGAGCAGGGGCTCGTCTCGGTGCTGGGCGACGTGCGCGACGCGGAGCTGCTGCGACGCACGGTCGCCGAGCATCGTCCCGAGGTCGTCTTCCATCTCGCCGCGCAGGCGCTCGTGCGCGCGTCCTACGACGATCCCGCCGGGACGTTCGAGACGAACGTGCTCGGGACGGTGAACGTGCACGAAGCGGTGCGCGCGGCGGACGGCGTCCGCGTCGTCGTGAACGTGACGACCGACAAGGTGTACGCGCCGCACGCGGGCGGCGCGGCGTACACCGAGACGGAGCCGCTCGGCGGCCACGATCCGTATTCGACGAGCAAGGCCGCGTCCGAGCTCGTGACCGCCTCGTACCGCGCGTCCTTCCCCGGCGGCCCCGCGCTCGCGACGGCGCGCGCCGGCAACGTGATCGGCGGCGGCGACTGGGCGGCTGACCGGCTCGTCCCCGACCTGATGCGCGGCGCGTTCGCGGGCGAGCCCGTCGTCGTCCGCAATCCCGATTCGGTGCGTCCCTGGCAGCACGTGCTGAACGCGAACGGCGGCTACCTCCTTCTTGCCGAGAAGCTGTGGGACGACCCGGCGCTTGCAGGCGCGTGGAACTTCGGTCCCGAGCTCGACGACGCGGTCTCCGTCGGCGCGGTCGCGGCGCGGCTCTCGGACCTGTGGGGCGCCGAGATCGAGCTGCTCTCCCCGACCGGATCGCAGCCGCACGAGGCCGAGACGCTGCGCCTCGACGCGAGCCGCGCGCGCCACTCGCTCGGCTGGCGGCCGCACTGGGACCTCGACCGCGCGCTCGCGAGCATCGCGGAGTGGTACCGGGCATACGCAGCCGGCTCGTCGCTGCGGGACGCGACGCTCGCGCAGATCCGCGACTACAGCAGCGCCCCCGCAGCGCGGTGAGCGCCTGCCGGCTCTGCGGCGCGCCGCTCGAGCACGTCGTCGCCGACCTCGGCATGTCGCCCGTCGCGAACGACTTCCTCCGCGAGGAGGACCTTGGACGGATGGAGCCCTACTATCCGCTCTGCGCGCTCGTCTGCGCGCAATGCCTGCTCGTGCAGCTCGAGGCGTTCGAGCCGCCGGAGCGGATCTTCTCCGACGAGTACGCGTACTTCTCGTCGTACTCGCAGGGCTGGCTCGACCACGCGCGGCGATACACCGACGCCGTCGTCGAGCGCTTCGGCCTCGGCGCGAAGAGCAAGGTCGTCGAGATCGCGTCGAACGACGGCTATCTCCTCCAGTACTTCGTCGAGCGCGGCATCCCGGTGCTCGGCGTCGAGCCGACGGCGAACACGGCAGCCGCGGCGATCACGAAGGGCGTGCCGACCGAGGTGCGCTTCTTCGGCGTCGACGCGGCGAAGGACCTGCGCGCGGAGCACACCGCCGATCTGATCGCGGCGAACAACGTGCTCGCGCACGTGCCCGACCTGAACGACTTCGTCGCGGGTCTCGCGCTGCTCCTCGCGCCCGAGGGCGTGCTCACGATCGAGTTCCCGCACCTGCTGCGGCTGCTCGAGGAGGCGCAGTTCGACACGATCTACCACGAGCACTTCTCGTACTTCTCGCTGCTCACCGCGTCACGCGCGCTCGAGCGTCACGGGCTCACGATCTTCGACGTCGAAGAGCTGCCGACACACGGAGGCTCCCTGCGCATCTACGCCGCGCACGTGCCGCGCCCGCCGGGTGAGCGCGTCGTCGCGCTGCGGGAACGCGAGCGCGCCGCCGGGATCGAGGAGCTCGCGACGTACCTCGCGTTCGCCGAGCGCGTGCGCCGCGAGAAGCGCGAGATCGTGCGCTTCTTCGCGGAGCAGAAGGACGCGGGCATGTCGATCGCCGGCTACGGGGCACCCGCGAAGGGCAACACGCTCCTCAACTACTGCGGCATCGGCCGGGACTTCATCGACTACACGGTCGACCTGAACCCGCACAAGCAGGGGCGCTACCTGCCCGGGACGCACATCCCGATCCGCGACCCGGACGAGATCCGGCGCACGCGGCCCGACCTCGTCGTGATCCTCCCGTGGAACCTCCGCGACGAGGTGATGGAGCAGCTCGCGTTCATCCGCGAATGGGGCGGCCGCTTCGCCGCGCGCTCGCCGGAGCTGCGGATCTTCCCGTGATCAGCCCTCGAACGGGCTGCCGTCGATCCAGCCGATCTGGCGCGCCGGGACACCGGCGACGACCGCGCCGTCCGGCACGGAGCGGGTGACGACGGCATTGGCCCCGACGACCGCGTTCCTGCCGACCGCGACGCCCTTCAACACGACGACGTTCTGGCCGAGCCACGCGAAGTCGCCGATCTCGACGGGCTCGGCGACGAGCCCCTGCTTCGCGCGGTGGCGGTCGGGGGCGATGCCGTGGTCGTGGTCGCGGATCGCGACGTTCGAGCCGATGAGGACACTGTTGCCGATCGTGACCGACGCCGCCGCCGACACGCTGAAGTACCCCTCGACCTGCACGTCGTCGCCGATGCGCACGCGGCCGTACTCGGCGCCGTCCTCGCGCTGCACGACTTCCAGGCGTGCGTGCGCGCGGATGGTCGTGCCGTTGCCGATCTCGATGCGCCCGGGCTCGGTCAACGCGTCGAGCGGCGGCGCGATCGACGAGCCTGCTCCGAACGCGGCGAACGACGCCGCGACCCGGCGGTGCCACGCACGGTGAAAACGGCGGACGGTCCAGTCCACGACCTCGGCGAGCATCCGGTCAAGCCTAGTCTCGCGCGGAACAGCGCGGTGCTCGTGGGGGCGCAGGTCGTGTCGGCTGCGCTCGGCATCGCGACGCTGCTCGTCGTCTCGCGGCTGCTCGGGCCGACGGCGCTCGGCGAGTGGCGCTTCGCGGTTGCGGTCACCGGCTATCTGCTGATCGTCTCGGACGCGGGCCTGTCGGCGTTCGCGGTCAGGGAGATCGCGCGCGACCGGTCGCTCACCGCGCGCCTCGGCTGGCCCGTCGTCGCCGTGCAGGCGGCGATCGCGGGCGCGCTCTACGCGCTGCTCGTCGCGGGCCTCGTGCTCTCGGGGATGTCGGGCCGCGGCCTCGCGGTCGCGGTGGTGCTCGGCCTCTCCGCCTTCGTGCACGCGCTCGGGATCGGCCACGTGTTCCAGGCGTACGAGCGCATGTCGACGCTTGCGGTCGTCTCCGTCGTCTCGACCGTGACCGCGACGGCCGTCGGCCTCGGTGTACTGGCGGCGACGCGGCAGCTCGTCTGGCTCGCGATCGTGCCGGTCGTGCTCGGGGTCGCCGGGAACCTCGTGCTGCTGCGAATCGGCCGGCGCTCGTTCGAGCTCCCGTTCGCGCTGCCGTCGGCGTCCGCCGCGCTCGCGCTGCTGCGGTCCGGCGCGCCGTTCCTCGTCGCGGGTATCGCGACGCAGCTCATCTTCAGCGCCGACGCGATCCTGATCGAGATCTTCCGCGGCGTGCACGAGCTCGGGATCTATGCCGCGGGGTACGCGATCCCGGGCCAGCTGCTCCTGATCACAGGCCCGCTGATGGCGGCGGTGTATCCGCGCCTCGCGTCGCACGGACCGGCGGGCTCGCCGCAGCTCACCGGTGAGATCGCGGGCGTGCTCGGCTTCCTCGTGCTGCCGCTCGCGCTCGGCGGCGCAGCCGTCGCCGACCAGCTCGTCCACGTGCTCTACGGCGGCGCGTTCCACCGAAGCGGGACGATCCTCGCGATCGCGATGTCGCTGCCGGCGCTCGGCGCGCTCAATTCGGTGCTCGGACAGGCGCTCGCCGCGCGCGACCGGCAGGGAACCGTGATGCGCGTCGCGCTGCTCACCGCCGCGTTCAACGTCTCCGCGAACCTCGTGCTGCTCCCGACTGTCGGCATCGTCGGCGCCGCGATCGCCGTTGCCGCGTCCGAGGTGCTGACGATCGTGTCGTTCTCCGTGGCGGAGCGCGGACTGGCCGCGGCCGCCGCACGTGAGTTCGCACCGAACCTCGCGCACGCGGGCCTCGCCGCCGGCGCAGTGCTCGCAGCGCGCGCGCTCTGGTCGACGCCGCTCGCCGCGAACCTCGCGATCGGCGCTGCCGTCTACGCCGCGCTCGTGCTCGTGCTGCCGACGCCGGGCGCGCGCCGCGTCTCCGAGGCGCTGCGCATGATCAGGCGTTAGCGCGCCACCACTCCACCGTCTCGCGCAGGCCGTCGTCGAGCGCGCGGGCCGGGCGCCAGCCCACCTCGTCGCGCAGGCGTGCGACATCGGCCACGAGGCGCGGCGGCTCGCCCTGCGATGCCTCGAGCACACCGAGCTCGACGAGGTCGGGGCGTCCTGCGAGCGCCGCGAGCCGCTCGACGACGTCCACGAGCGCAACGCCCTCACCCGAGCCGATGTTCACCGCGCCCTCGACACCGGAGTCGAGCAGGGCCCCGAACGCGTCGGCGACGTCTGCGACGTGGAGGAAGTCGCGCACCTGGCGCCCGTGCGTCGTGCGCGCCGGCTCGCCGGCGACGAGCGAGCGCGCGACGGATGCGACGAGCCTTCGTGGGTCCTCGTGCGGGCCGTAGAGGAAGAAGACACGGCCCCAGCCGAGCGAGACCGGCAGCCGCTCCGCCGCGACGCGCAACGCGTTCTTCGCCTCGCCGTACGCGGTGCGCGGCGCGAGCGGAGTCGACGCCTCCGAGAGAGCGCCGTCGCCGCTCCAGTCGTACTCCGCGCACGTCCCGGCGACGACGGCGCGGGTGCCGCCCGACGCGGCGAACGCCTCGAGCAGGCGCGTGCTCGCGTCGAGCCAGCGCGCGTTCTCCGGCGATTCCCAGAACGCACCCGGCTCGGCGTACCACGCGAGGTGCAGCAGGTGGGTCGGGCGCACGTCGCGGACGAGTCTCGTCACGGCTTCCGGGTCGAGCAGGTCGGCGTCACGACTGCCGACGCCGTGCACCTCGTAGCCGCGCGCCGCGAGCGGCCCGCGCGCGTGCCGCCCGACGAAGCCTGTCGCGCCGGTGACGAGGACGCGCGTCAGCGCCGGAAGTCCGCGTAGTCGCGGTCGCGCTGCGAGATGATGCGCGTCTCGGCGTCCGGCCAGTCGATGCCGAAGGCGGGATCGTCCCAGCGCACGCCGCGCGCATGCTCGGCGGAGTACGCCTCCGACATCTGGTACAGCACCTCGCAGTCGTCCTCGAGCGTCTGGAACCCGTGCGCGAGGCCGACGGAGACGAACAGCATCGAGTCGTTCGCGGCGGAGAGCTCGACGCCGTGCCACGCGCAGTACGTCGGCGAGTCGGGGCGCAGGTCGACGACGACGTCGAAGATCGACCCACGCACGCAGCGGACGAGCTTCGCCTCCGCGTACGGCGCCTCCTGGTAGTGCATGCCGCGCAGCGTGCCGGCGCGAGCACTCGTCGACGTGTTGCACTGGACGACGCGCGTCTCGAGACCGTGTGCGGCGAGCTCGTCGACCGCGAACGTGCGCGCGAACGACCCGCGCTCGTCGAGCACCCGCTCGAGCTCGATCAGGACTGCGCCCGCGATCGGCGTCTCCCTGAAGATCATTCTGGCAAGGTAGACGCGATGCCGGACCTCGCGCTCGTCCACCTCGTCCGCAAGGCGAACGGTCCCGAGCCCTTCCGGGAGTTCCTCGAGTCGTACCGCGCAATTCCCGCCGGCGCGGAGCACGACCTCGTCCTGCTGCTCAAGGGCTTCGACTCCGAGCGCGACGCGGACGAGACCGCCGCCGTCGCCGAAGGGCTCGACGGGCACCGCCTCTACGTCGGCGACGAGGGCATGGACGTCGGCGCGTACTTCACCGCGGCCGAGCGTCTCGAGCACAGGCGCCTCTGCTTCGTCAATTCGTTCACGACCGTGCGCGCACCCGGCTGGCTCGCGAAGCTCGACGTGGCACTGAGCCTTCCCGACGCCGGCGTCGCAGGCGCGACGGGATCCTGGGCGAGCCACTGGTCGTGGCTTCGCTACAACCTCGGCCTCGCGACGCCGTACCGCGAGGCGTTCCCCGACCGTGCGTGGGCGCAGCGGCAGATCCAGCGCCTGACGCCGGACACGCGGCGCGTCTTCACGCCGCTCTGGCTGCGGCACCTGCTCGGCACGCTGCGTGTGATGCCCTACTTCGCCGGACGGTTCGGCGCGTTCCCCGCGGCGCACGTGCGCACGAACGGGTTCCTGATCGAGCGCGAGCTGATGCGCTCGCTCGAGCAGACGCCGATCA
>DASYGK010000105.1:0-22327 GCA_035999905.1 Gaiellaceae bacterium | reverse complement strand
CGATCGTCAGCATGCGCCGACGATACACCGGGCGACCCGGGTCAATGCGGGATGACGAACAGCCCGGCGATGCCGAGCCCGAAGACGACGACCGCGATCAGCGAGTCCCGCCCGAGCCGCACGACGCAGTTCTCGTGGCGCATGATCACCCCGAAGGCGTAGACCGCCGTCAACGCAACGCCGAGCGCGGCGAGCCAGCTGTTGAGGTTTCCCGCCTGCGGGAGCACCGGCTCGCCCGCGATGAGATCGGCGACGAGGAACAGCACGACCTGGAACGAGTTGCCTCCGAAGATGTCGGCGACGGCGAGCTCGTTGTCGCCGAGCCGCACCGCGGCGATGCCGGAGCTGATCTCCGGCAGTGCGGAGGCGACCGAGAGGACCGTCGCGCCGAAGATCACACCGTTGATGCCCGCACGGTTGGCGAGATCGTTCCCCGCGACCTCGAGGACGACGCCGGCGACGAGCGTGATGACGCAACCGACGCCGAACACGATCAGGGCACGCGCCGTCGACTCCGTGATGGGTGTCGGCTTCTCGTCCGGGTGCGGCTGGCGGCGATGCTTGCGCCCCGGCTTCGCGCCGGGGGCGCTGACCTCCCACCGCGGCGCCTGGCGGTGGCGGTTGATCACCCAGATCCCGGCGAACCACGCCGCGCAGATCGCGAGCGACGCCGGGCTGACGGGGCCGATCCGCGTCGTGCTCGGCAGCAGTGCGCCCATCAGCACGCCGGCCGTGACGACGATCACGAGCAGGCCCTCGAGCACCGGTGCGAGCGAGCCGACGAGGAACGTCAGCGCCTGCTTGCGCGACGCAGCCGCATCGCAGAGGACGAGCACCATCGTCTGCACCGCGATGCCGCCGATGAGGTTTCCCGCGGCCAGGCCGAGATTGCCCTTCGCCGCCGCGGAGACGGTGATCGCGACCTCGGGCAGGCTGCCGGCGACCGCGAGCAGCACGACGCCGCCGAGTGCGTCGCCGAGCTTGAAGCGGCGGTCGATGACGTCCGTCGTCTTCGAGAGCGCGGTACCGGCGATCCACGTCGCGACCGCGCCGGCGGCGAACACGAGGACGAGCAGCGGTGTCGAAAGTGAGGTCAGCTCGATTCAGATGTAGCGCGCACGGCGGACGACAGTCTGTTCGGACCACGATGGAGATGATCCGTGCGCACCGCCCCGCACGCTTGAAACCGTCCGGTCGAAGCGGGAAGCTTCGCGCGGGGTTCCACCACACAAGGGAGGGCCGATGAGCTCCGAGGCACCAGGGGTTCACGCGCACGACGACGACGAGCGCACCCTGCACAAGCTCGGCTACGCGCAGGTGCTCTATCGAGAGATGGGCGGCTTCTCGAACTTCGCCATCTCGTTCACGATCATCTCGATCCTCGCCGGCTGCCTGACGTCGTACTTCATCGCGTTCAACGACGGCGGGCCGGTGGCGGTCACCTGGGGCTGGCTCATCGTCGGTGGGTTCGTCGTCCTCGTCGCGCTCGGCATGGGCGAGGTGGCCTCGTCGATGCCGACCGCAGGCGCGATCTACTACTGGTCGTCGAAGCTCGGATCACCGGCCTGGGGCTGGTTCACCGGCTGGTTCAACCTGATCGGCCAGATCGGCGTCACGGCCGCGATCGACTACGGCGCAGCGATCTTCTGGACGTCGCTGATGAACCTCTGGTTCCCGAGCGTCGGGACCGACACGCACACCGTGTTCATCACGTTCTCGGCGATCATGGCCGCGCACCTGCTGCTCAATCTCAACGGCGTGAAGCTGCTCGCAGTGCTCAACTCCGTCTCGGCGTGGTGGCACATGCTCGGCGTCGCGGTGATCGTGCTCGTGCTTGCGATCGTCCCCGACCATCATCAATCGGCGAGCTTCGTGTTCACGAAGACGCTCAACGCGTCGGGGTTCAGCGGTCACAACTTCTCGAGCCCGGTGTTCTGGTTCGTCTTCGGGATCGGCCTCCTGATGGCGCAGTACACGTACACCGGCTACGACGCATCGGCGCACATGAGCGAGGAGACACGGCAGGCTTCCCGCTCGGCAGCGGTCGGCGTCGTCATGTCCGTCGTCATGTCGGTGATCTTCGGGTTCATCCTCCTCGTCGCGGTGACGTTCGCGGTGCCCGACGTGAAGGGCACGCTCGCCGCCGGGGCGTTCGACGTGAAGTACATCTGGCAGACGGCGCTCGGTAACAAGTGGGCCGAGTTCATCCTGCTGATCGTCTGCGTCGCACAGTTCTTCTGCGGTGCGGCATCGGTGACGGCGGCGTCGAGGATGATGTTCGCGTTCTCGCGCGACGGCGCCGTGCCGGGCGGCCGGGCGTACTTCCGCAAGGTGAGCCGGACGCATCGCGTCCCGGTCAACGCCGTGATCGCGATCGCCGTGCTCTCGTGGGCGCTGATGCTGCCGACTCTGTGGAACGGCGCGATCGGCTATCTCGTCGGCACCTCGATCGCCGTGATCGGCCTGTACATCGCGTACGGCGTCCCGATCTACCTGCGCTGGCGGGCAGGCGACTCGTTCGAGACCGGCGCGTGGTCGCTGGGCAAGCACTACAAGTGGATCAATCCGATCGCGGTGCTCTGGATCGTGTTCATCGTGATCCTGTTCCTTCTTCCGACCGTGCCGACGGCAATCCCGTGGCACAGCGGTTTCGACTGGAACGTCGTGAACTACGCGCCGATCACCGTCGGCGCGGTGCTGCTCCTCGTCGGCATCTGGTGGGCGGTGTCGGCGCACAAGTGGTTCAAAGGCCCCGTCAGCGAGGGCACCGAGGAAGAGCTCTCGAAGATCGAGGCCGGCATGGACGGCGCGCCCGCGCAGCAACAGCCTGCGGGCGCCTGAGCCTCTCGTCCAAGTCCGGGGTGGGCGGCGCGTCCGCCCGCCCCGGGCCCGGCGACGCGCGGTCCGCGCGAGGCGCTACGCTCGCATCGTGAGCGAGATCCGCATCCTCTTCTGCCCCGTCTGAAACGGCTACGACGAACGGGCCGCGAGTCTCGCGGCCGAGATCACGGCCAAGACCGGGCGGGCCGCCACCGCGATCCGGGGAGAGAAGAGCCAGTTCGACGTCTTCGACGGCGAGACGCTCCTCTTCTCGAAGCAGCAGGAGCGGCGCTGGCCCGAGCACGACGAGATCCTCGCGCTGCTCAGTTCCTGACGAGGACGCTGACCGTCTTCGAGCCCGCGTTGCCGGCGATGTCGCGCGCACGCACCGTCACGGTGTAGACGCCGTTCGGAACCTTGCGCGTGTCCCAGAACTCCTCGCGGAAGCGCGACAACGGCCTCAGCCACGTGATGCCGTCGCAGCGCGGGAGTTGAGGAGGGCCGACGCATTCCTGCATGTTGTCGTCCTCGACGGTGCCAGGCGCGTAGTGCACGAGGTACGGCGTCTGCGGCATCTGCGTAGCCTCGAAGCTCGTCCGTTGCAGCACGACGCGGCCGGTCGCCTGACGGCGGATCTCGATCGCCAGCGCGTACGGAGTCCACACCGTCGGCCACGCGTGGTTGCGCGCGAGAAACCCGGTGAACGACTGCGGATCCGCGGCCTCGGCCCGCACCTCGATCTTCCCGTGCAGGCCACGCGTGGAGACGGCGGCCGCCGAGTCGCGCTCGGCGAGGCTCTTCGTCGGCAGCCACGGCCTCGTCGGCGGCGCGACGAAGACGAGCCGCGAGACGACGGGCGGCGCTGTATCCGCGTACGGCCGGAAGGCGCCTCCCGTATGCAGCGGGTCGACCCACACGCGCTTGCCCCGATAGAGCTGCCATTCCGAGACGTGCACGTGCCACACACCCCGGCAGGTCCAGCCGATCTGCTGCCCAGCGCGCACGTGCGCGCCGGCCGCGACGGTCGGAGAGACGTGCCAGTACGAGAAATGGCCGGCGTCCACACGCCGGTTCACGCAGCGGCGCCCTTGCACGTGCGCCGGCATGCTCGCGACACCTGCGTCGAGGGCGTACACCCGATGCGAGAGCTCGCGAGGTGCGCCGGCGTCGGGTCGGGCGTCGTCGACGTTGACGTCTATGCCGAAGTGGTAGCCGGACAGGCCGTTGTCGTCCGCCCCGCGCGGGTCGATGAACGCTCCCCTGATCGGATGCTGGACCAAGCGCGGCGCAACCGGCCACCCCGGCGACAAGGTGCGGTAGACGTAGTGGAACTGGGGCGGCAGGGCACCGGGAATTGCGCGGTAAACCGGCCCGCTCGGCATCGGTTGAGTCGGCACCCGCGCTGAGACGATGGGGGCAACGAGGAGCGCCGTGCCGAGCGCGAGCGCCGCCGCCGTCGAACGCACCGCGCCCAGCCGCCACCGGCCTTCGGCTGGGCGTCCAGGGCCGACCGGTTCACGCAACGGTCGCATGCGACGACGCTCGCCCAAACCCGCGGCGGCGCCATCCGTAGTTGCCACTCCTCCCTTCTCGGACGACTACCCGCCACACTCCAGGGCGTGAGCGACGTCCTCGACGCCTTCACCGCGTTCTTCCACCACCTCCAGGCGATCGCGTGGACGCCGGTGCTGCTCGCGCTCGCCTGCCACCTCGCGAAGATCGTGGTGCGAACGCGCGCCTGGCGGAACATCCTCGCCGCGGCGTTCCCCGAGGCGCGCGTGCGCTGGCGCAGCGTCGCGGGCGCCTATCTCGCCGGCGTCGGCGTCAACTCGATCGTCCCGGTCCGCGGCGGCGACGTGCTCAAGCTCTACATCCTCAAACGGCGGATCGAGGGCGCGACCTACGCCACTCTCGCCTCGTCGCTCCTCGTCGAGACGATCGTCGACGTCATCCTGTCGACGGTGCTGCTGATCTGGGCGCTGCAACAGCACGTGCTCCCCGGCGTCCAGGTGCTGAACCACCTCCCGTCCGTCGACTGGTTCTGGCTCTTCCGGCACCCGCGCACCGCCGCGCTCGTCGCCTTTCTCGCGCTCGCCGCCGGCCTGGCGATCGGCGTGTGGGCGGCGGCACGGATCGCCGCGTTCCGCGAGCGCGTCGGCCGCGGCTTCGCGATCCTGCGGACGCCGGGCCGCTACCTGCGCTCGGTCGCCGCGCTTCAGGTCGTCGACTGGGCGCTCCGCGTGACGGCGATCTACTTCTTCCTCCGCGCCTTCCACGTCACCGCGAACCTCGACAACGCGCTCCGCGTGCAGGTGACGCAGAGCCTGTCGACCATCGTCCCGCTGACGCCGGCCGGCATCGGCACCGACCAGGCGCTGATCGTGTATGTGCTCTCGGGCGAGGCGTCGAGGAGCGCCCTGCTGAGCCTCAGCGTCGGGATGAAGGCGATCGCCTCGACGCTCAACGTGGCGCTCGGGGCGGCCGCAATCGCCGCGACACTCCGCACCGTGCACTGGCGGCGCGCGATCGAAGGCGCAACCGAGGATTCGGCGACGTGAGCTATGCGGCAGCGGCGGTAGGGCGGCCGGGGCGGCCGCGGCGCGGCGCGTAGGCGAGCGCATGCTCGTAGAGGTCGAGCGGGTCGTCGGCGCGCGTCACCTCGAGCTCGAGGATCTCACCGGTGTCGTCGTCCTCGACGACGACGGCGGCGCGATGGTGCCGTCTGCTCCAGAGGAGCGAGATGTGCGTCGAACCGGAGTCGCGGCTCGCGAGCTCCTTCGGGTTCGCGTCGAAGGTGAGTCGGCGGTGCATGGCACCCGCTGTTCTACGCCGGCCCGGGCAACGCTGGGGCAAGCTTTCTCCCAAGGTTCGTCCAGGGCGGCGCGATCTAATCCCGCTGCGCCTGCTCGATCCAGTACCGCGGGCCGCGGCCCTGATCGGGGCCGATCATCGAGTAGCCGCCGTCGACCGCAAGGTCCGCGCCGGTGACGAAGGACGCGGCCGGCGACGCGAGGAAGACGACGGCGGCGGCGACCTCCTCCGCATTGCCCGCCCGTCCGAGCGGATGGGTGCTCGCGCTCGCCCGGTCGGCCAGCTCGCGGCTTCCGTCCGTCATCGCCGCGAGCGGGTCCGACCACGTCCAGCCGGGCGAGACGGAGTTGACGCGGATCCCGCGCGAGGCGAGCTCCGCCGCCTGGTTGCGCGTGAGCTGCAGCGTCGCGGCCTTCGACGCGGGATAGATCGCCCTCCCCGCAGCGCCGAACTTCCCGCCGATGCTGCCGACGTTGACGACAGCGCTGCCCGGCGGCATGTGCGGCACGGCCTCCCGCAGCATCACCGCGCCGCCGACGACGTTGACGTTCAGCGCTTCGAGCCACTGCTCCCGTGTCGAGTCGAGCCCGCCGTCGGTGTACACGACCGCGTTGTTGACGAGGATGTCGATGCGCCCGAATGCCGCGACCGTTGCCGCGACGCACGCTTGCACCGACGCGTCGTCGCCGATGTCCGTCGCGACGTAGAGCGCGCGCTCGCCGAGCTTCTCCTCCGCACTGCGGCCGCGCTCCTCGTCGCGCGCTGCGATCACGACGGACGCTCCCGCGTCGTGCAGCGCCGACGCGATCGCAAACCCGAGCTGCGAGTTCCCACCGGTGACGATCGCGGACGCGGCGGCGAGCTCAGCCACGGTGCCTCGAGAGCTCGCCGAGGATCTCGTCCACCGTCGCGACACGCGAGACATGGAGCGCGAGCGAGCGCAGAGCGGCGGCGTGAAGCTCGGGGTCGGCTGCAGAGCAGGCGTCGGCGGCCACGAGCACCTCGTAGCCCATGTCCGCCGCGTGGCGTGCGGTGTGCTCGACGGCCGAGTGCGTCGCAACGCCGGCGAGCACGAGACGTCCGACCGCGAGCGACGCGAGCACCTGCTCCAGGTCGGATCCGTAGAAGGCGTTGATCCGCGAGTGCGTCACGACGAGCTCGTCGCGGCGCGGCCGCAGCTGCTGGTGGAACTCCGCGCCCCATGTCCCGTCGACGAGCGCGCCCTGCTCGACGACGGCGGCGAGCATCGGCGAGCTCGCGACATGGCCGCGGTAGCCCGGCCGGAACGCGATCCGCGCGGATACGACCGGCACGCCTTCCGCGCGGGCGCCGGCGAGGAGCCTCCGTGCGTTGCGGATCAGCACCGCGCGCCGGCGGTCGTCGCCGTCGACGCCGGCCCGGATCTTCCCGTCCGGGTGGAGCACGTCGTTCTGGAAGTGGACGGCGACGACGGCGGTGCTCACGCCGGCATCAAAGCACGATGCTGACGGCGCCATACGGCGCGAGCGTCCAGGCGTCGAGCGTGATCCACTTGCCGACGAGCTTGAGGCCGTCCGCCTCGCGACGGACCCGTACGTCGTACCGGCCGACGTAGCAGTCGCGGTCCTTGTCACGAAAGCGCCACACCTGGAACGCCGCGTCGCCGTGCACGATCCCCTCCTGGTCCTCCCCGAGCACGCGCACGTTCGAGACGAGGTGGCGCGTCTTCGACCACGGGTACTCGCGATGCGCGTGCACGCTCATCAGCCGGACGACGAGGCCTTTCAGCAGGCGGTAGTCGTGATTGATGTACATCAGGTCGTTGTCGGGATCGGCGTGCGGGTTGTCGTTCGTCGGGACGACGTACTCCGCGTCCTCGGCCCACAGCGCGAGCCACTCCTCCATGCGCCACTCGTCGAGGAGGAACGCCTCCGTGTAGAGCAGGTCCTCGAGCTCGGAGCGCGTCAGATCCGTCGGCCGCAGATCCGGCCGGTCGACGACCTGCGCCTCGCGGCGGCTCACGACGACCCCACCAGCTCGCCCGCCAGCATCTGCTCCTGCCAGCGGCGCCAGAAGACACGCATCTGCAACTCGCCGGACATCGGCGGCTCCTCGCTGAAGTAGCCGCGCGACAGCAGGCTCCACTCGACGCCGGAGTGCGCGCCCTGCTGGCACGACTCGAGCGCCTCGACGTCGTCCGGCGTCGCCAGCCCGCCAGGGCCGGCGAAGGTCACGTAGCTCTCGAGCCTGACCTTCCGCACCGTCGGATCCTCGACGCGCGGCGCGAGCTCGTGCTGCGAGACGTCCATGTAGCCGGGCTCGGTCGGCTCGATCACGCGCAGCGCGGTCGCGTTGTTGTCCATCACGAACAGGTTCGGATAGATGAAGAGGTTGCGGTTCAGCTCCGCCATGCGGTAGCCGGTGTCGCCGAGCTCGTCGATGATCTTCTTGCGGAGCGCCTCGAGCTGGCTGCGCGACGCATCGCCGAACTGCTCCGCCCAGCGTGCGATCGGCCTTCCCCACGAGCCCGTGTACTCGATCACGGCGTGCCCGTTCCCGAGCAGCTTCATCGTCCCCGTGCTCGGCGAGACGTCGACCTTCTGATCCTTGAGGAATTGGAAGTACGTCTGGTGCGTCGGCCCGAGGTGGTAGCCGTCGAAGCTGTTCTCGACGAGAAGCTTCCAGTTCGCCTTGATGCCGTACTGGTGCGTCCCGCGCAGGACCTGGAGCGGCCCCGACCAGCCCTCGTGTTGCGCGCCGTCGCCGTTGCCGTTCGCCGAGAACGCGGCCGCGACCTCGGCCGCATCCATCATCGCGTCGATGTACGCGCGCGCGCCGGCGAGATAGTCGACGAGGTCCTCGACGTTCGGGTCGTAGCTGACGAAGATCATGCCGCGGTACGACTCCATACGCGGCACCTCGACGAGGCCGTACTGCGACTTGTCGAACGCCGGGCCGTACGTCTCCTCGTCGGGCACGCCGATGAGCGCGCCGTCGGTGTCGAACGTCCACGCGTGGTAGAAGCACTGGAACGTCTTCGCGTTCCCGCGGTCGCGGCGGCAGATCGTCGCCCCTCGATGACGGCAGCTGTTCGCGAAGACGCGCACCTCCCCCGTCGTCCGGCTGCGCGCGAAGAACAGCGGCCGCTTGCCGACCGTCCGTCGGACGAAGTCGCCGCGCACGGGTACCTCGGACTCGTGCCCGACGTACAGCCAGCTGCGGTTGAAGATCCGTTCGATCTCGGCCCTGTGGATCGCCTCCGAGGTCAGCGCCGACCGGTGATAGGCGAAATAGCCCTCTTCTTCACGCTCGACGATGAGATCCGCGTAGTCCATGACCCTTCCTTTCGGTCCTCGGGCATCCGCGTCGGGGAATGCCCGGGCGAGAGCACATCTTCCCGCATACGGGGCGGCGAGCACAACGGATGTGACGGATTGCAAACAGTGGAGGGGCCGTTTGACCAGCCTTCGCGTACCTGTTTAGGTTGGCCCAGCGACCGGTGTTCTCGTGACGCCGGCATTGTCACATGAGCCGAGGAGGGCGCATGGTTGTACGGAGGGCTGGCCGTGGGCGCAGACTGCTCCCGTTGACGGCAGTCGCGTGCGCTGGGGTCGCGGTCGTCTCGCTGACGGCCCTTCCCGCAGCAGGCGCCACGCGGCACTCGAACGCAGCACCGAAGTTGACGCTCGCGAAGGCGCAGGCCGACGTCGCCGCGGCGCGGAAGCCGATGACGAAGTTCACGGGGCCGACGACCTCGCCCGGGCCGGTTCCCAAGGGCAAGAGCCTCGTCTCCATCTACAGCGTGCCCGCACCGCTGCCGCAGCGGTCGGCGCAGGGCGTCGCCGCCGCCGCGAAGGCGGTCGGCTGGAGCGGCAAGGTCGTGTTCGGCAACGGCACGCCGACCGGCTGGGTCGCGGCGATCGACACGGCGGTCCAGGGCGGTGCGAATGCGGTCGCGATGAGCGCGGGCGTGCCGGCGCTGATCGCTCCCGGCATCGCGAAGGCGAAGGCGGCAGGCGCGCCGTTCGTCGACATCTTCAACGCCGTGAAGAACCCGCCGCCGGGCCTCGTGGCCCAGGTCGGGCCTGACGAGCGGACGGAGGGCTACCGGCTGGCCGAGTGGATCGTGCAGAGCACGGGTGGGAAGGGCGCGCAGATCATCGCGTACGACTCGCCGCAGTTCTCGGACCTCCAGGTCGCGCTCGGCGGCTTCCAGCAGGGCATCAAGGACGCCGGCTCGAAGTACCAGATCGTCAACACGACGCAGTCGCCCGCGACGGACATCGGCTCGTCTGCCGGCGCTCAGCGGATGGCCGCGTTGTTCCGCAAGTACCCGCAGGCGAAGTTCATCTTCTGCCTCTCCGAGTCGTGGGCGGGCACGTTCGCACAGGCGGTGCAGGCGACGGGACGCAAGGACGTCACCGGTCTCGGCACCGACGGCGACTTCTTCCTGCCGCAGATCCGGAAGGGCGCGAACTTCGTCGAGATCGGGCCTGACACGTCGGAGTACGGCTGGTTCGCCATGGACGCGATCCTGCGCGCGATGAATCACAAGCCGCAGGTGAAGTACAACGTCCCGTTCCGGCTGATGGACAAGACGAATGCGAGCTCGACCACCGGTGCTGCAATCGCGAACTCGTACGACTACAAGTCCGCGTGGTTGAAGCTCTGGGGCGTGAAGTAGCGCTCGATTCCGCAACCGAGACGGCGGGAGCGTCCGACGAGGACGTTCTCGCCGTCGAGGGGCTCGCGTGCCGCTTCGGCGGCACCTGGGCGCTTCGCGGGGTCGACCTGCGCATCTGCGGCGGCGAGGTGCTCGCGCTGCTCGGAGAGAACGGCGCCGGCAAGAGCACGCTGATCAAGATCCTCGCCGGCGTGCATCACCCGACCGCCGGGACGATCCGGCTCGGCGAGCACACCTTCCACCACGGGGTCAGTGCTGCGGAAGCGCGTGCGCACGGCCTCGCCTTCGTGCACCAGGATCTCGGTCTCCTGAACGGGCTCTCGGTCGCGGAGAACATCGCGCACGTCACCGGGTTCCGCCACCGGTTCGGCCTGATCGCGTGGCGCCGCCAGCGCGAGCTCGCCGGTGAGCTCCTGCGGCGCTGGGAGATCGACGTCGACCCGGCGACTCCGGTCGACCGGCTCGAGGCGGCGCAACGGGCGCTTGTCGCCGTTGCGCGCGCCGTCGCGACGAACGCGCGCGTCGTCGTCTTCGACGAGCCGACGGCCTCCCTGCCGCGGCATGACGTCGAGTTGCTCTTCGGCGCGGTCGAGCGCCTGCGCGCCGCCGGTGTCGCGGTGCTCTACGTCACGCACCGTCTCGCCGAGGTGACGCGGCTCGCCGACCGGGCGGCCGTGCTGCGCGACGGCGAGCTCGTCGGGACGGTCTCGAGCGCCGACACGACCGAGCAGCAGCTCGTCGAGCTGATCGTCGGCTCGACCGTGCACGTGCAGAGCGAGGAACGCGGCGAGCGCGGCGACGTGCTCCTCTCACTCGACGGCGTCGCCGGCGACGGTGCGGCGGAGGTCACGTTCGGCCTCCGGCGCGGCGAGGTGCTCGCGCTCGTCGGCCTCGTCGGGGCGGGCCATCGAAGCGTCGGCAGGATCGTCGCCGGCGTCCAGCCCGCGCTCGGCGGAGAGCTGCGGCTCGACGGGGCTCCGTTCCATCCGCGAACGCCGCTCGACGCGCAGCGGCACGGCGTCGTGCACGTTCCCGCCGATCGTCTCGGCGAGGCGGCGTTCCCGACGATGGACACCGCGACGAACTTCACGCTGCGCGATCGCCGGACGACGGCCTTCGCCTCCGCGCGGGGCGAGCGTTCTGCGGCCGGCAAGGTCTTCCGCGACTGGAACGTCGTTCCGGCCGCACCGACAGCGACGTTCGGCGCGCTCTCGGGTGGGAACCAGCAGAAGGTCGTGCTCGCGAAGTGGATGACGCCGCGGCCGGCCGTTCTCGTCGCGGAGGAGCCGACGGCGGGCATCGACGTCGGCACGCGGAACGCGATCTACGAGCGGCTCGCGGCGGCCGCGAACGAGGGCACCGCCGTGCTCCTCCTGTCGTCCGATGCCGACGAGGTCGCCGCGATCGCCGACCGTGCCATCGTCTTCGCGCACGGGAGGCCGAAGGTCGAGCTCGCCGGCGCCGAGCTGACACCGGCCCGGATCGCGCAGGAGTGCTACAGCGAATGAGGGCGTCGCGCCTGCTCTCGCGCTGGGGCCTGCTGATCGTCTTCTGCGTCGTCTTCGGCGGCTTCTCGGCGTGGATTCCGAAGCGCTTCCCGACGAGCGGCAACGTGCAGGACATCCTCACGTCGCAGCCGCCGGGGATCTTCATCGCGTTCGCGGCGATGCTCGTGCTCGTCGTCGGTGAGTTCGACCTCTCGATCGGGGCGACGCTGGGTCTCTCGCAGTACATGGTGCTCAAGCTGATCACGCACTACGGGCTCTCGTGGCCGATGGCGATCCTCGCGACGCTCGGGATCAGCGCCGGCATCGGCGCGGCCAACGCACTCGCGGTCGTCGGTCTCGGGATCAACTCGTTCATCGCGACGATCGGCATCGCGACGATTCTCGAAGGCGTGCTGCAGTGGATCTCGAACGGCAACACGCCGCTCTTCGGCGGCGCGCCGCACGGCTTCACGACGCTCGCGCAGACGAAAGCCGGTGTCGTGCTGCCGATCTACTACGCGCTGGCCGCAGCGCTCCTGCTCTGGGTGGTCCTCGAGTTCACGGTGATCGGCCGGCAGATGCGCGCGACGGGCGCCAATCGAGCCGCCGCCCGCCTCTCCGGGATTCGCACGGGCCGCGCGCGCTTCACGGCGTTCATCGTCGCGGCGCTGCTCGCGTCGATCGCGGGGATGCTCGTGACCGCGCAGGTCGGCGCGGCCGACGCCAGCTCCGGCCCCGGCTTCCTGCTTCCGGCCTATGCGGCCGCGTTCCTCGGCGCGACCGCGATCCGTCCCGGCTTCTTCAACGTGTGGGGCACCGTGATCGCGATCTTCCTCGTCGCGGTCGGGATCACCGGCCTGCAGCTGAAGGGCGTCGAGTCGTGGGTCACCCCGGTGTTCAACGGGAGCGTCCTGCTCCTCGCCGTCGCCGTGTCGAACTTCGACGCGACGCAGCAGGTGCTCGCACGCGCACGCGGTGCGTTCGGCATCCGCCGGGCCCCGCCCGCGCCGCCGCCCGCCTGACGTTGCACTCCGGAGGGCCGACCGAGAAGATGCCCTCGATGGCACCGACGTTCGGCATCTTCGACCACATCGAAGGCATTCCGGGGACGCCGACGCACCGGCTCCTCCAGGACCGGCTCGAGCTCGTGAAGCTCGCCGACCAGGCCGGCTTCTCCGCGTTCCACCTCGCCGAGCACCACGGCTCCGACCTGTGCATGGCGCCGAACCAGGAGCTCTTCATCTCCGCCGCGGCGCAGGTGACGAAGACCATCCGGCTCGGGCCGATGGTGAAGCTCCTGCCTCTCCACCATCCCGTGCGGATCATCGAGGACATGTGCGTCGCCGACCAGCTCTCCGGCGGCCGGCTCGACTTCGGCGTCGGACGGGGCGTCGCTCCGATCGAGCACGCCTGGTTCGGGAGCACGTGGACGGAGGGACGCGAGCGGTTCGAGGACACGCTCGGGATCATCTGCGACGCGTTCGCGACGGGAGAGATCTCGAGCGCGAACAGCCGGTTCCACGACTTCCCGGCGATGCCGCTCGCGACGAAGCCGCTGCAGGATCCGATCCCGTTCTGGTATCCGGGCAACCCGGTGACGGCCGGGCGGCACGGCATGAGCCTCATGTGGCCGGGGCCGATCGCCCAGGAGGCCTACGACCTCTACGTGGAGACGTGGGCGAAGCACAGGGGCGACACGTTGCGCGTCGACGGACCCGACTCCGTGCCGCGCGTCGGCTGCACGATGGTGCTCGCGATCGCGCCGACCGAGGCAGAGGCGCTCGAGATCGCACGCCGCGGCATGGACGGGCTCGTGCGGCGCGCCGAGAAGGTGCACACACGCGACCACCTCGTGCTGTCGGACGAGGACTGCGCGGCCGCGCTGCGTCCGCTCCACAGCATCCTCGCGCACATCGAGGACGCGATCGCGGCCGGCGCGGGCACGACCGAGCAGATCGCGGAGCGGTTCGCCGCGATCCTCGAGCCCGGGCTGATCGACTACGTCGCGCTCCAGCTTCCGACCGGCGACATGACCTTCGACGAGGCGAGGCGGACGGTCGAGCTGTTCGCGAGCGACGTGAAGCCGCAGCTCGAGCGCGCGTCGCTCGCGGCGTAGAACTACGACGTCGGGGCGTAGACGCGCGAGACGAGCTCGGCTCGTGAGCGTGCGCCGAGCTTGCGCCGGAGGTTGCGGATGTGAGTGCGAACGGTTGCGTCGGTGATCACGAGCCGTTCGCACACTTCGGCGTTCGTCGCGCCCCGCGCCACCAGCTCGATCACCTCCCGCTCGCGCGGCGTGCAGCGCTCGAGCGCACCGTCGGGGCGAGGGACGCGGTCGGCCAGCAGGCGCAGCGTCTTCCGCGCGACGACCGCGTAGCCGCAGGCGACGGCACGGACCGCCTCCGCGAGCGCGAGCGTCGCACGCTTCTCGCAGACGCCGGCAGCTCCCGCCCGGATCGCGTCGAGCGCGAGCTCGTCCGACACGTCGTGCGCGACGGCGAGGACGGCCGGCGACCGCTCGCGTGCCGCCAGCGCCCGAGTCGCGTGGATGCCGGCGTCGCAGGGAAGCTCGACGTCCATCACGACGACGCGTGGCTCGACGCGGTGCACCAGCTCGAGCACGCTGCGACCGTCACCGGAGGCCGCGGAGATCTCGATGTCGCGCTCGCGTGCGAGCGCACCGGCCGTGCGATCTCTCGACTCGACCTCCGCGTCGACGATGACGACACGAATCGGCTCGAGTCGATGCGCCGTCGCAGACGGATGATCCCCCGACATCACATGAGCGCGGCTACCCGCGTGCCGCGGACGCCGAAACATCGCGCAGATCATCGTTTGAGACGATGCGCTCGCCGGGCGCGCGTCTCTAGCGTGCCGTGTGCTCGGTAGGTGCTGCGCGGCAATCGCTGCTGCGCGGCAGACAGCACATGAAAGGAGAACAAGACACATGATCGGTGTCGCAATCACTGCAGGCGTCAATGCCGCCGTCAATCTCCAGGGCGTCCTCACGGACGTGCTCAACACCGTCACCGGCCTACTCGGTGGCGTGACCGGCGGCCTCGGGCTCTAGCCCCGGCTCCAGAACGCCCGCCGGCTCCCGGGACCGCGGCCCGGGAGCCGGCGCCCATTTCCGTTCGCATACCGCGGCTACCGCCCCATTCATCGAACGCGGGGTGAGGATTTGGGCCACCGTTGCCGACGCGTGCCTGGAACACGCGCGCTGTGCTTTCTCACGGGGCACAAGCCGGGCGAGGCGACGGTCGTGATCGGCATGAGCGTCCGCTCGACGCGTAAGGCGCGCGGCAGCGCTACAGCCAGCGGTCGCGGCTCGCGACGACTTCGCGGAGCCCGCGGTACGAGCGTGCGGTGTCGTCGGTGTCCTCGTGCGGCCGGCGGAAGATGTCGAGCCATTCCGCGAGATCCTTCAGATCCCACATGAGCCGGAAGTAGTCGATCGCCTCCGCGTCCGCGTCGGCCGCCGCACCGGCGACCATCCAGAGGTCGCGCTCGGGCGGCGCGAGCGCGACCGTGTCCCAGTCGATCAGCGCGAGCCCGTCGCCGGTGTGCATGACGTTCGCGGCGTGCGGCTCGCCGTGCGTGACGACCCAGCCCGCGCCGCGGGCCGCGATCGACGCGGCGAGGCGGTCGGCGAGCTCGAGCAGGTCGGCGACGTCGGCCGCGTGCGCGGCGAGCGCTTCGCGCGCGCGTTCTGCGTACGGGCCGCCGGGCCACGGCTCGCGCAGCTCGCCGAGCGCCGACTCGATGTGGCGGCGTCCGGGGAGCTCGAGGCCTGCGGTGCGCGTGCGCGGGCCGGGCTGTGCACCGTGCAGCTCGGCGAGCAGCGCGGCGACCGCGGGAAGGTCGGCGGGGTCGTGCTCGCCGAAGTCGCTCGCGCGCCCGTCGACGAACGGGAAGAGCGCGACGGCGTAGCGCGGCGCGACGCGAACGCAGTTCTCGCCACGGTGCGTAGGGATCGGCGCGACGACGAAGTCGAGTCCTTGCGCACGCAGCGACGCGGCGGTGTCGAACGCGGCCTCGAGCCCGTCGAACACGGCCTCGCGCGTGTCGCCGAGCCACGACTTCACGTCGAGGTCGTCGACGGTGGCGAACGCGCGACTTCCCTCCGCGTCGGTTAACACCCAGTGGTAGCTCCCTGCCCCGAGCGGGGCGAACTCGGCAGACGCGACGTCGAAGCCCCACTCCCGCGTGACGCATGCCGGCACCGCGTCAATGCCGAGTTCCGCCGGAAACGACCTCACTCGCGGATGCCGCGGCTCTCGGCAGGGACGAACGTGGGGCCGGCGACCAGCGCCCGCCGCCCGCTCGGCATGGTCACGTCGCCGTCGGTGCTCATGCTCATGCGGGCGCGGACCCTCACGACGTGCATACGGTAATCCACGTACATGAGCCCTCGCCAGAACAGAGTCACGCCGCTCGGCGAGCTGATCGTCGATCCGGCGCGCGGTCTCGTGTACGGGAACCGCGGCTGCCTGCACGACGATCACGGCCGGATCCGGCGGCGCTACAACGGGAAACGGTGGATCGCGTGCCGGCTCTCGTTCCGCGGCTGGCAGCGCAAGGCCTTGATGCAGCCGGGAAGGTTCACGGAGCTCTTCTTTCTCGACGAGGCGACCGCGTTCGCCGCCGGCCACCGGCCGTGCGCGCTCTGCCGGCACGAGGACTACGTCCGGTTCGCGCGCATCTGGCGGCTGCTGCACCCGGGCCAGGCCGGAGCCGACGCGATGGACGCTCAGCTCCACGGCGAGCGCCTCGACGCGGGCACGCGCCTGCAGCGGCACCACCGCGCCCGGATCGACGAGCTGCCGGACGGCGCGTTCGTGCTCCACGACGGCGCCCCGTGTCTCGTCCGCGGCGACGCGCTCCTGCCGTGGGCGCCGTCGGGCTACGGCTCGCCGCGCGCGCGTCCGGCGGGCGGCGAGGCCCTGCTGATGACGCCGCCCTCACTTGCCTTCGTGCTCGAGCAGGGATGGCGCCCGGACGTTCCGCTGCTCCATCCGTCCGCCGGGGAGCCGCGCTGAGGGCGTCCGCTAGGGTGTGAGGAGCGTCCCCGTGTCCTGACTCCCACACGAGCCCGCCTGGTCGCCGTTTCGGGGGAGTCGACAAGTAGGGAGCAACCGATGCGCAAGAACCTTCGTCGTCTTCTCGACCGGCTGCGCGCCGGGACGAGCGGCAAGGCCCGTCCGAGCACATCCGTTCGCGGCGGGCTGCAGGAGCCACAGCGGATGCAGCCGGTGCCCGTTCCGGTGCGAACGCGTTCGTAGAGCGTTCGCGTGAGAACGGCGATCGTCTCCACCTACCCGCCGCGCGCGTGCGGGATCGGCACCTTCGCAGCGGATCTGCGCGGGACGCTGCTCGGCGTCCCCGAGATCGAGGCTGCCGAGCTCGTCGCAGTCGTCAGCGAGCCGTCGAGCCCGCAGCGGCGCGGCCTGCTCGCAACGATCGCTCAGTCGGTGCGCGGCGACTACGTGCGCACGGCGCGCATGCTCGGCCGGCTCGACGTCGACGTCGTGCTGCTCCAGCACGAGTACGGCATCTTCGGCGGGCTCGACGGCGAGTACGTGCTGTCGTTCGCCGAGAGCCTCGCGCAGCCGCTCGTCGTCACCCTGCACACCGTGCTGTCGGAGCCGACGGCGCATCAGCTCGAGGTGCTGACGGCGCTGTGCGACGAAGCCGAGCTCGTGATCGTCATGACCGACACCGCAGAGCGGCTGCTCGTCGACTGCGGGGCCTGCACGCCGGAGAAGGTGCGCGTCGTTCCGCACGGCGCGCCGACGCGCCTGACCGACCGTGCGCCCGAGCCTGCCGGCGACCATCTCCGTCTCTCGACGTTCGGATTGATCTCGCCGGGCAAGGGGCTCGAGACCGCGATCGCTGCAATGCCCGCGATCGTCGAGCGCAACCCGGGCGTCACCTACGTGATCGCGGGCCGCACACATCCGGATGTCGCGCGCCGCGAAGGCGAGCGCTACCGGCTGATGCTCGAGCGCCGCGTGCTCGAGCTCGGCCTCTCCGAGCACGTCGAGTTCGACGACCGCTTCCTCTCGATCGACGCGCTCTCCGACCTGCTCGCCGAGACCGACGTCTTCGTGACGCCGTACCGCAATCGCGAGCAGATCGCGTCGGGCGCGCTGACGTTCGCGGTCGCCGCCGGCTGCGCCGTCGTCTCGACGCCATACTGGTACGCACAGGATCTGCTCGCCGGCGGTGCCGGACGGCTCGTGCCCTTCGACGACCCCGCAGCGCTCGCGGAAGCGGTCTGCGCCTACGCCGACGATCCGGCGTCGCTCGCAGCGGCGCGCGCCGAGGCGCGCCACATCGGCTCGGCGCTTGCGTGGCCGTCGGTCGCCGAGGCGACGGCCGCCGTGCTGCAGGAGGCGCACGAGCTCGCGCCGCGGCGCAGGCCGAAGGGCGCCGCCGACCTCCACCTGTCGAGCCTGCGCACCGACCACATCCTCACGCTCGTCGACGACGTCGGCATCATCCAGCACGCGCACGGGGCGATCCCGAACCGCGACACGGGGTATTGCGTCGACGACGTGGCGCGGCTCGCGACCGTCGCGCTCGCGCTCGCCCGCCGCGGCGACGAGCGCCGGTGGACGTCGATCCTCTACCGCGCGCTCGCGTTCCTGCACGCGGCGACCGGCGACGACGGGATGCGCAACTTCATGGACTACGACCGCCGCTGGCTCGACGAGCCGCACCTCGGCGACCACGTCGGCCGCTCCGTGTGGGCGCTCGGCGACATCCTCGCGACCGCGTGGATCCCCGCCGTGATCGTGCCGACGCGCGACCTGCTCGACCGGATGATCCGCCCGCTCGCGGGGAAGAACTCGGTGCGCACCGCGGCGTACGCGACGCTCGGGCTCGCACGTCTCGATCACGACCGGCTCGGGCCGGATGCGCGCGCGCTCCTCGAGCGGCTGACCGATCAGCTCGCCGACGCGTACCGCAACACCGCCGGCGGCGACTGGCTCTGGTTCGAGGACCGCTTGAGCTACGACAACGCGCGCCTCTCGCAGGCCCTGCTCAGCGGCGGGAATGCGCTCGGCCGCGACGACCTCGTCGAGCTCGGGCTCGAGTCGCTTCGCTGGCTCGGCGACGAGTGCAACCTCGACTCGGGCCCGCTGCGCCTTCCCGGCCATCTCGGCCGGCGGCGCGGCGAGCCGGCACCGGGCGCCGGAGACGAGCAGCCGCTCGATGCCGCGGCACTGGTCGAGGCGGAGCTCGCCGCGTTTTCGATCACGCGGCGAGCGGAGCACGGCGCGCGCGCGACGCGTGCGTTCGAGTGGTTCCTCGGCCGCAACCATCTCGAGCGGCCGCTCTACGACTTCGCGACGGGCGGCTGCAGCGACGGGCTTGGCTTCGACGCGCTGAACGGCAACGAGGGTGCCGAGTCGACGCTCGCATTCCATCGCGCCGCGCTGCTGCTCGACGCGGCAGGCGTCCGCTCGTCGACGCGCGAGCTGGTGCCGGCGACATGACCGAGCTTTTCACCCGCGCAGCAGGCAATCCGATCCTGACGGCGGAGGACTGGCCGTACGACGTCAACGCCGTCTTCAACCCGGCAGCGGCAACGCACGGCGACGACACCGTGCTGCTCGTGCGCGTTGAGGACCGGCGCGGCATCTCGCATCTCTCCGTGGCGCGCTCCGCAAACGGCGTCGACGGCTGGCGGGTCGATCCGAAGCCGTTGCTCGAGGCCGACGACGACACCGCGAGCGAGCAATGGGGATTCGAGGACGCGCGCACGGTTTGGGCGGAGGAGCTCGACCGCTGGGTGATCACGTGCACGGCGTATGGGCCGGCCGGGCCGGCCGTGTATCTCGCGACCACCCAGGACTTCGTCTCCGTCGAGCGCTACGGCGTGATCCGGCATCCCGAGGACAAGAACGCCGCGATCCTCCCCCACCGCATCGACGGTCGCTGGGTGATGCTCCATCGCCCGACGACGCGCTACGGGGGCGCGCACGGCGAGATCCTCCTCTCGCGCTCCGACGATCTCGTCAGCTGGAGTGTCCCCGAGCAGGTGCTCCAGCCGCGCCACGGCGCGTGGTGGGACTCGGTGCGGATCGGCATCGGGCCGCCGCCGCTCCGGACGGAGCACGGCTGGCTGCTCGTGTACCACGGCGTCAAGCAGACGGTGTCCGGCGAGATCTATCGCCTCGGCCTCGCGCTCCTGGATCTCGACGAGCCGACACGCGTGCTGCACCGGCTGCCCGAGTGGGTGCTCGCGCCGACCGCGCCGTACGAGCGCACGGGCGACGTCCCGAACGTCGTCTTCCCGTGCGGGCTGCTGCACGATGAGCCGACCGGCGAGCTGCGCCTCTATTACGGCGCCGCGGACACGTCGGTGTGTCTTGCGACCGCGCAGCTGTCCGAGCTGCTCGACGTTGTGCGGCGCAGGTGAGCGAGGCGCTCGGCTCCGAGCCGCAGGGGCCTGCCCGCGACGAGCGGCTCGCGCAGAACGAAGTGATCTTTCGCACCGTGAACGAGTCGATCGAGCAGCAGGCGCTCGAATTCGGTGGGCTCGACGCGTACGAGTTCATCTGCGAGTGCTCCTCGAGTGCGTGCTTCGAGCGGATCTCGCTGACCCTCGCGCAGTACGAGGGCATCCGCCGCGAGGGGACGACGTTCGTCGTGAGAACCGGTCACGAGTACGACGAGATCGAGCTCGTCGTCGAGAAGCAGGCCACCTACTCCGTCGTGCGGAAGGACGGAGCGGCGGGGATCATCGCGGAGTTCGCCGACCCGCGTGACGCGGAGTGAGAGCGGCGGATCACGGGCCGGACTCGACTCGCGCGGCGAAGGCCCGCTCGAGCTCGAGCTGACGAAGCTCGATCCGGCGGATCTTGCCGGTGAGGGTCTTCGGGAGCTCGGCGACGAACTCGATCCGCCGCGGATAGGCGTAGGCGGAGAGACGGTCGCGTACGAACGCCTTGATCTCTGCCGCAAGCTCGTCCGAAGGCTCGCAGCCGGTCGCGAGCACGATGAATGCCTTGACGACGTTCCCGCGCAGCTCGTCCGGCGACGCGACCGCGGCGGCCTCCGCCACGGCGGGGTGCTCGAGACAGATCGACTCGATCTCGAACGGGCCGATGCGGTAACCGGCGGAGATGATCACGTCGTCGGCGCGGCCCTCGTACCAGATGTACCCGTCGTCGTCCTGACGCGCGGCATCCTTCGAGTGGAACCACTCGCCGCCGAACACCTCCTCGCTCTCGGCCGGCTGGTTCCAGTAGCCGAGCGGATAGTGCGGGTTCGAGCGGGCGCGCAGGCAGATCTCGCCTCGCTCGCCCGGGGTGACCGGCCGTTCGTCCTCGTCGAGGATCTGGACGTCCCAGCCGGGCATCGGCTTCCCCATCGAGCCCTCGCGCACCTCGACGAACGGGTAGTTGGCGACGAGTGGGTACGACTCCGTCAGGCCGTAGTAGTCGAGGACGGTCACGCCGTACTGCTCGCGGAACCAGCGGATCGCCTCGGGGTTCAACGGCTCGCCGGCGGAGCAGACCCGGCGGAACTTCTGCGGGTAGCGTGTCCCCGCGTCCGGGATCGCCATCATCGCGCGCATCGCGGTCGGCGTCGTGAACACGTTGGTCACGTGGTGGCGGCTGAGGAAGTCGAGCTGCTTTCCCGGATCGAACCCGGCCTCGCGCCGGTACACGCACTGCACCGCGCCGAGCCGCCACGGGGCGAGCAGCGGTGCGATTCCGGCAGCCCACGCCCATTCGCCCATGCCGTGGAAGCGTTCGCCGTCCTCGATCTCGTGGCAGTGGACGAACTCCTCGTGCGCGAGGACGTAGCGGTGGGCGTGGACGATCCCCTTGGCGAGCCCGGTCGTGCCTGACGTGTAGTAGAGCTGCGCGGGATCGTCGGCCGAGGTGTCGCAGCCGACGTGCGTGGTCGACGCGGCGGCGAGCTCGTCGTCGTCGAGCACGAGCACGTGCGCGCCCATGTCGTCGAAACGGCGCACATTCGCTGTGTCGGTGACCACGATCTTGGCGCCCGAGTCGGAGAGGCGGTGGCGGATCGAATCGTCCCCGTACAGCACCGACATCGAGAGCAGGATCGCGCCGAGCTTCCAGATGCCGAAGAAGACCGCAGCCGCCTCCGGCGTCGGCGGCAGGACGACCGCAACCCGGTCGCCGCGCTCGATGCCGTGCGCATGCAAGACGTGCGCCGCCTGGTTCGCGAGATCCTGGAGCTCTCCCCAAGCGAGCTCTCGATACGAGCCGTCGAAGCTCTCCCACACCATCGCGAGCTTGTCGCGAGGGTGCTTGTCGCAGACATCTGCCGCGATGTTGTAGCGCGCAGGCACCTCCCAGCGGTGTTCTGCGCGGAGCTGTTCGTACGAGGTAGCGCCCATGGAGCGGCGAGCATCGCACCCGTCGTCGCGTTTGACAACCGTCCCGGAGAGGGCTCTGACGAATGAATGGAGGCGGCGGGAATCGAACCCGCGTCCGCAGCCTCCCTATAGAACTGACAAACCGAGGCACCCCTCGACCGCGTGTGACCGCGGAGAGAAATG
>DASYGK010000022.1:0-2798 GCA_035999905.1 Gaiellaceae bacterium | reverse complement strand
CGGGGGTCCGACTCCTGCTTGTACGACGCGTCGTGCTCCTCGTCGATGCAGATCACGCCGAGCGACGGCACCGGTGCGAACACTGCGGAGCGCGCCCCGACGACGACCGGCGCCTCGCCGGAAGCGATGCGCTCGCGCTCGTCGCGCCGCTCCGCTTCGGTGAGAGCCGAGTGGAGCACCGCGACGCGGTCGCCGAAGCGCTCGCGAAAGCGGCCGAGCGTCTGCGGCGTCAGTGCGATCTCCGGCACGAGCACGATCGCGCCGCGCCCGCGCGCGAGCGCGGCCTCGCACGCGCGGATGTAGACCTCCGTCTTGCCGCTGCCGGTCGCGCCGTGCAGGAGGACGTTGCCGCCCTCGCCGTCGAGCAGCACGTCGATGCGCGCGAGCACCTGCCGTTGCGTGTCGGAGAGCGTCTCCGGTGCTGCTTCCGCGGTGAGCGCCCCGCCCGCCGCGGGCGCCTGCCGCTCGCCGCGGCGCTTCGCGTTGTGCGGCGCGACGAGCGCGAGCGCGCGTGCCGGCGTCGAGCCGTAGTAGTCGGCCATCCAGAGCGCGAGATCGACGAGCGCGGACGGCAGCGTCTCCGCGACCCGCTCGACCGGTGCGGCCTTCACGCCGTCTGGTGGTGCGACGTCGAGCTCGATCACGACGCCGCGGCGGCGCGCGTTGCCGAAGCGCACCTCGACGATCGCGCCCTTCGCCGTGTCGTCCGGGACCTCGTAGGTGTACGGCTGCGCGACCGCGCGGGCGGTCACGAGCGGATAGACGGAGGCGAAGCGCGTCACCGCGCGAGCCTAGCCGCGGCCCCCGTCGGTGCCGCTACAGCCCGGCTGCGGAGACGATGAAGTCGGTCGCGAAGCCGAGCATGACGCCGGCGAGCACGAGCCACGTGACGAGCACCGTGTGGCCGTACTTGCGGTTCACGGCGAGCAGCTCCTGCACGACGTAGAGGATCGAGCCCGCCGCGACGGCGAAGAAGACGACGGACATCGCCTGGCTCGACCACGCCTGGCCGAGCACCGTGCCGAGGAACGTCGGCAGGCCGCCGACGAGCCCGAGCGCGATGAGGAAGCGCCAGCTCGGCTGCGTCCCCTCGCCGCTCATCGGCCCGCAGATGCCGAAGCCCTCCGTCGCGTTGTGGAGCGAGAAGCCGATGATCAGCGTCACGGCGAGGCTGACCTGGCTCGCCGCGGCCGCCTGGCCGATCGCGAGGCCCTCGCCGAAGTTGTGCACGCCGATGCCGACCGCGATCAGGAGCGCGAGCTGCTTGCCGGGCGTGAGCGTGTCGATCCAGCGGCGGTTGTCGAACTCGTCGAGCGCGGCTGCGCCGGGACCGACGAGCGTCGACGCGCGGCGGTCCGCGCGCTTGCGCATCCACTCGGAGTAGTAGACGAGGCTCATCAGCCCGAGCGAGAAGCCGCCGATTCCGAGCGCGGCGAGCCATGAGAAGCGTCCCCAGTGGTGCGCCTTCAGCGCGGTCTCGACCGGGTCGACCGCGCCCGTGAGCACGTCCCAGAGGAGAAAGACGAGGATGCCGGTCGCGAGCGCGCTCAGCCCCGCGCGTGTCGACGCCGTGAGGCCCTGGATCCGCCCGACCGGCAGGCCGAGAAAGATCGTCGCCCCGGCGATCGCTCCGAGCAGGAGGATGTGGCCCGTCGTCATCGGTGTAAGGGTCGCCTTACACGGCGGCCGAAGGGCAATATAGCCAGAGATGGCGGGCCATTCGGTCGACGAGTACCTCGAGACGATCTACTTCCTCGCCTTCCCGATCGGCGAGTACACCCCGCACGGCGCCGGCTCTCCGCCCCTCGCCTCCCGCGTCGCGGAGATGCTCGGCGTCTCGCGCGCGTCGGCCGGCGAGATGCTGAAGCGCCTCGAGAACGACGGGCTGATCGAGCGAGGCGCCCGCAAGGAGGCGCTGCTCACCGAGCCCGGCCGTGAGCGCGCGGAGCGCGTCGTCCGCAAGCACCGGCTGATCGAGCGGCTCCTCACCGACTTCATGGGCTACACGGGCGCCGAAGCGCACGAGCGCGCCGACCTCCTCGGCGACACCTTCACCGACGAGATGATCGAGCGCATCGACGTGCGGCTCGGGCATCCCGAGCGCTGCCCGCACGGCTGGCCCGTCGACCCCGACGTCGAGCAGGCCGAGAACCGCGACCTGACGCCGCTCGCCGCGCTCGGGCCGGGCGCGCGGGCGACGATCGTCCGCCTCGCCGAGCACGACGGCGAGCTCCTGCACTGGTTCTACGACCAGGGGCTCGTGCCGGGGCAGGAGATCGAGATGCGCGGCTCCGAGCCCGCGGCCGACCAGTACACGATCGGCCTCGACGGCGGCGAGCGGGCGATCTCCGAGAAGGCAGCCGCGGGCCTCTTCGTCCGGCCCGCCGCTTAGCCCGTCAGGCCGCGGCGCTTCAGCTCGTCGGCCGCCGACTCCACGCGGTCGTCGGCGACGCGGCCCTCGAGCCACGACGCGAGCTCGGCGATCCCGTCGGCGAGCTCGACCTCAGGCTCGTAAGCGAGCGTCTCCCGCGCGAGCGTCACGTCCGCGAAGCAGTGCCGGATGTCGCCGACGCGGAACTCGCCGGTGACCTCCGGCTCGATCTGCTTGCCGAGCGTCGCGGCGAGCTGCTCGCCGATCTCGCGCACGGTCGCGCTCTGCCCGCGTCCGACGTTCACTGCGCTTCCGTCGGCGCCGTCGCGTTCGAGTGCGAGGCGGAACGCACGCGCGACGTCGCGGACGGAGACGAAGTCGCGCCGCTGCAGGCCGTCCTCGAAGATGCGCGGCGCGCGATCGTTCA
>DASYGK010000117.1:0-7603 GCA_035999905.1 Gaiellaceae bacterium | reverse complement strand
GCGCTTGCGCCGGCGCCGTTCACCGTGAACGTATCGGTGTTGGCGCCGAAGCTGACCGTGATGACGTCACCGGAGAGGAGCGTGCCCTCGAGGCCGCTGACGGGAATCGACGTCACGGCGACGCCGCCCGTGAGCGTGCCGTTCAGCGTCGCGTTCACCGACGACGCCCAGAACGAGAGCTTCGACGCGTCGAGGCTGCCGGTGTTCTGGATCGCGATCTTGCCGATGCCGCCGAACACGCCCGGCGCGACGTTCGTGAGCGACAGCGCCGCGCCGCACGCAGGGTTGACGTTCGCGGACGTCGAGACGGTGAGGCAGCCGGTGCCGCCGTTGACGCTGTCACTCATCGTCAACGTGCCCGACGCGACCGACGTGCCGTTGTTGGAGGTCTCCGCACTGAACGATGCGAAGGCGCCGCCACCCCCGAAGTAGGTGACGGCGCCGAACAGCATCAGGCCCAAAAGGAATTTTTTCAGTGCGGTCATGCTCGGTCCGCTCGCTTCAGTGGACCGTTTCTTACGCCTGGTCGATGTGCCAGAGCAGGTCGAAGGACGCCGCGCGATTCTGGAACGTGTTGTCCAGGCTCGCGGAGGGCTGCTTCACCGCGATCAGGAAGTACCGGCTTCCGCTCGCGGAGAGGTTGGTGCCGGTGTTCCCGGTACCGCCGGCCGCGGTGAGGTTGAGCGCCGTGAGCGAGTTCGGCACGCTCGAGAGCGCCGTGCCGGAGCCGAGCACGCAGCCGAGGCCCGCCGGGGCCGAGCCGGTGCCGTATGCGCAGCCGGAGGCCGGGTTCGACAGCGAGTGGTCGAAGCTCGAGTCCGTCTCCACGATCGACAGCTTGAGGCCGGAGCAGAGGTTGCCCACCGGTGTGAACGTCGGGCCGGAGATCGCGGAGCCGCTCGGGTACGCGAAGTTCGCCACCTGCGAGGTGACGCTGATCGACGTCGCGCCCGGGTTCGCCTGCGCCGACGCGATGAACGTCTGCGTGTGCGACCCGCTGGTGATCACGACCGGATCGCCGGAGTGGAACGTGCCGGAGAGAGCATTGACCGCAAGGCTCACCACGGCGCCGCTCAGCGAGCTGCCGGTGAGCGTCGTCGTGCCCTCCGCTGCGACGTTGCCGCAGCTCGGCATGGAGAACTTGATGCCGTTCGCGTCGAGCGTGCCCGCGTTCGTCAGCGTCAGCTTCGCGTAGTGCGTGTTCGACAGGTCGGTGATCGTCGAGTTGACCGGATACGCGAAGTTCGCGGTCGCGGCGGTGACGGTGACCGACGTGTCGGTCGCGTCGGCGCCGGCCGTCGCCGTGAACGTCTGCGTGTTGACGCCGGAGGTGACGACGAGCGAGTCGCCCGCGTCGATCGAGCCGCCGGTGAGGCCGCCCGTGAAGTCGAGCTGAGTCGTGCCGTTCACGGCCGTCGTCAGTGCCGTTGTGAGCGCGCCCGTCACCGAGGTGAGCTTCGGGATCGTGAACAGCGTGTCGCAGCCGTTCGTCGACGCGTTGTTCGCATTGCCGACGTCGCCGGCGGAGGTGCAGGTGTTCGTGCCGCCCTTGTCGTTCAGGATCAGCGAGCCGGTGGCGAACGTGTTGCCGGTGTTCGTCACCTCGGCGTTGAACGACGCGAACGTGCCGGTGCCGCCGAGTGCGGCGGCCACGAGCCCGATCGCGGCGAGCAGTACGAGGTACCGCTTCGTCTTGGTGTTCGACATGGTCTATGTGCTCCTTTTGGGCCTGGCCCCGGGGCGGTTTGCTCCCGGGTTACAGCGTCCTCATCAGGAACTGGCCGACCAGTCCTCGGCCGACGCGTCGCGTGCGTACGCGGTCGCGTGCCGAACGTTCTCCCAGTTCTCCCAGTTCCCCCACCACGTGCTCCCAGCAACCTTCGAAAATCGTGTGCCACAGAGGCTGCTACGGGCGACTGCCAGGTCACCCGTACGGGGCACAGTATTACTTGTATTCGTGAAAACCTAAATAGTCATTCCGAGGGATATTTGCGAAGCACACGATTCTCGCGCCGAAGAGAGATCCCTGCGAATCTTTTGGCAACATTTCGTGCCGGCGGATTCCTTCAGCTCTTCGCGTGGCAGGCGGCGCCGTTGTGCTTGTGCTCGATCGAGATGATCGGGCGCTCCGCCTCGAGCGCCTGGAAGCACTGGTCGCAGGCCCCGAGGAGGAGCGCAGCGGCGTGGTCGATCAGGCGGTTGCGGACGAGGTTGTCGAGCGGGGCGAGCTCGACGTCCCGGAGGAAGCGGTCGGTGGCGCGGTTGATCGCCTGGCCGCCCTTGAGCGAGTCGTGGACGGGGATCGCCGCCGCCCGCTTGATCTCGCGAAGATCGGCCTGGAGCTGCGCGAGCGCCCGCAGCTGAGCGGCGCTCTGACACGGTCCTGCGCTCTTCTTCCCGCCGCCGCCGCAGCCGGCGAGCAGGAGGGCGGCGCCCAGGAGGACGAGGGTGCCTCGAAGCACGACACCACTATAGATGCTTCGCTGGTGTCGCAGGTCAGAACGGCAGCGAGCTCGCCGCGTGCCGCGCGAGGTCGATCAGCGGCTGCACCGCGAAGAGCGAGCCGACCGAGACCGCGAGCGCGAGCCCGACCGCCGCGTGGAGGAGCCGCTCGGGCGCCGGCGAGCCGCCGGCCGCGACGGCTCCCACCTGGAGCTCCGCCGACGGGCGCATGTACATCGCCCGCACCACGCCGAGGTAGTAGTAGAGGCTCACGAGCGTCGCGACGACGCCCACGACGACGAGCCACGCCCAACCGTGGTCGTACGCGGCGGCGAGGACGTAGAACTTGCCGATGAAGCCGCCGCCGAGCGGCAGGCCGGCGAAGCCGAACATGAAGAACCACATCGCGATCCCGAGGAAGGGGCGCTCCCAGCCGAAGCCCGCGAGGTTGTCGAGCGTGACGGCCTCCCCGAGCTCCCGCTCGCGGGCCGCGACCACGGCGAACGAGCCGAAGGCCATCGCCGCGTACGGGACGAGGTAGTACATGAGCGCCCGGCCGCCGAGCGCCGAGCCGGCGGCGAGCCCGATCAGCATGAAGCCGGCGTGCGAGATCGACGAGTACGCGAGCATCCGCTTCAGGTCGCGCTGCACGAGCGCCGCGAGGTTGCCGATCACGAGCGAGGCGACGGCGATCCCGGCGAATGCCCACGTCCAGAGGTGCGCCTCCTGGGGGAACGCCGTTCGCAGCAGGCGGAAGCCCAGCAGCAGCGCGGCGACCTTCGTCGCCGCCGACATGAACGCCGTCACCGGAGTCGGCGCGCCCTCGTAGACGTCGGGGGTCCACATGTGGAACGGCGCCGCCGACGCCTTGAAGCCGAGCCCCGCGATGATCATCGCGAGCCCGAGCACGAGCAGCGCGTCGCCGGAGAGGCCCTGCTGCCCCACCGCCTGCGCGATCTCCTCGAAGCCGAGGTGCCGGGTCGCGCCGTAGACGAGCGCGGAGCCGAAGAGCAGCGCGGCCGAGCCGAACGAGCCGACGATCAGATACTTGAGGCCCGCCTCGAGCGAGCCCTCGCGGTCGTAGTCGATCGCGCACATGACGTAGAGGCCGATCGAGAACCACTCGAGCGAGAGGAACAGCGTCATCAGGTTCGCGGCGCCGACGAAGAACGTCATGCCCGCGAGGCACGCGAGCAGCAGGGCGAAGTACTCGGCGATGTGGTCGTCGCGGCGCGAGCGCGGCGCGAGCTTGCCCCAGGCGGGAATGTGCTCGGCCGACAGGAGGACGCTTGCGAGTCCGATCGCGCAGAGGATCACCTGCGCGAGTGCGGTCCAGCGGTCGCGGTAGAACGCGTCGGAGACGACGCGGTGGCCGTTCGCGCTGTCGACGTACAGCCAGACGGAGGTTACGAGCCCGCCGATGCACCCGAGCGCGGCAACCGTCGCCGCGAACGCGCGGCGCGCTGGGCGGGGCACGAGCACCGCGCCGAGCAGCGCGACGAACGACGCACCGACGAGCACGAGGATCGTCGAGAGCGAGAACCAGTCGACGTGCGGCGTGTGGATCACTTGAACTGCCCCTGCACGGCCTGTGTCGGCGCGTCTCCGGCGAACGAGTGGTGCGAGATCCCGGCCGGCCAGGCGGAGAGCACGAGCAACACGCCGACGAGCGGGACGAGCAGCGCGAGCTCGCCGGGACGCAGGTCGAGCGCCTCGTCGCGCACCGTCGAGCCGCGCGCCTCGTGCAACACGGCGGAGATCAGGCGCAGCATGTACATCGCCGCGAGCACGATCGCGCACGCCCCGATCGCGGCCCACCACCAGGCGCGCTGGTACGCGCCCGCGAGGATGAGGAACTCGCCGGCGAACGCGGCGGAGCCCGGCACGGCAAGTGAGATCACGCCGATCGCCATCAACAGCGTCGCGAGCGCAGGCCGCCCCTTCGCCATGCCGCCGAGCAGCCGGAACTCGCCGGTCGTCGTGCGCCGCTCGACGACGCCCGCGACGAGGAACAGCGACATGGAGACGAGCCCGTGCGCGACCATCTGCAGCACGGCGCCGTCGAAGCCGAGGTTCGTCCCGGAGAAGAGGCCGAGCGCGATGAGGCCCGATTGCGCGAGCGACGAGTACGCGACGACGCCGCGAAAGTCGGTCGCGCGGAACGCGAGCAGCGAGCCGTAGACGAGCGCGGCCGCAGCGAGCACGAGGATCGTCGTGCGGTAGTACGACGCGGGGTCGGGGAACTTCGTCAGCGCGATCCGCAGCATCCCGTACAGGCCCGCCTTCGCGATCACCCCCGAGAGGACGGCACTCACCTCCGGCGGCGCTTCGCGGTAGGTGTCCGGCAGCCACCCGTGGAACGGCCAGAGCGGCGACTTGATCACGAACGCGAACATGAAGCCGAGGAAGATCCAGCGGCTCGCGCTCGTCGGCGCGTCGACGAGGTCGAACGTGCCGGCCTTCAGCCCGTAGACGATCAGCGCGGCGAGCATCAAGAGCGAGCCGGCCATCGTGTAGATGAGGAACTTCACCGTCGCGCCGAGCCGGCCGGCGCCGCCCCACACGCCGACGAGCACGTAGAGCGGGATCAGCATCGCCTCGAAGAACGCGTAGAAGAGCAGCATGTCCTGCGCGACGAACACGCCGACCGTCGCGCCGGTGAGCAGGAGCATGAGCCCGAAGTACGCGCGCGGCCGCTCGCGCCCGACCCAGAAGCCGTAGCCGATCGCCGCGGCCATGCAGACGACGGTGAGACCGACGAGCCAGAGCGAGAAGGCGTACTCGCCCACGTGGTACGAGACGTGCAGGTCGCTGAACCACGAGTGGCGCTGCGAGAACTGCAGGCCGCTGCGGTTGAAGTCGAAGCGCGCCGCCTGCTCGATCCAGATGCCGACCTCGAGCAGCGAGACGAGCACCGCGAGGCTGCCGGTCGCGTAGCGCGAGAGCGGCAGGATCCACACCGCGAGCGCGGCGCCGATCGGCATGCAGACGAGCAGCGTCGTGAACGAGGAGACGGTCATCGAACCACCAGGAAGACGATCGCGACGACGGCCATGCCCGTGCCGAGGAAGAACACGTACGTGCGCAGCATCCCGGTCTGCATCCGGCGGACGACGCGCGCGGCGTCGAGCGTCACCTCGCCGAAGTCGGGTGCGGCCGCGAGCACGAACGGATCCTCGACGCCGCGGCGCAGCAGCGCGGCGACCGCGGCCGCCGGCCGGTAGAAGAGCGCGTCGTACGCCTCGTCGAAGTAGAGCTTGTGCTCGAGCGCGCGCTGCACCGCCGGGAGGCGCGGCACCGCAACACGGCGGACGCCGTAGATCGCGTACGCGAGGCCCATGCCCGCGAGCCCGAGCCCGAGCGCGAGCGCCGTGGAGACCCACTCCTGCGTCGTCGTCGGCTCGGCGATCCCGAGCGTGCGCGCGGCGGGCTCGAGCCAGCTCGTCAGTGGATGCCAGTACGAGCCGAACTGGATCCAGCCGCCGACCGCCGAGAGCACCGTCAGGATGCCAACCGGCACGAGCATCGTCCATGGGCCCTCGAGGCCGTGGTGGTCGTGGTGGTGCTCGCGCGCGTACGCGCTCGGCTCGCCGCCGAAGACGATGAAGTAGAGGCGGAACGTGTAGAGCCCGGTGAGGAACGCGCCGGCGAGCGCGGCGACCCAGAACACGTAGCCGTACCAGCCGAGGTTGAGCGTCGCGGCGATGATCGAGTCCTTCGAGAAGAAGCCGGCGAACGGGAAGATGCCGACGAGCGCGAGCGACGCGACGAGGAACATCCAGCGCGTCCACGGCATCAGCTTCCCGATGCCTCCCATCTTGCGGATGTCCTGCTCGCCCGCGAGCGCGTGGATGACGAGGCCGGCGCCCATGAAGAGCAGCGCCTTGAAGAACGCATGCGTCATCAGGTGGAACATCCCGTTCGCGTACGCGCCGGCGCCCGCGCCGAGGAACATGTAGCCGATCTGCGACATCGTCGAGTACGCGATCACGCGCTTGATGTCGGTCTGCACGAGCGCGACGAGACCCGCGACGAGCAGCGTGAGCGCGCCCATGCCGGCGGCGATCAGCTCGACGGTGCGCGCCTGCTCGAAGATCGGATGCGTGCGCGCGATCAGGTACACGCCGGCGGTCACCATCGTCGCGGCGTGGATGAGCGCGCTCACCGGAGTCGGGCCCTCCATCGCGTCCGGCAGCCAGGTGTGGAGCGGGATCTGCGCCGACTTCGCAGCCGCGCCGCCGAGCAGGCCGAGCGCGACGAGCGTCACCGTCGTCGACGAGAGGTGGCCGGCGGTCGCGAACGACGCGGCGTAGGAGAGCGAGTGCGAGTGGAAGATCAGCACGAAGAACGCGAGCGCCATCGTCGCGTCGCCGAAGGCGTTCATCACGAACGCCTTCTTCGCTGCCGCGACCGCCGACGGCTTCTCGTGCCAGAAGCCGATCAGGAGGTACGACGAGAGGCCGACGAGCCCCCACCCGGCGAGGAGCAGCAGGAGGTTCCCGCCCTCCACGAGCATCAGCATCGAGAAGACGAAGAGCGACATGTACGCGAAGTAGCGGCGCTCCTCGTCGTCTCCGTCCATGTAGCCGATCGAGTAGAGGACGATCAGGCCGCCGACGCCGGAGACGATCAGCATCATCATCGTCGAGAGCGGATCGACGAGCACCGACAGGCCGACCTTGAAGGTGCCGCTCTCGAGCCACGTCCATGCGGTCGAGACGACGCCGTGCCCAGGCCCTGATGA
The DNA here is from genome assembly GCA_035999905.1 of Gaiellaceae bacterium. Classification (GTDB taxonomy): domain Bacteria; phylum Actinomycetota; class Thermoleophilia; order Gaiellales; family Gaiellaceae; genus Palsa-739. Next base: position 417 of record DASYGK010000117.1, on the reverse strand, counting down.
AGCAGTGCCGTGAGAGCGCAGGCCGAGGAACGACCAGCATGCGCCGGCGAACGCGACGAACACGCTCGCCGTCGAGATCCAGCCCGCCGCCGCGCGCGGGATGCGCGTGCCGCAGAGCGTGATCGCGACCGCACCCGCGAGCGGCGCGAACAGGCAGAGCCATGCGCCGGCGGTCATCCGCGAAGCTCCGAGAGCTTGTCGACGTCGAGGGGAAGGCGCTTGCGGTGCAGCGCGACGACGAGGCCGAGCCCGACGCACACCTCGGAGGCGGCGACCGCCATCACGGCGAGCGCGAAGATCTGCCCCGCGCCGTTGCCGGCGCTGCGCGCAAAGGCGATCAGCGCGAGGTTCGCGCCGTTCAGCATGATCTCGAGCGAGAGCAGCACGATCAGCGGGTTGCGCCGTACGAGCACGCCG
>DASYGK010000067.1:0-18426 GCA_035999905.1 Gaiellaceae bacterium | reverse complement strand
GGAAAAGCAAACGGGCCCAGCCGTCGCTCCTCGCCGTCCGGTGGGTCATGTCACGGCCGGACATCTTGCGACCACGGCACGCATCGCATAGACCTGGGGCCACGACCCCGGGGTACCTCAACTGGAAGAGGGACTCACTGTCCATGAGAGAGATGCCGGTTCGAATCCGGCCCCCGGGGTCCAGGACAAACGGAGGCCCGCCTCACGGCGGGCCTCCGGGTACCTCAAACCGAACTCACTGTCCGAGACGATTCTACCCCTGACGCCAACAGCCCTGCGCCGTCGAGCATGCGCTTCGCGGGAGCGTTGAGCATTTGAAGCTGCTTCAGCTCCGCCGACGCTCCGCGGAGGTTGTTTGCCTCCGCGTTACGCAGGAAGGCGCTGGCTTGAGAGTCCACGCTCTTGAGCAAGCGAAGGATCGATGCCATCTCGCGTTGCGTCCCGGCAGGCACCCGCACCGCCTCGTCCGCCGCGTCCTCGCGTAGTCGGGGCGTGAACCGCGTTGTCGCCTGCGGCGCGTCACAACGCTCGTACGGTCAGCAGGCTGTCTCCGTAGACGGCGTCCGACTCCACCCGTCCCGTTTCGCGGAACCCGAGCTTTTCCAGGACGCGTCGTGAAGCCACATTCCAGTCCCTGACCGTTGCCCACAACCGCGCGTAGCCCGCCTCGCCCGCCCAGGTGACTACGGCCCGACCCGCCTCAGTCGCGTAACCGTAGCCGTGGGCCGCACGCAGCAACTCGTAGACCAACTCAGGCTCATCTGGCGATCCGTTCCCATGAAAGACCAGCCCGCAATATCCGATGACATCGGCGGTGCCTTTCCGCTCCACCGCCAGAATCCCTGGCCCCGACTCCTCACGCTCTGCGCGTATCTGCGCGGCGATGTCCTCCACAGTCGGTCGGCCCGCGGGGTCAATCTGCCGGTGCGGCGGCACCCGCGGACCCCGCTCAATCCACAACTGGCGATAAACGGCGGCCTCGTCCACTCTGCGACGCCGAAGGACGAGTCGCTCGGTGTCCAAGGAGTCCAGAACGGGCACGAGCGGCATGCTGACATGGTTCTCCCCGTCGGCGCGCGACGACTATCCGCGGCAGCCAACGCGTCCCCCATTCGCCAAACGCTCCAGCGCGGGACCTCTCCCCTCCGTTCTAACGTACACCCGTACGTGCGCCTGCTCGCCCTGCTCCTTGCGCTGCTCCCCGCCGGCCACAGCGTCGACGGCCATGCGATCCGGCCCGTCGTGCTCGGCAGCCCGGCCGCTGCTCACCGTGTGCTCGTCGTGGGCTGCATCCACGGCAACGAGGCGGCGGGCATCCCGATCGTGCGGCGCCTGATCGCAGCGGGCGCGCCCGCCGGCACGGAGATCGTCGCGCTGCCGGCGCTCAACCCGGACGGCTGCATGCGCGGCACGAGACAGAACGCGCACGGCGTCGACCTCAACCGGAACTTCCCGTCGAACTGGTCGCCGATCGGGAGGCGCGGCAGCTACCAGTACGCCGGTCCGCATCCACTCTCGGAGCCGGAGTCGCGCTACGCCGTCGCCCTCATCGAGCGGCTGCAACCGCAGATCACGATCTGGTTCCACCAGCACCAGGGCTTCGTGCGCGCGTGGGGCCAGAGCGTCGCGACGGCACGCCGCTTCGCACAGCTCGCGGACTACCCGTACCAGAGCATCGAGTGGCCGTACGGCACTGTCTCGAACTGGCAGAACCATCGCTTCCCCGGGACGGCGTCGTTCGTCGTCGAGCTGCCCGCGGGCGCGGTGCCGGAGAGCAGGATCGCAACGTGGGTGCGCGCGATCCGTACGCTCGCGATGGAGGGATACCGTCGCTAGCGACGCGGTCATCCGCCGCGCCGTCGCGCGCGTCGAGCCGGACAGGCGTGAGCGCGCGCTCGTGCGCGACGCGCAGCGCGGCTCGGCCGCCGCGCTCGAGCAGCTCTTCCGGCGGCACTGGCCGCGCGCGTACCGCGCTGCCCTGCTCGTCGTCGGCGACGCGGCCGCCGCAGAGGACATCGCGCAGGAGTCGTTCCTCGCCGCCGTGCGCGCGCTCGACCGCTTCGACCGCAGGCGCCCGTTCGGCCCCTGGCTCCACCGCATCGTCGTCAACCGTGCGATCGACTGGGGACGCGCGCGCTCGCTGCGCCGGGAGCTCGCTGCGGACGACGCACCCGAGCCCGCTGCGGCGGAACGCGACGACCCGGAGCACGCGCGCGTGCTCGCGGCGGCGCTCACGGCGCTCGGTGCGGAGCAGCGCGCGGTGATCGTGCTGCGGTACCTCCTCGACTACACGCCCGGCGAGATCGCGGAGCTGCTCGAGCTGCCGCGCGGCACGGTCAACTCGCGGCTGCGGCGCGGCCTCGACCAGCTCGAGGAAGCGCTGCGCGGGGAGCTCGCATGAGCGACCCCACGGTGAAGCGCCTGCTCGAGTCGGCCGTCGCCGACCCGGCGGCGGAGCAGCGTGCATGGGCCGTCGTCGAGGCCGCGTATGCCGAGAGAGTGCCCGTCGTGCGCCCGCGCCGCCTGCGCGTGGCGGTCGCCGTCGCCGCGGTCGCCGCGGCCGCCGTCGCGGCGGTCGTCTCGGCGCCGGGCCGCGCGGTCGTCGACGCGGTGCGCAAGTCGATCGGCATCGAGCACGCGCAGCCTGCGCTCTTCCGCCTGCCGACATCGGGCCGCGTGCTCGTGAGCGGAGCAGGCGGCGCGTGGGTCGTCGCTGCCGACGGCTCGACGCGGCGGCTCGGCAGCTACACCGAGGCGTCGTGGTCGCCGCACGCGCTGTACGTGCTCGCCGCGAGCCGGGACGAGCTCGCCGCGCTCGAGCCGGGCGGCACCATCCGGTGGACGCTCGCGCGCAGCGACGTCCGCTTCCCGCGCTGGGGAGGCAGCCGCACCGACACGCGCGTTGCGTACCTCTCGGGCACGACGCTGCACGTCGTCGCGGGGGACGGCACCGGCGACGCGCCGCTCGGGCCGGCGGCGCTCGTCGCTCCGGCATGGCGGCCAGGCGATCGTCACGTGCTCGCGTACGTCACGGCGCACGGCTCGGTCGTCGTCCGCGACACGGACGCGCGCACGACCGCCCCGCTCCCGGGTACCTACGGGACACCGCGCTCGCTCACGTGGTCCCCTGACGGGCGCACGCTGGTGCTCGCAACCGCCGCGACGCTCGTGCGGTTCGACGTCGCCGCCCGGGTCGCACACCGGCTGCCTGTTCGCAACGCGAGCGCGGTCGCCTTCTCCGGCTCGGGGCGCCTCGCCGTTCTGCGAGGCTCGTCGGTGCTGCTCGTCGAGGGCGGGCGGCCGGTGACGCTCTTCGCGACCTCCGCACCGCTCGCGGGCCTCGCGTGGTCGCCCGACAGCCGGTGGCTCCTCACCGGCCTGCCGGCCGCGGACCAGTGGATCTTCGTCCAGGCGCGCGGCGGACGCCGTGTCCTCGCCGTCTCACACGTGCGCGGGCAGTTCGGCGGGGCGCCCCAGCTTGACGGATGGGCGACCGCGCCCTAGCCTTTCCTCGGTTCCCGTCCCCGGCTCAAGAGGAGGTGCGACAGATGATGACCGTCCTTGCCGCCTCCTCGGTCCTTTCGACCTAGCCGGCGCGACGGCGCAGCTCCTTCGGGAGGTGGCCCCGGCGCCGCCGTCCCATGACCACTTTCGAAGGAGAACCTGCGTTGCCTGAGTTCGATCTCGGCGCGCTCGGCTTGACTGCCGAGCTCGCAGAAAGCCTGGAGCCCGGCCTCGTGCCGGGACGCGTGACCGCGGCGCACCGCGCCGCGTACGACGTGCAGACGGCCGACGGCGTCGTCCGCACGCGCCTGCCCGGACGGCTCGTGCACGAGAGCCTCGACGTCGCCGTCGGCGACTGGGTCGGTCTCGGCGAAGGGCTGATCCGTACCGTGCTTCCACGCCGGAGCGCACTCGTCCGCAATGCGGCGGGTCGCGCGGTCGTCGCGCAGACGCTCGCGGCGAACGTCGATGTCGCGTTCGTCGTCAGCTCGCTCGGCCCGGAGCTCGAGCCACGCCGCATCGAGCGGTATCTCGTCACGATCTGGGAGAGCGGCGCGACGCCGGAGGTCGTGCTGACGAAGGCCGACCGACTCGAGGATCCCTGGGCGATGGTCGCCGAGGTCGAGGCGGTCGCGCTCGGCGTCGCCGTCCACGTCGTCAGCGCGTTCACGGGGCTCGGCATGGATGCGCTGCGTGCACGCATCCAGCCCGGCACGACCGCGGTGCTCATCGGATCGAGCGGTGTCGGCAAGTCGACGATCGTGAACAGCTTCGTCGGCCACGAGCAGATGGCGGTGAAGACGGTGCGCGAGGACGACGACGAGGGTCGGCACACGACGAGCCACCGCGAGCTGATCCTGCTGCCGGACGGAGGCGTGATCATCGACACGCCCGGCATTCGCGAGCTTCAGCTGTGGGACGCGAGCGAAGCCGGCATGGGCGAGACGTTCTCCGACGTCGAGGAGCTCGCCGGCGACTGCCGCTTCAACGACTGCACGCACACGAACGAGCCCGGCTGCGCAGTGCTCGCCTCGGTCGCGTCGGGCGAGCTCGCAGCAGACCGTCTACAGAGCTGGTTCAAGCTCCAGCGCGAGCTGCGCGCGATCGCGATCCGCCACGATCACCTGCTCCGCAAGGAGGAGACGCGCAAATGGAAGCTCCTCGGCAAGGACGCGAAGACGCGGGCACGGCACCGCTAGAAGCGCGGACTACGCGGTTACGGGCTGCCCGACGATGTCGAGCGGCTTCACGATCTCGGCGAAGTGGCAGGCGCTCGGGTGCCCCTGCCCGCGGTCGACCAGCGCCGGTTCCTCTTCGGCGCAGATCTGCTGCGCCTTCCAGCAGCGCGTGCGGAAGCGGCAGCCGGACGGCGGGTTCGCCGGGCTCGGGACGTCACCCTCGAGCACGATGCGCTTTCGGCGGCCGCGCTGCGACGGCTCCTCGATCGGCACGGCCGACAGCAGCGCCTGCGTGTACGGGTGCGACGGCTCGTCGTAGATCTGACGCTTCGTCCCGATCTCGACGATCTTGCCGAGATACATCACCGCGACGCGATCCGAGACGTGGCGCACGACGGAGAGATCGTGCGCGACGAAGATGTACGTGAGGCCGAAGTCGCGCTGCAGCGCCTCGAGCAGGTTCACGACTTGCGCGCGGATCGACACGTCGAGTGCCGAGACCGGCTCGTCGAGGATGATCAGCTGCGGGTTGAGCGCGAGCGCGCGGGCCACGCCGATGCGCTGGCGCTGGCCGCCCGAGAACTCGTGCGGGAAGCGGTTGCCGTGCTCGGGTGAGAGGCCGACCGTGCGAAGCAGCTCGGCGACGCGCTGCTTGCCCTGGTCGCCGGAGTACCGGCCGTGGATGCGCAGCGGTTCGCCGACGATGTCGTTCACCGTCATGCGCGGGTTGAGCGACGCGTACGGATCCTGGAAGACGATCTGCATCTCCCGGCGCACGTCGCGCATCTGCCGCCGGTTGAAGTTCGTGATGTCGCGGCCGTTGAAGACGAGCTTGCCGCTCGTCGGCTCGACGAGCTTGATCAGCGTGCGCGACAGCGTCGTCTTGCCGCAGCCGGACTCGCCGACGAGGCCGAGCGTCTCTCCCGCCACGAGCGACAGGTCGACGCCGTCGACCGCGTGGATCTGCCCGACGGTGCGCTTGAGCAGGCCGGCGCGGATCGGGAAGTGCTTCACGAGCCCTTCGAGCCGCAGGATCTCCTCGCCCTGCACCGCGCGGTCGTGCACCGAGCCGTGCGACTCGCGGTGCTGTTTCTCTTCCGCGCTCACGCCGCACCTCCCGTCGGGACCGGATCGGAGAACTTCGAATGGTGGCCGACGAGCTCCTCCGCGAAGTGGCACGCCGCCGTGTGCTCCGGCCCGCCGTCGACCGAGCGCAGCTCGGGCACCTCGGCGCGGCACGGAACACGGCCCTGCGAGAGGAAGCAGCGCGGATGGAACGCGCAGCCGGACGGCCGGTTGATCAGTGAGGGGGGCTGGCCCGGAATCGGCCGCAGCCACTCCTCGTCCTCCGTCAGCTTCGGGAGGCTGTCCATGAGCCCGATCGTGTACGGGTGCCGCGGGTTCCGGAAGATCGTGTGCACGTCGCCCTGCTCGACGATCCGGCCGCCGTACATGACGAGGACGCGGTCGCACAGCTCGGCGACGATCCCGAGGTCGTGCGTGATGAAGATCGTCGCTGCGTTCGTCTCCGCCTGCACCGTCTTCAACACCTCGAGCACCTGCGCCTGGATCGTCACGTCGAGCGCGGTCGTCGGCTCGTCGGCGATCAGCAGCGACGGCGAGTTCGCGATCGACATCGCGATCATCGCGCGCTGACGCATGCCGCCCGAGAACTCGTGCGGATAGTTGTCGTAGCGCGAGTCGGGATTCGGCACGCCGACGAGGCGAAGCAGGTCGATCACGCGCTTCTTGACGCTGTCGTCCGATTCCTTCGGATAGTGCGTCTTGATCGCCTCGCCGAGCTGGAAGCCGATCTTCAGCACCGGGTTGAGCGACGTCATCGGGTCCTGGAAGATCATCGCGACCTCGTCGCCGCGGAACTCGCGCAGCTCGCGCTTCTTCAGCTTGAGGAGGTCCTTGCCCTTGAACATCGCGGTGCCGCTCGCGATCCGGCCCGGAGGCTGCGGGATCAGGCCGAGGATCGAGAGCGTGCTGACGCTCTTCCCGGAGCCCGACTCGCCGACGATGCCGAGGACCTCGCCTGGGAACACGTCGTAGGTGATGCCGTCGACCGCGTGCACGACGCCGTCTTCGGTCTTGAACTCGACGACGAGGTCCTTGATCGAGAGGACAGGATCAGGCACGGACACGCCTTTGGGTCGGGTCGAGTGCGTCCCGCAGGCCGTCACCGACGAAGTTGACGCAGATGACGATGAACACGAGCATCAGGCCCGGGAGCACTGTCAGCCACCACTTCTCCGGATTGTTCTGGCCGTCGGTGATCAGCACGCCGAGCGACGGCGTCGGCGGCTTGATGCCGAAGCCGAGGAACGACAGCGCCGCCTCGGTGAGGATCGCGGTCGCGACGGCCAGCGTCGCATTCACGATCACCGGCCCGAGCGTGTTCGGGAGGATGTGCCTGAACATGATGCGGAAGTCACCGGCTCCGCTCGCCTTCGCCGCCTCGACGTACTCCTTCTCGCGCAGCGAGAGGAACACGCCGCGCACGATGCGCGCGATGCCGGTCCAGAAGAAGCCCGCGAGGATGAACGAGATCCGCCACTGGCTACCGGAGCCCCACAACGCGGCTGCCGTGAGGAGGATCGCGAGCGCCGGCAGGGTCAGCACGAGATCCGTCAGGCGCATCAGTGCGTTGTCGATCCAGCCGCGGTAATACCCCGCGATCGCGCCGACGAGCACACCGAAGATCGACGACACGATGGCCACGAAGAGACCGACCTCTTCCGAGGTGCGGATCCCGTAGATCGTGCGGCTGAAGAAGTCGCGTCCGAGCTCGTCGGTACCGAAGAAGTGATTCGCCGTGAGCGTCGGCGCCGCGTACAGGTGGTTCAGGTCGATCTGGTCGAAGCTGTACGGGGCGACGGTGCCGGCGAACGCGCCGGCACCGAACACGATCACGAGGCCGACGAGGCCCGCCATCGCGAGGTGGTGCCGCAGGAAACGCATGCGCGCGTAGGACCACTGGCTGCGGGCCTTCATTTCGAGGCCGGCGCTGATCGTCGAGTCGACGAGCTCGTCGCCGCCGAGGATCATGGCGTCGACGGGCGGCAGGGCCGGACTGGCCCCAGGGTCTTTGCCGGTCTCGTGGCGAATCTCAGTCATACCGAATCCGCGGGTCAAGGTACCCGTAGAGGATGTCTGCGATCAGGTTGAACAGGATGATGATCGCCGCGGTGATCGCGAGGTACGCCATCACGGCGTAGACGTCGAGCTGACCGAGCTTCGTGATGAAGTAGAAGCCCATCCCGTCGATGGAGAAGACCGTCTCGGTGACGATCGCTCCGCCGAGCAGGCCGCCGAGGTTGAGCGCCGCCACGGTGACGATCGGGATCAGCGCGTTGCGGAACACGTGCCGCATGATCACGAGCCGCTCCGGCAGCCCCTTCGCTCGTGCCGTGCGAACGTAGTCCGTGCTGATCACGTCGAGCATCGCCGCACGCATGTAGCGGCTGTAGAGCGCGAAGCTGATGATCGCGAGGGTCATGACCGGGAGCGCGATGTGCTGCAACCGGTCGAGCGACCAGGTGTTGGACGCCACGCCGTTGTTGAGGCCCGACGTGTAGAAGATCCGGATGTTCCACTTCAGGTAGATGTCGACGAACAGGATCTGCAGGAGCAGCGCGAGCCAGAACGTCGGCATCGCGAAGCCCAGGAAGCTCACCGTCGTGAAGAGGTAGTCGAAGACCGAGTACTGCCGGATCGCGGAGAAGATCCCGACGGCGATCCCGAGCACGAGCGCCACGATCTCGGCGAGGCCGATCACCTGGACGGTGTGGCCCATCACGCGCGTGAGATCCGGCCAGATCGCCTGCGAGGTCAGCAGCGACGTGCCGAGCTTGTGCGTCACCGCGTCCTGCAGCCAGTACCAGTACCGGACGGGGATGGACACATCCAGGTGGTAGGTGTGGAACAGGCGGTTGTAGTTCGCGTGCGAGAGCTTCGGATTCGCGAGGAGGTTCTGCCGCGGGTCGCCGGCGAGCGAGACGAACGCGAAGCTCAGAAACGTCGACAGGATCAGCACGGGGATGCTGTAGAGGACGCGCCGAGCGATGTAGGTCAGCATGAGGGGCCTTTCCCCGGGGTGACGAGGTTCAGTCGCGGGCCCGCGCCCCCGTTGGGGGGCGCGGGCCCGTCGTGCCAACGGTCGAGAGCTGTGCTAGCCCCTCGTTCCGAATGTTACGACTTCCAGTGCCAGTCCTCGATGTTCCAGGTGGCACCGACCGTCGCCGGGTTGTTCTTCACCCCGAGCAGCGTCGACTTGTACGCGAGCGGAGCGGGCCGCTGGTACAGCGGGATCGTGGGCACCGAAGCGGCCATGATCTTGTCTGCAGCGTTCCACTCGGCGGCCCGGGTGACCGGGTTGCCGTCGCTCTGGCTCTTCGCCATCAGGTCGGACGCCTTCTTGCTGCAGTAGTGGAGGTAGTTCGAGTCTCCACCGCAGCTCCAGATGGCGGCGTACCCGCTCGGGTCACCGTCCGGGCTGACCCACGCGAAGTCGGCGATGTCGTAATCGCCCTGCGACACGTACTGACCGAAGAACACGTTCGAAGCACGCGGCGTCGCGACGATCTTGATGCCGATCGACTTCAGCTGCGCCTCGATGATCTGCTCCTGGTTGGCCCGCGTCGGGTTGCTCGCGGTCCAGGAGAAGCGGAACGTGGCCGGGTAGCCCGAGCACGTCCAGTACGACGAGTTGTTCGGATCCGGAGCCGCCGGACCACCGGTGCAGTGCTTCTTCAGGAGCGCAAGCGCCTTCGACGCGTTGAAGTCCCACTTGTTGAACCACGGGTGGTACTGCGCCTGCGTCTGGAAGTAGACCGCGCTCTCGAGGGGCTTGAGGCCCTTGGCGAGCGAGCCGTACACCGTGTTGATGATCGACTGGCGATCGATGCCCATCATGATCGCCTGCCGCATCCACGGCGAGCGGAGAAGCGGGTTCTGCGACTTCGGCCCGAACTGCAGGTCGAGGTGCTCGAAGAAGTATCCGGGCGTCGACTGGAACGTCACGCCAGGCGTGGTCTGGAGCGGTGCGAGGTTCTGGCCGAACGTCGGCGACATGAGACCGTCGACCTCTCCGCCGCGCATCGCCTGAACCTCGGTGTTCGAGTCGGCGATGAACTTGAAGTCCACCTCGTTGAGCTTGGCGGGCTTGTAGTAGTACGGGTTCTTCTTCAGAACCGTGCCCTGGCCCTTCGTGTAGGCCTCGAGGTAGAACGGGCCGTTCGAGACGGGCTTGCCCGCGGTGTCGCAGATGCAGTTGGTCCAGATCTTGTTGAAGTCCGTGCCCTGCAGTGCGAAGCCGGGATACAGGCCGCCGAAGAGCGCCTGCCAGTCGGCGTAGAAGCCGCACGGGTTCGTGGCGGTCGGGCCGCCGGCCGGGCAGGTCTTCCACTTCGCGACGACGGTCTTGCCGGTGCCGGTGACGCTGGCGATCTGGTCGTACCCGGCGGTGCTGGCGAGGTCGTTCGTCTTGACCGAGCCGTTCAGCTGCTGCCACGTGTAGATGAAGTCCTTGCCCGTGACAGGCACCTTCTTGCCACCGTCGTACCAGAACGCGTCAGGCCGGATCACGAACGTGATGCCGGTCTTGTTCGCCGTCGCCGACTTCGCCAGGTCGAGGAAGTACTGACCCTTGTCGTTGAGGTTGAACGCGCCGTGGAGTGCCTCGAAGTTCCCGACGAGGCCGCCGGCAAGCTGGTTGCAGCAGTTGAGGTTGTTGTTGAAGCCGTTGATGTCCTGCTCTTCCGCCCAGATGGTGGTGAGCTTCGCCTTGCGGGCGGCCACCGTCCGGGGCGTGTTGGCGAATGCCTGAGCGAACGGCATTGCCGCAGGGGTGCCACGAGCAGCGCTCGCCGACCCCGCGACCTTGGTCGTCGCAGTGGCGGACGCCGCAATGATCAGCACGGCGGCAGCCGCTCCCGCGAGGAGCCAAAGGCGTCTGTGCATCGAATCCCTCCGTTCGAAGTGCGCCGGGAGCTCCAACCGTACGGCGGCGCCTGCTTATCTCCTACGCCCCGGAGGGCGTTCCGTCTCGTTCGTTAGACGACGGCGCGGTAGCTTAGTTAGGCCGCGGGGGATTTGCCAGCCCAGGCGTCCGTTCGGGCCTCACGGCGCCGCCGGCCCGCTCAGAGCGCGATGTCGCGGCCGACCCGGAGCTGGCGCTCCTCGACGAGGCGCGGCAGCAGGGCGAGGACGTGCTGGCGGGTCGAGTCGGCCCGGACGCTCAGGAACTCGGCGGGCACGCCGCCCGCCGAGGGCGGGGTGCCGTGGACGCCGAGGAGCCGGCCGGCCGCGAACGACGTGCCTGCGGCGACCGCGACGATCGCCGCGGCGGCGGCGGCGGTCTGGAGCCGGACGAGCGGCCGGCGGCGGGCGGTGGCGAACACCTGGATCCGGGGCTGCTCGAGGGATGCCGTGCGGAGGGCGGAGCCGAGGGCGTGGAGCTCCCGCGCGAACGCGCTGCACTCGGCGCAGGCGCGCAGGTGATCGTCGAGGCCGGCGGCCTCGAGCTCCGACAGCTCGCCGTCGAGCCGCGCCGAGACTGACTCGCGGGCGCGGCTGCACTCGTCCGGTGGTAGTGCCCTCAACATCGTGCGTTCATCGAGTGAGACGTCTCCCCTACGGCGATGGTTAGGCCTCCGCTCCATCCTCTATCGGCCGTCCAGGCCCGAAAGTCGAGCCCGGACGGAGCGTGCCATACGAGAGGGGGTCTACGGGCGGTGCCCGAACGGGGGCCGCACGCCGTTCACGAGGTCGGTGAAGCGCTGGGTGAGGTTGGCGTCGATCGCGTCGGCCTGCGCCTGGGTGAGGGTCCCGGCGGTGACGGCCGCTGCGTGCTCGGCCTTCTCGGCGGTGACGAGGGCGGCGATGAGGCCCGCCGGAGACTTGCCGCTCGTCGCCGTCGCGACCTGTGCGAGCGTCTTGTCGGCTTGGGCGTCGGACTGGAGCTCGGCGGTCGTGAGCCCGAGATAGGCCGCCGCCGTGGCAAGGTCGTCGGCGGGGCCGCCGCCGTGCATGCCGCCGTGCATGCCTGGGCCCATGCCCATGGGCCCCATTCCGCGCGGGCCGTGCATCGGCATGGTGCCGTTGACGAGGTCGGTCAGCCGCTGGGTGAGGCCCGCCGAGATCGTGTCGGCCTGCGCCTGCGTGAGGGTGCCGGCGGTGACCTTCGCGGCGATCTCGGCCTGCTCGTGCGTGACGAGGGCTGTCACGAGGCCCGCGGCCGTCTTGCCGTCCGCGGCGGCGGCCTGAGCGAGCGTCTTGCCCGACTGCAGATCCGTCTGGAGCGCCGCCGTGGTGACGCCGAGATAGGACGCCGCCGCGGCGAGGTCGTCGGCAGGGCCGCCGCCTCCCGGATGACCGAGCCCACGGATTGCCATGGCGGCCCTCTTGCCGCCGTGGCCCGTGCCTGCGGCGGTTGCGATTCCTGCGCCCGCGAGCGCGAGCGCGCCCGCAGCGGTGATTGCGACTTTCAGCTTGAGTGTCATGCCTCCACGGTCGCGTCCGGTCCTAAGAACCCGGTGTGCGGTTTCTAAGAATCCGGTGCGGGGCGGCGACGGCGCGCGAGCTCGTCCTCGACGTCGGCGATGTCGACGCCGGCGACGGCGAGAAGCGCATAGAGATGGAAGACGAGGTCGGCCGCCTCCTCCGCAAGGCGTCCGTCGCCCGAGACCGCGGAGAGCGCCGTCTCGACGGCCTCCTCGCCGACCTTCTGCGCGCAGCGCTCGATGCCGGCGTCGGCGAGCGACGCAACGTACGAGCCCTCGGGACGCCCGCGCACGCGGTCGACGACGGTGCGCCACAGCTCCGGCGCGAAGCACGAACGAGATCCGGTGTGGCACGCGGGGCCGTCCGGATGCACACGCACGAGCAGCGCGTCGCCGTCGCAGTCGTCGCGGATCTCGACGACGCGCAAGACGTTTCCCGACGTGTCGCCCTTGCGCCACAGCTCGGCACGCGATCGGCTCCAGAACCACGCGTCGCCGGTCTCGCGCGTGAGGCGCTCCGCCTCGTCGTTCATCCAGGCGAGCATGAGCACGCGTCCGTCGGCGGCGTCCTGCACGATCGCGGCGCGGAGGTCAGGCGGCATCGCGAAGCTCCACTCCGAGTGCGCGCAGCTCGTCGCGGAGCGTGACGAGACGCGCCGGGTTCTCGTGCAGGATCGACGCGAGCAGCGCCGCCTGCGACACCGCGAGCGCAGCGGCGATGTGCCCGGCGTTGCCGGCGCCCCCCGACGCGATCACCGGAAGCGACACCGCGTCGCGCAACGCTGCGAGCTGCTCGAGGTCGTAGCCGTCCTGCGTGCCGTCACGGTCGATCGACGTGACGAGCAGCTCGCCGGCGCCGCGCTGCTCGCACTCCTTCGCCCACTCGAGCGTGTCGCGTGCGGCGTCGCGCGTCGCCGCGTGCGAGCGGACGCGCCCGTTCTCCGTGTCGATCGCGACGACGACGGCCTGGCTGCCGAGCGAGCGCGCGAGCTCTTCGATCAGCGCGGGCCGCGCGAGCGCGGCCGAGTTGACGCCGATCTTGTCGGCGCCGGCCTCGAGCAGCGCCGTCGCGTCCTCGAGGCTGCGGATCCCGCCGCCGAACGTGAACGGGATCGTTACCTGCTCCGCGACGCGCGCCGCGACGTCGACGGCGGAGACCTGCGCGTCGACCGTCGCCGAGATGTCGAGGAAGACGAGCTCGTCTGCCCCGCCGTCGGAGTACGCGGCGCCGAGCTCGACGGGGTCGCCGACATCGCGGAGCCCCTGGAAGCGCACGCCCTTGACGACGCGCCCGCCGGCGACGTCGAGGCACGGGATCAGACGCGGGAGAGGCATTGCGCCAGGAAGCGCGCCCCCGCCGCGCCGCTCTTCTCGGGATGGAACTGCACGCCGGTGAACGAGCCGTGCCGGACGATCGCGCTGTGGCCTTCGCTCGTCGCAACCGTGGCAGGCGAGTCCGCGGCGTATGAGTGCGCGAACCAGTACGCGTCACCCGTGGCTGGAAGCGACGGCGGCAAAGCCGCCGCCGCCCGGCCGGAAGACCGCGCCGCCGTCGGCGGCGCCAGGGGCTCCACCGTCGCCCAGCCGATGCGCGGCACTCGCTCGCCGCGCAGGCGCACTGCGCGCCCGGGAACGATCCCGAGGCCGGCGACGCCGCCGTCCTCCTCGCTCTCCTCGAGCGCCAGCTGCAGCCCGAGGCAGATGCCGAGGATCGGCCGGCCTGCCGCATGCCGTTCGCGCAGCACGTCGGCCGAGGAGCCGAGACCGTCCATGCACGAGCGCGCGGAGCCGACGCCGGGGAGGATCGCGAGATCCGCCGTCTCGAGGTCGGCCGTGACCGTCGCACCGAGCCGCTGCACCGCAAGCTCGACGGAGCGAACGTTGCCGGCGCCGTAGCGTGCGATCGCGACGTTCACAGGATCCCCTTCGTCGAGGGCACGAGCGAGCCCTCGGGGCGAAGCGCGGCGCGCAGCGCGCGCCCGACCGCCTTGAACGCGGCCTCCGCGACGTGGTGCGGGTCCTCGCCCGTCGCTTCGACGTGGATGCACATGCGTCCGCTGTCGGCGAGGCTCTGGAGCATGTGCTTCGCGAGCCCGGGGTCGAGCTGGAGGTCGAGCACCGAGGCGCGCCGGCCGCCGAGGTCGACGGCCGCGCGTGCGAGCGCGTCGTCCATCGGCACGGTCGCGTCGCCGTAACGCGCGATGCCCCGGCGGTCGCCGAGCGCGCGGTCGAGCGCCTCGCCGAGAGCGATCGCGGCGTCCTCCGCGGTGTGATGCGCACCCGTCTCTCCGTCGCCCGTCCCTTCGAGGATGAGGTCGAGACCGCCGTGGAACGCGAGCTGCTCGAGGAAGTGGTCGTAGAGGCCGGCGCCGGTCGCGACGCGCACGCGGCTCTCGCCGTCGAGCGACAGCCTGACGCGCAGCTGCGTCTCGGCCGTCGCGCGCACGTGCCGCACGCGACGCGCGCTCGGCCGGTCCTCGCCGCGGAACGCCGCGAGGAGAACGTCGTCGTCCTCGCGGTCGTGCACCGTGATGCGCACGCCGCGCTCGGTCACGCGCACGGCACAGCCGCGCGCGAGCAGCCGGTCGAAGAGCGCCTGCGGCTCGTCGACGGGTACGAACAGAAAGCTGCCGTACGACGGGAGCGGCTCGAAGCCGAGCGCGCGCAGCTCGCCGGCCAGACGCTCGCGCTCTTCGACGACCGGCGCGAGATCCGGCGGCGACGCGAGCGCCGCGATCGCGAGCGCCGCCGAGAGCGAGGAGACCGGTGCGGGCGCCTGGCGCGCGTTCAGCTCCGCAGCGGTCTCGACCGATGCGAGCGCGTAGCCGACGCGCGCACCGGCGAGCGCGAACGCCTTCGAGAACGTGCGCAGGACGATCACCCCGTCGTCGATCAGCCCGACCGCTCCCGGCTCGCCGCTGTATTCCCAGTACGCCTCGTCGACGACGAGCGGACGCGCGGCGGGAAGCGGGTCGAGCGCACCGGTCGGGTTGTTCGGGCGGCAGCAGTATGTGAGCACGGGCTCGTCGTCGCCGACGCGTGCGCCCGCGAGCTCCGCGGCGACCCGGTAGAGCGAGTACGTCGGCTCGTCGGCGACCGCGACGACGTCGCCGGGGCCGGCGAACGCGCGCGCGACGAGCAGGATCAGGTCGTCGGCTCCTGCGCCGAGCACGACGTTCCCGGGCTCGACGCCCGCGTAGTCGGCGATCGACTGCGTGAGCACCGGATAGAGGCCGCGCGGATACTCGTTCACGGTCGCGAGCGCCGCGGCGACAGTCGCCGGGCGCGAGGTCGGCAGCGGCAGGGGCGGCACGTTGCCGTCGAAGCGGAGCAGCTCGACGGGGTCGATACCCGCGCGCCGCGCGAGCTCGACCGTCGTCGCCGCCCAACGGTACGGCTGGAACGCGGCGTCGAGCGCCTTCACCGCTGCACCGCCGCCGCGTGCGCGGTCATGCCCTCGACCGCCGCGAGCGCCTCCACCGTGGGACGGACGAGGTCGAGCCCGGCGGGCGTGAGCCGCTGGACGGTCACCGGCTTGAGGAAGGTCTCCAGGCCGAGGCCCCCGACCATGCGCGCCCAGCCGCCCGTCGGGAGCACGTGGTTGCCGCCCGTCGCGTAGTCGCCGCTCGCGACCGGCGAGCTCGAGCCGACGAAGACCGCGCCGGCGTTGCGGATGCGCGGCGCGAGCGACTCCGCGTCTCCGAGCAGGACGACGTGCTCCGGCGCGATGCGCTCGATCTCGGCGAGCGCGGCTTCGAGGTCCTCCCCGTCGACGGTGCGGCAGACCGCGTCGCGGCCGTGCTCCGCCTGCGCCGCGAGCTCGAGCTCGGCGACGTGCGCGTCGCCGCCGCGGCCGAGCACGACGACGACCTCCGACGGGCCTGCGGGCAGGTCGATCGCGACGTCGCGCGAGACGAGCAGCTTCGCCTCGTTCACGAACGCGTTGCCGGGGCCGGCGATCTTGTCGACGCGCGCGATCGTCTCCGTGCCGTACGCGAGCGCCGCGATCGCGTGCGGCCCGCCGACCGCCCACACCTCGCCGACGCCGAGCAGCTCCGCGGCGGCGGCGACGAGACCCGCGCCGCCAGGCGGTGTGACGACGACGATGCGCTCGACGCCTGCGGCCAGCGCCGGCACCGCGCACATGACCAGCGTCGAGACGAGCCCGCGCGGCACGTAGATGCCGGCGGACGCGAGCGGCGTCCAGCGCCGCTCGAGCTCGACGCCCGGCTCGATCTCGACGCGCAGGTCGGCGGGCCGCTGCGCCTCGTGCCATCGGCGGACGCGGTCGGCGAGCGCGAGCACGGCGTCCTCGGGGAGCCCCGGCTCCGCTTCGGCGCGCGCCGGAGCGACGCCGTCGAGCTCGATCGCCCACTCGGTCAGCGCTTCGTCGCCCCGCGCGCGAACGTCGGCGACGATCTCCGCGACGGTGCCGTTCATCCGAGCATCCGTTCGACGGGCACGAGCAGGATCGACGACGCGCCGGCTGCCTCGAGCGCCGGCAGCAGGTGCCACACGTCGGTCGCGGGGATGACGCTGTGCACTGCGACCATGCCCGGCTCCGCGAGCGGGAGGACGCTCGGCGCGCGTGAGCCGGGCACGAGCGCGCAGATCGCGTCGAGCGCCTCCTCGGGCGCGTTCAGCATGAGGTAGCGCGCCGCGCGCGCGTCGACGACGCTGCGGAAGACGCCCGCGAGCTGCACCGCGTCCGCATTCGGCTCCTTCGCGCCGATGAGCACCGCCTCCGACTGGAGAAGCACCGCGATCGAGCGCAGCCCGTTCGTGCGCAGCGTGCTGCCGCTCGAGACGAGGTCGACGATCGCATCGGCGAGCCCGAGGCGAGGCGCGAGCTCGACGGAGCCGTGCACGTCGACGAGCTCGATCGGCCCGGGCAGCAGCTCGCGCGCGAGGCGCGGGAAACTCGTCGCGACGCGCACGCCGCCGAGGTCTTCGAGCGTCTGTGCCCGCGACTCCTGCGGCACGGCGGCTTCGAGCGAACAGGCGCCGAAGCCGAGCTGCAGCAGCTCGCTGATGTTCGCCTTGCGCTCGCGCACGATGTCGAGGCCCGTGATGCCGCAGTCGACGACACCGTCCTGCACGTACTCGGGAACATCGTCGGCGCGCACGAGCAGTGCCTCGACCGGCGCGTTGCGGCAGGGGAACGCGAGCGCACGATCACCCGGCGTCTCGGGACCGAGCCCGGCGTCGTGCAAGAGCTGGATCGCCGGCTCGCGCAGGCGGCCCTTCGAAGGGACGGCGATTCTCATGCGCGCCGCTTCTTGCGCCGGCGAAGCGCGAGCGTGTAGCCGCCCTCGCCGCGGCGCAGCCACTGCGCGACGCGCGTCACGGTCGTCGTCGACGCATGCGCCCGCTTCGCGACCTCGAGGTACGGCAGCCCTTCGTCGAGCAGTTGCGCCACCTGCCAGCGGTGCGCCATCGCGTCGAGCTCGGAGATCGTGCAGAGATCACGCAGCAGGTGCGCCGTCTCCTCGGGAGTCTTCATCGAGGCGATTGCCTGGAAGAGCTCCGTGTGCTCCGCTGATGCCATCGTGTTAGCATGCTAACACGGTGTTACGCACATTCGCAATCGTCCCGGCCGTCGACGTCCTCGACGGCCGCGCAGTTCGGCTCTACCAGGGCGATTACGCCCGTATCGAGGTCGATGCCGGCGACCCGCTCGAGCTCGTCCGGCGGGCAGCGGCGACCTCTCCCCCGCTCGTCCACGTCGTCGCGCTCGGCGCGGCGCGCGACGGCGGCGCTCCGAGGGAGCTCGCGCACGCCGTCGCGGAGGCGGCCGCGCCGGTGCCCGTTCAGCTCGGCGGCGGCGTGCGTTCGGTCGCCGACGCGCGCGCTCTCGCAGACGCAGGCGTCGCGCGCGTGATCGTCGGGACGGCGGCGTTCGGCGCGCTGCCGCTCGAAGACTTCGTCGCGGAGCTCGGCGACGCGCTCGTCGTGTCGATCGACGTGGCGGACGGCGTCGTGCGCACCGCGGGCTGGCTCGAGTCGGGCGGCCTGACGACGCACGCCGCGCTCGAGCGCTGCACGTCCGCCGGCGTCGCGAACATCGTGTGCACGGCGATCGACCGCGACGGCGCCCGGTCGGGCCCCGATCTCGACCTGCTTCGCGAGGTGCGTGCCGCGTTCGGCGGCTCGATCCTCGCCGCCGCGGGGATCCGCGACGCAGCCGACGTCGCCGCGATCCGTGAGCTCGGGATCGACGGCGTCGTCGTCGGCCG